>DATKIY010000303.1:0-11322 GCA_035543875.1 Actinomycetes bacterium | reverse complement strand
AGGATGTCCGCAACGGCAGTGAAGGTGTGAGTTGGATTGAAGATTGCGACAAGGCCACCGATGACGAACAGCGCACCGAACAGGGCCCAAAAGAATCGCATTCCACCTGACGACAGCCCAGCAAAGACAAACTGCTGCACTCCGGTCAGCAAGAACATGCAGCCGACCAAAACGCCAATGGTCGTAATCGACTGGTCGTCGAACTGCAGGATGATCAGCGAGATCAGCACCCAGGCGATGCCGGTGACTAACCACACCCACCAGAGACTGGCCATCTTGCCGAGCGCGGCCCTGGCCTCAGCGTCACCCATGCTGGTATCTACGGCGCTCATGACGAACTACCTCCTGTGTACGGCGGTATTTCCGCCGCTCAACCACGGCTGGTCCACCGATTCTGGCTCAGCGAGTCCTAGCCTAGAAGCACCTCTGGTCGCCCAGGGGGCGACGCGCCGATCATGACGTGGCCGCTGCCCGATTCACAGCACTGACCACGGCTTTGAGGCTCGCGGTGACGATGTTCGGGTCGATCCCCACGCCCCAATACACCTGACCATTGATGGCGCACTCAAGGTAGGCAGCCGCCTTTGCATCGCCACCAGACGACAGCGCGTGCTCGGCGTAGTCGAGAACTCGGACATCGTGTCCGATCGATGTCAGTGCATCGACAAAAGCAGCGATCGGTCCGTTGCCAAGCCCGTCGATTTCACAGTGCTCACCGTCGACGTACAGCCCAACGTGAAGTGAGTCCTTCTCGCCCGAGGCCGATGACGTGTGTACGGCATTCAGCTGGAGCGGGATCTGGTTGGTCAGGTACTCGGTTTCGAAAATCGCCCACATCTCGTCGGGCATAACCTCGCCACCCTCGGCATCGGTGTGCGCTTGGATGACTTGGCTGAACTCGATCTGCAAACGGCGTGGCAGCTCCAGCTGGTGCTCGCTCTTCATGATGAACGCAACACCGCCCTTGCCGGATTGGCTGTTGACCCGGATCACTGCCTCGTAGGTGCGACCGACATCTTTCGGATCGATGGGCAGGTACGGAACCGCCCACACCACCTCGTCGACCGTCTTTCCTTCTGCCTCGGCGTCGTGACGGAGTGCGTCCAACCCCTTCTTGATGGCGTCTTGATGCGAGCCCGAGAACGCGGTGTAGACGAGGTCACCGCCGTAGGGGTGGCGAGGATGCACCGGAAGCTGGTTCGCGTACTCCACCGTGCGTCGGATCTCATCTATATCTGCGAAATCGATCTGCGGGTCGATCCCCTGGCTGAACAGGTTCAGCCCCAGCGTTACCAGGCAGACATTGCCAGTGCGTTCACCGTTACCGAACAACGTTCCTTCGATCCGGTCAGCGCCCGCAAGGTAGCCGAGCTCGGCAGCGGCCACGGCGGTCCCTCGGTCGTTATGAGGGTGCAGCGACAGTACAACGGAGTCGCGGTTGGCCAGGTGGCGATGCATCCATTCGATCTGGTCGGCGTAGACGTTCGGCGTGGCCATCTCAACCGTTGCTGGGAGGTTGATGATGACCTTGCGATCCGGGGTCGGTTGCCAAATCTCGTTGACCGCGTTGCAGACTTCGGCGGCGTACGGAAGCTCAGTTCCGGTAAAGGACTCCGGCGAGTACTCGTAGTACACATCCGTGCCCGGAACAGTCTCTTCGAACTTCTTGCACAGCCGAGCACCTTGGACCGCGATGTCCTTGATGCCGTCACGGTCGAGCCCGAACACGACGCGACGTTGGAGCGTCGACGTGGAGTTGTACAGGTGAACGATCGCCCGCTTTGCACCGCGGATCGAGTCGTAGGTTCGTTCGATCAGGTGTTCTCGGGCCTGCGTCAGCACCTGGATCGTGACGTCATCAGGTATCAGGTCGTTTTCGACCAGTTCACGAACAAAGTCAAAGTCGGTCTGCGAGGCAGAGGGGAAACCGACCTCGATCTCCTTAAATCCCATTCGCACCAGCAGATCGAACATCGCACGCTTGCGGGTGGGGCTCATCGGGTCGATGAGGGCTTGGTTGCCGTCACGCAGGTCAACCGAACACCAGGTGGGTGGCGCGGTCATGACTCGGTTCGGCCACGTGCGGTCAGTCAGACCGACCGGGGGAAATGCCTGGTACTTGTTGATAGGCATGGAACTGGGCTGCCTGTTCGCCATGGGAACTCCTCGCAACTGCTGGGTGGCCACAAAAACCGGACACGGCTAGCCTCCGCGGCGAGGAGACCGGTCGGACTAGGCCTCGCCGCGGCTGCGAAGGAGCAGGCTCGCGATCAGCATCACTTCGAAGTGTAGCGCAGAGGGTCACAGACGATGCCACCCTTGTCGGCTACCGTCTCACCATGCCCGACGCCCACCCGGACGCTGTGCCGGTCGACGAATCAGTCGGAGAGCACGCCGGTAGCGAGCCCGACGAGCAACTGAGGCGGGCGCGTCGGTCCGCACAGGCAATGGCGTGGGCGTTCGCCGATCCCCGATGGTTGCGCCGGGTTGGGCTTGCTGTCATCGCCGTGGTTTTCATCATCAAGGTCGTGGACTGGCTGTTCGCCGGAACCAAGCACCTGCTGTTCCTGGTGCTACTGGCTTGGTTGTTCGCCATAGCTATGGAGCCGGCCGTTGGTTGGCTGGCGCGACGCGGGGTTCGGCGAGGATACGGAACCGGCATCGTCATGGTCTGCCTCTTCTTGGCCACCGTGGCATTCTTCGCGATCTTTGGCACCCTGTTGTTGGACCAAATCGTCACTCTGGTCGAGGCGCTGCCCGACGCGCTCGTTTCGTGCGTCGACTGGATCAACAACACCTTCCACACCAACATCGATCCCAGTCGCATCACCGACCTGCTGGAAGTAACGCCCACTGCCGTGGCCGACTGGGCATCCACTCTTGGTCTTGGCCTATTCGGGTTTGTCACGTCACTCGTGGGTGTGGTCTTCGACCTCTTCACGGTCCTGTTGTTCGCTTTCTACTTCTCCGCAGATGGTCCGCGCATTCGACGCATCGTTGCGTCATGGCTACCCCAGGAAAGCCAGCGCGTGGTGAACACGGTCTGGGAGATCACCGTGCAGAAGACCGGTGGCTATGTGGTGTCTCGCCTCATCCTTGCCATCATTTCGGCTACCGCTACGTCGGCGTTTCTGTTCGCTATCGACATCCCGTACTGGTTGCCGTTGGGGATCTGGACAGGTGTGGTCTCGCAGTTCATCCCGACGATCGGCACCTACCTTGGCGGCGCTCTTCCAGCCTTGTTCGGTTTCTCGAGCAGTGTGTTGGACGGCGTTTCGGTCATTGTGTTCGTGATCGTGTACCAACAAGTGGAGAACTACTTCTTGTCTCCCCGCATCAGCAATCGCACCATGGAAATCCATCCGGCCGTGGCGTTTGGAGCCGTCATTGTCGGTGGCGCTCTCGGCGGCGCCTATGGCGCGTTGATCGCCATCCCGATCGTTGCGACCATTCAGGCCGTCATCGAGACCTACGGCCGACGCTACGAGCTCATCCCTGAGTTGGCGCACTCGAACGACCACCCGCTCGCAGATCGACAAGAGATTCCAGCGAGCGATCCAAGACCTGAACCCAAGCCAGATCCGACCTAGGAGAACCCGACCCGACGCATTTGTTTCGGATCGCGTTGCCAGTCTTTGGCGACCTTGATGCGTAGGTCAAGGTAGACCGCAACACCAAGCAGCTGTTCAATCTCACGTCTGGCATCAGATCCGACCTGGCGCAGTCGAGACCCGCCCTGGCCAATCACGATGGACTTCTGGCTGGGGCGCTCGACGAATAGCGTCGCGCGCACGTCACTCAACGGGCGATCAGGCGGACGGTCGGCGCGCGGCACAACTTCGTCGACGACAACGGCAATCGAATGCGGAAGCTCGTCTCGAACCCCCTCAAGAGCGGCCTCACGAATCAACTCTGCGATTCGTACCAGCTGGGGCTCATCGGTTACTTGGTCGGGCGGAAAGAACGGCTCACCAACGGGCAAGAGCGGGATGAGGAGGTCGACGAGCAGCTCCACCTGCTCCCCGGTTACAGCAGAGACGGGGATCACCTCAGCCCATTCAAAGCCACATTTCTCGGCGAGGGCTGCGACCGAACTCAACTGCGCCGCCAGTTGCGCTGGCCGCACCCGGTCGGTCTTGGTGACGACGGCGACCTTAGGTGCTCGACCGACCTTGGCTGCCTCCGAGGCAATGAAGCGGTCTCCTGGCCCGATGCTTTCATCAGCAGGAAGGGTCACCGCTATCACGTCGACATCGGCGAGCGAGTGGCGCACCTCGTCGTTCAAACGTTGTCCAAGCAGCGTCTTAGGCTTGTGCAACCCAGGTGTGTCGACAAACACCACCTGACCGGCGTCCCGATGGACCACCCCACGAACCACATGACGCGTCGTCTGCGGTCGACTCGAAGTGATGGCAACCTTCTCCCCCGCAAGCGCGTTCACCAGCGTCGACTTGCCGGTGTTCGGTCGCCCAACCACAGACACGAGCCCAGAGCGGAAACTCACAGCTCAGACCCTGTCAGCAGAACGTGCAGGTGGCCTGTCACGTGACGGTCTTGATGATGCTGTCGCTGTGATCGGTCGCGATGAAGACCGGGACGCCAGCCTGGCCCAAATCTCGAAGTGCAGCCATCCCGGAAGCGTCCAGCTCAGAAACCGCCTTAACTACCGCAACGGCCTCTACCCCTCTGGCTCCAGCGGCAACAGCCTGGGCAACGCATGCCTGTACGGCCGACAACTGCAGCGTGGGCAAACTCACGGTCGCGCTCGCGTAGGTACGGCCGGTCTCGTCGCGCAGCGCCGCGCCTTCGGGTGCGCTGATCCTTCCACGAGCCCCTCGCGCCAGCGTGACTAGCTTCGCGTCCTCTGAACTGAGTTCGGAGGTGGGTTCGAGATCAGGTTCGGGCTCGGGAGCGTGGACTCCCGCTTGGTCAGTCATCGTCGCCAACTTCCAAAGGAGCCGCGGCTACAGACTCTTTGACCCGGTGAACGGTCAAGGTGCCGACGCGATTTCGTCGCCCCGCAGTCGACTCAGCTGTCAGCCGCCATCCGGCAACGTCGGCGGTGGCCCCAGGAATCGGCACTTTGCCCAGCCGTTTGGCTAAGAGTCCACCCACGGTATCGACGTCCATCAAGTCTTCGGCCTCGAAATCAACCGAGAGCAGCTCAGCCAGCTCGTCGATATGCAGCCGAGAACTGACACGGAAGTCACCGTCAGCTAGTTCCTCAATCGACGGTCGCTCGTCGACGTCGTACTCGTCGGCGATCTCACCAACAATCTCCTCCAGAATGTCCTCGATCGTCACCAGTCCAGCAACGCCGCCGTACTCGTCGACGACCACAGCTATGTGCGTTCGGCGTGCCTGCATGTCCTTGAGCAGCTCATCTGCGGGGCGGCTGTCCGGAACGAAGAAGGCAGGACGCATTAGCGACTCAACCCGCTCCGTGCTTTCGCCGTCTCGGTGGTCGTACACCCGGCGGGCAAGGTCCTTGAGGTAGATGATTCCCACAACATCGTCTTCGTTTTCACCGATGACCGGGATGCGACTAAACCCACTGCGCAAGCCCAGCGAGAAAGCTTGTCGGAGCGTCTTGCTTCGTTCGATGAACACCATGTCGGTTCGAGGGACCATCACTTCGCGCGCGAGCGTCTCACCCAGCTCGAACACCGAGTGGATCATCTGACGTTCGTCATCCTGGATCACCGACCGCTCCTCAGCGAGGTCGACCAGATCGCGCAGCTCAGCCTCTGAGGTGAAAGGGCCATCACGAAAGCCACGCCCTGGGGTGAGCGCGTTGCCGAGCAGAATCAACAGCTTGGTCAGTGGTGACAGGAACGTGGCTAGACCGTAGATCGGACCCGCGGACATGAGCGCAATCCGTCCGGCATGTTGTCGGCCGAGCGTCCTCGGGGCGACGCCGATGATGACGTAGGCGATAACGACCATGGACACGCTCGACACCAGGACTGCTTCCCACCGCGAAGGGAACAGACTCAGCGTCACTAGCGTCACAAGAACAGTGGCCGTGATCTCCGCGATGGCCCGCAGGAAAAGCGCGACATTGACATAGCGGGCAGGGTCGGCAACAACCTGACGAAGCCGTATCGCCCCACGTCGGCCCTCCTTGACGAACTCATCAACGCTGACCCTGGAGACCCTGGCAAGTGCCGCATCCGTTCCTGCAAGCAGCGCTGCAAACAAGATGAGGACTACCGCGATGAGTAGCAGCAGAAAATCGTTGCCGCTCATTTCTTGCTGCCCGCGTGCTTGCGCCAAGCCGAGACCAGTCGTGCTTGCAGTCCGAACATCTCACGCTCGTCCTCGGGGGTGTGGTGGTCGTATCCGAGGAGATGCAGGATCCCATGAGTGCATAAGAGATTCATTTCATCCGCCAGGGGGTGCCCAGCCTGTTTAGCTTGCGCACTTGCGACTGACGGACACAGCACGACATCGCCAAGGAGGCCAGGTTCCATCTCCTCATCGCTCGGAACTGGCCTCAGCTCGTCCATCGGAAACGCCAGTACATCCGTGGACCCTTCCTCTCCCATGAACTGTTCATGCAGATGCGACATGGTGGCCTCATCGACGGCCATAATTGACAGCTCGACTAGTGGGTGCACGTGCATTTGTTCCAAAACGAACTGAGCCAGCTCGCTGAGGAGTCGCTCGTCAACCGGGTCACCCGACTCGTTGTTTACGGCCACCGTCATCGTCGACCACGCTGTCGGTCGGAACGGAGGGTTGGAGCTTCAGTGTCGAAGCGTCCATATGCGTCAACGATTTGACTCACCAAGCGATGCCGAACCACGTCGCGCGAGGTGAGTTGCGTGAAATGAACGTCGTCGATCCCGGCGAGGATGTCCCTCACGATCTTTAGACCGCTCTGCGTTCCGCCCGGCAGGTCGATCTGGGTGATGTCACCTGTGATCACCATTTGTGAGCCAAAACCAAGTCTGGTGAGAAACATCTTCATCTGCTCTGGTGAGGTGTTCTGTGCCTCGTCCAAGATGATGAACGCGTCGTTCAGAGTTCGTCCCCGCATATATGCCAGCGGTGCGACCTCAATCGTTCCTTCGGTCATCAGTCGGGGAATTGTCGCCGGCTCCATCATGTCGTGCAGGGCGTCGTACAGCGGACGCAGATACGGATCAATCTTCTCGGAAAGCGTTCCGGGGAGAAAACCCAAGCGCTCGCCGGCTTCGACGGCTGGCCGCGTAAGGATGATCCGCGTGACTTGTTTGGCCTGCAGCGCTTGCACCGCCTTCGCCACGGCGAGGTACGTCTTCCCAGTTCCAGCGGGACCAATCGAAAACACGATCGTGTTCTTGTCGATCGCGTCGACGTAGCGCTTCTGGTTGAGCGTCTTGGCGCGGATCGTCTTGCCTCGGTTGCTTAGGATGTTGTGAGTGAGGACGTCAGCTGGCGACTCTTCCTCGCGATCACGCAGCATCGCGGCAGACCGCTCAACTGCCTCCGGGCTGAGCCCTTGGCCGGTTCTGACGACCGTGACGAGCTCATCAAACAGCCGCTCGACGATCGCGGTCTCCTCCGGCTGGCCCGCGAGTCGAATCTCGTTGCCTCGCACATGGATATCGACGGCTGGAAACAGTCGCTCGACCGTCCGGAGTAATTCGTCGCCTGAGCCGAGCAGGCTCACCAAGTCGAGGCTGGCTGGTACGACGATGCGGCGCTCAGTCTGAGTGCTGTCTGCCATCAGTGGCGACGGCCCGGCCCTTCGGTCTCGGCGATAAGACTATTCACGTTAGCGGGTCGTTCGAGAGGTAGTCGAAACTGCTACCCAAGGCCCGATCCACACCATCGAATTGTAGGCGAGCGCGCCCGCTATCGGGCTATCCCGGTGGCCAGGCCATGGGCCGGCCACCGAGCACATGGGCGTGGACGTGAAACACCGACTGGCCAGCCGTGGCCCCGGTGTTGAGTACCAGCCGGTAGTCGGTAAGTCCCTCCGCGGCAGCAGCTTTCGTTGCCGCCTGCATCAATGCGCCCGCGAGTCCGGGATCGGCATCCGACAACGCCCCGATGTCCTGATAGTGATCGCGCGGAATCACCAGGACGTGAACGGGCGCCTGTGGCTCGATATCACGAAACGCGATCGTCTGGTCGGTCTCGCTGACCACCGTCGCGGGAATTTCGCCAGAGGCAACACGACAGAACAAGCAGTCCAAGATCTGCTGCGTCATCGGTCGTCCTTTCTAGCTCCAACTAAGTCGTAGGCAGCCTACGGAATCGCGACTAAGCCGTCGACCATCGTGAGCCCGCGGCCAGCACGACAGCAGCGGCTACCACTCCAGCCGTCGACGTACGAAGGACCGTGGGTCCCAGTTGAACGGTTTTGCCCCCAGCACTTCTGAAACCGTTCAGCTCGTCGTCGGTCAGTCCGCCTTCTGGGCCAACCACCAACGTGATTTCACCCGCACTTGGCAGGACCGCATCAGCCAGCGATTCTTCCGCCGACTCATGCAACACAAGGGCGAGCGTCGACGACTTGATTCTGTCTGAAACCTCATCGGTTGACGCCATCGAAGTGACAGCCGGCCACCAGACTCTTCTCGATTGCTTGGCCGACTCTGCTGCGGTGGAACGCCAGCGCGCCAAACCACGCTCACCACGTGGTCCTGCCCACTTCATGACGCAGCGCTCGGCAGACCACGGGACAATGATGTCGACGCCAACCTCGGCAAGGGCAGCTACGGCGCGTTCACCTCGATCAGACTTAGGTAGCGCCTGGACCACTGTCAGCAGGGGGGTCGGGCGAGGCAGCTGTGCAACCTGGTCGACCACGACCGTGAGCAAACCTTTGGCTACGTCGACCACGACACCATCGCCGCGGCACCCTTGACCATCCGTCAGCGTGACTGCTTCCCCTATGCGCAGCCGACGTACAACCGTCGCATGGTGACCTTCGTCGCCGTCAACGACAACTCGCCCAGCCGCGGCCAGCGCTGACGTTTCGACAAAGAAGACCGGAGCGGTCACCGGCCGTTGAATGCGTCTCGGAGTCGAGAGAACAACCCTTGCTGACCGGACGAGAACTGACCAGCTGGCTTTTCTTCATCGCGAAGTTTGGCGAGCTCCGACAGCAGCTGCTGCTGACGTTCATCGAGCCGTTCGGGAGTCTCCACGACGACGTGGACGTAGAGGTCACCGCGGCCGCTGCCACGAAGCTGCGGAACACCTTGACCGTGGAGCGGGATCTCTTGACCAGACTGGGTCCCGGGTCGGACGTCAACTTCGGTGACGACGCCATCGAGCAACTCCAGCGGAAGACTGGCTCCGAGGGCAGCGGCCGTCATCGGCAGCGTGACAGTGCAGTGCAGATCGTCGCCGCGGCGGTGGAACAGCGGATGCTCCAGCACGAGAACCTCGAGGTAGAGGTCGCCGGGATCGCCACCCCCGAATCCGACCTCGCCTTCGCCGGCAAGCTGAATCCGGGTTCCGGTATCTACCCCCGGCGGGATGCGCACCGTCAGCGTACGCCTGGTCTGGACGCGTCCATCTCCGGAACACTCGTGACACGGGTGTGGGATCACCGTGCCGAAACCGTGGCATTGCGGACAAGGCCGCGATGTCATGACCTGCCCCAAGAAAGAACGCTGGACGTGTTGGATGTCACCGCGGCCACCACACATGTCGCAGGTGGCCGGATCAGTTCCGGGTTGAGTACCGGCTCCATGGCAGGTGTTGCAGGCGACAGCCGTGTCGAGCGTGATGTCACGAGTGGCACCGAACGCGGCGTCGACCAGCTCGACATCGACCTGTATCAGCGCATCCTGACCTCGGCTCCTGCGTACTCGCGGCCCACGTGTAGCTGACTGGCCGAAAAAGGCATCCATGATGTCGCCGAACCCGAAACCCGCACCAGCAAATCCAGCAGAAGGATCGCCGCCCATGTCGTAGCGGCGGCGCTTGTTGGGATCTGAAAGCACCTCGTACGCAGCGGCTACCTGCTTGAACTGGTCTTCAGCCGCCGGGTTCACATCAGGATGGAGTTCGCGAGCCAAACGACGGTAGGCACGCTTGATGTCATCGGCGCTCGCATCACGTGCGACACCGAGGATCTCGTAGTAGTCGGTCACGAAGACTCCTCCAGAATTCGACCGACATAAGTGGCGACCGCGCGAACCGCGCCGATGGTGCCTGGGTAGTCCATCCGCGTGGGACCAATCACACCCAGCCGCCCAGCTGCCGCATCACCATACGAAGCGCTGACCAATGAGGTGGAGGACAGACCCTCGATGGGTAGCTCGTGACCGATCCGGACGTGTACCTCGCTTGGCGCACTGGCTTCGCCCATGAGTTGTAAAAGCACCACATGTTCTTCGAGTGCCTCGAGAACCGGGCGTATCGTCTGCGGAAAATCCGAGCCGAAGAGAGCCAGGTTGGCCGTACCGGACAGCACAACGCGCTCTTCGCTCTCTTCACTGAGCGAATCGACCATCGTGGAGATCACGGCAAGAGCTGCTGGACGAGCGTCGGCATCGATTGCGCTGGCTACACGTTCGGCCGCATCTGGAACATCACTGACCAGCTGGCCGGCTACCGACTCGTTGAGACGGTTGCGGAGCTCTGCGATGGCCTCGTCACTGAGCGGTGCCGCGATCTCAATCACGCGTTGCTCAACCCGACCAGTGGTTGAGATCACCACAATCATCAACCGGCGATCTCCCAGCGGGACGAGTTCAACGTGTCGGACTCGCGATCGCGTGAGTGACGGGTACTGGACGACCGCAACCTGACCTGTTACCTGAGCCAGTAGCCGCACCGTACGAAGCACGACGTCGTCGAGATCGACAGCACCTTCGAGAAAGGTCTGAATCGCGCGTCGTTCGGCGGCCGACAGCGGCTTAATGGTGGCCAGTCGGTCGACGAACAGGCGATATCCGGTGTCCGTAGGCACCCGACCTGCACTCGTGTGCGGCTGCGTGATGTAACCCTCGTCCTCCAGGCTCGCCATGTCATTGCGGATCGTGGCTGGCGAAACACCCAAGGAATGACGCTCTGACAAGGCTTTGGAGCCGACCGGCTCGCTGGTTGCGACGTAGTCCTGGACGATCGCGCGCAGCACGGAAAGCTTGCGTTCGTCGATCACAGACACCACCTCTCCAGCCTGATTTGGCACTCCAACGGGTCGAGTGCCAACTGTACCGGCCGAGAGTCGAAATCGCCGCGTCGTCCCAAGGTGGCCGAGACGGTCGCGCCGCGGCCCATGATCGACCATGATGAGCGTGAGGAGGCCCGCCATGTCTACGAACGAACCGAATCCGGATCAGCCCAACCCCAACGAACCAGTTCCACCCCCGC
>DATKIY010000302.1:0-2031 GCA_035543875.1 Actinomycetes bacterium | reverse complement strand
CCTCAGCTTGAGCGGGTCCACCGAGACCGCGACCACGTGCACGGTCGACCTAGCGATCTGGATGACGAACGTGCCCGCCAGATGTGGCTTAAGCGGCTGGAAGAGCTAGCCGACAACGGCGATCTTGAGTTGGCAACCCTGCAGATCGACGGTCAGTTCGCCGCGCACGCCCTTGGCGCAACGGACCACCCGTACTACCGAGTCATTGAGGGACGTTTCGTCACTGAGTGGGCGCGCTACGCACCTGGACGACTGCTTGAGGCGGCAGTACTCCAGCGCGTACTCGACGACGACTGCTTCGACACCCTTGACTGGATGACCGCTGTTGCCCCCGAAAAGCTGCTGGCGACAAATCACGCCGACAGCATGCTGCTGGTGCACGTCGACATGCGTCTCTGAACAAGGGCTGCACTACCTTGGGTCGGTGATCGACCCCCAGCTGGAATGGCAAACCGAGCGCCTGATCGCTGAGCCGCTGCGCGTCGAACACGCAGACGACGCTCACCTGTTTCTGCGTGACGAAAGCATGTACGAGTTCACTGGGGGTTCGCCGCTGTCCGTCGCCGAACTTCGCCAACGCTTCGAACGACTGCAACAGCGACGTTCCCCTGACGGAGCTGAGGTCTGGTGCAACTGGGCATTGCGGGTGAAGAAGACCGGTGAGGCGGTGGGTCTGCTTCAGTCCACGCTCCCAACCGGCGGACCGTCATCGGACGTCGCTCAAGTCGCCTGGGAGGTTGGGCTCAAGCATCAAGGTCGTGGATATGCGAGCGAAGCCGCGAGAGAGCTAGTTCGCCAGCTGCTCTCCGACAACTGGTGCGTCGTCGCTGACATTCATCCCGAGCACACCGCGTCGCAACGTGTCGCGCACCATGCGGGAATGGTGTCGACCTCGCAGATCGTGGATGGTGAGGTCCGATGGTGGGCTGAGCCGTGGGGTGGGTCAAGAGAGGTCATCGATCCACCTTGGGAGGCCTGGAGCCCGAGTGAGCTCGCCGAACGTCTTACTGATGTCACTGCACCGTGGGCCGTCGCCGCGGGTTGGGCGCTCGACCTGTTTCGCGGTGAGCAGACGCGCGAACACGAGGACCTGGAATTAGCTGTCCCAATCGCGGAGTTTCACCAGATCCAGATGGCTCTGCAGGGTCTCGAGTTCGAGGTTGTTGGCTCTGGGCACAGCTGGCCGATCGACAGTGCTGCCTTCAACTTCATGGTTCAAACCTGGCTTCGCGAACCGACTTCCGGCGTCTATCGCCTCGATGTCTTCCGCGAACCACATGCCGGCGACCAATGGATCTGCCGCAGAGACCAGAGGATTCGCAGGCCGTACAGCGAAGTGGTTGAGACAACGCACGAAGGCGTCCCTTATTTGGCGCCAGAAATCGTCCTGCTCTTCAAAGCCAAACATGACCGGTCCAAGGACCACGCGGACTTCGAGGGGGTCCTTCCGCTTTTGGACGACCATCGAAAGTGCTGGCTGCGCGACGCGCTCCTGCTCGTTCATCCAACGCACCCGTGGCTCGCCAAGCTCCCTGAGGAGGAGCCGTCTTGACCAGTCGGCCAACGAAGGCGAATAGATGCTGAGTGCCTTTGGGTTTGGCGTTCTTGCCCAGTCGTCGCTTCTTGTCGCTGGCTTGATCGTCTGCTGGGTCAAGGTGCCAAGACTCGTCGTGGGAATTGTGGCCGGCTTTGGTGCGGGAGCGCTCCTTGCTGCCATCTCGTTCAACTTGATCGTCGAGGCAGAGCGACTCAGCACTCTCGAGTTCCCGCTTTGGATGATGCTCGGCGTTGCGGTGTTCTTGGTGGGTGACCGAGTCGTCGAGAAACGGTTCGGGTCGGCTGGAACCGGCGCTGCCATTGGCATTGTCGTTGGCTCTGTAGTCGACGGAGTCCCAGAGTCCGTCATTTTCGGGATCCAGATCGGCGCCGGGATTCCCATCAGCGTGACATTCCTGGCAGCTGTGTTGATCTCAAACGTCCCGCAGGCACTGGCTCCGTCTGCCGACCTGGCTGCCGCGGGATGGGGCGCCA
>DATKIY010000301.1:0-3973 GCA_035543875.1 Actinomycetes bacterium | reverse complement strand
GTAGATGACGGAGCGGACAACATCGACCGGTCGCGCGCCAACAGCGCTGAGCGCGTCCGCGACATTGGCGATGACTTGCTCGAGCTGCGCTTCGAGATCGCCCGCCCCAACCAAGTCCCCGTGCCGGTCGAGCGGGCATTGCCCGGCAAGGTATGCCATCCGACCCGCTCGAACCACCGTGATGTGGTGGTAACCAGGGGGCATATGCAGCTTGCCCGGATTGACTCTAGTTATCTCCAATTCCATGTTCGGATTGTGTCACTGGAACGTGGAGGCATCTCACCGGATATACGTGCACTGACGTTAGGGGGACGTACCGCAAATGGGTGCCAGCTTTACGATCGCCGCTGGAGTCCGTTGAACAGTGCTTCACTTGGTCTTGAGAAGCCCGTCGAGATATGGATGACTCACACATTGCCCGCGCTGGACGAGCTTGACGAGGCTCGAACCGACAGGTTCTACTGACGGTGCATAGTCGCTTCGTTATCCATCTCGTCAACAGGCGTCGTAGCCAGTGTTGTTTGTTGGTGGCTGGTTCGCTTGCACACACTCGACGCCGTGGAATCCGGCAGACGAGTCAAAGACCTCGTTATCGCTTCGGCAGATTACTCCTCTCCGCCTTTGTTGATGCTCATCATGTTCAGCGTCGGCGCTACTGCACTGATGCTCGCGCTGATTGGCGCCAAGGGGGGAGCGCCGACAAGACCGTGGCTGCTCGTCGTCGCGGGAATGCTCGCGACGTCCCTGTTGACGGTTCCAATCATTGTCGTCGCGAATGCCTGGGTTGTGACGACAGGCGTAAGTCTGGTCGGCTAACGCGACTAGATAGAGCTAATCGGCGCCCCCAAAAGCGGCTCGTCGAGAGGTAGTCAGGCGCCGCTATCGACTCCGAGCGCGCGCAGCAGCGGCTGGGGGTAGAAGTACGTGGGCGGCTTGGTTTCGAACCAGCCCGGGTAAGCCACCGGGCCGTACTTCAGCAAATCTGTGACCTTGTCGGGTGGGCTGGAGTCGAGGGCGTGGTCTTTCAGCAACTGTTGGTCCAACAAGCTGAGTGAATCGACCCACGCTTTGAACTGTTCCTCAGTGGTCATGGTCTCGACTGTAAGCGACCAGAGCCCTGGCCGGTTCTCCGCCACTCAGGTTGGGGCGACGGTGATGCGAGGGTTGCTGATGGGCCGCTCGCCCGAAATGCTCTCACCGATGCGCTAGACCATGGCAGGCAGGACCTAAGCCTCTCTTCAGTCCCGGAAAGCCACGGCATCCTCGAAGCCAGGAAATGTGATACCAGGAGGTCACTAATGTCCGTCCAGAGCACACCGTCGGTCCCGACCGGTTACCCGGCGCGTCTTGAGGTCGACTACTCGGCCCAGTACGACCGGGTCAAGACCCTGTTTCGGCTGGTGCTGATCATTCCGATTGCCATCGTCTATGGGGTACTAACGGCCGGCGTGACCCAGACGACCTATGACAAGAGCGGTGAGGTCGTCAGCACCACGAGCGGTGGGATCGCCACCGGTTTGTTCCTGGCGACGTTGCTGATGATCCTGTTCCGGCGACGCTACCCGCGTTGGTGGTTCGACTTCGCTCTCGAGCTCACTCGGTTCGGCGCCCGCATCTGTGCCTACTTCGTACTGCTCACTGACCAGTACCCCTCGACCGTCGAGGAGCAGAAGGTCCACCTTCAGATCGACTATCCCGACGTCGAACGGGACCTTAACCGCTGGCTTCCACTCGTGAAGTGGCTGCTCGCGATCCCGCACTTCGTGGTACTGGTCTTCCTGTCCGTGGCAGCCTTCTTCGCGGTGATTGTCGCGTGGTTCGCGATCCTGTTCACTGGGCGATATCCGCGGGGGCTGTTCGACTTCGTGGTCGGGGTCGGCCGCTGGTGGCTGCGGGTCGAGGCATACGCGACCCTTCTTGTCACCGACCGGTACCCGCCGTTCTCTCTCCGCTGAGCTTTCCAGGGGTTCTGCCTGACCCTCCGTGCTGATGGCAGCCGTCAGACGTCTAGCCCTAGCGCAGCGATCGGCGTTGTGACCGACATGTTTGGCGGTTCGGCCATCAACGGTCCGAACGCCTGCATCGCTTCTTGCATGGACGCAGTCTGACCGTGCTTCTGCATGGTTTCCGCGTTCGACATCAAGGCGAAAAACCAGAAGGTGTTGGCGTCGCCTCGGTGGTAGGAGTAAACCTCGACGCCAGGCTCCTCCGCGGCGGCTGCGACCATCCGTTTGAGCACCGTTTCCATCTCGTCTGCCTTGCCGTCTTGGCAGGTGAACGTGCCCATCATCGAGACCTTGCTCATGGCTGCCCCTTCGTGGGCTGTTGTGTGGTGTAGCGCATGTCTAGCACTTAACCGCTCAGGCAGTGGTGTGTGATTGGGGTATGGCGATTGTGTTGGACCGGCCGGGAGTCGACGGGCTGAGCGACGCTGTCGGCGTGCTGCGGGAGTGGCAGGACGATGGAGCGCCGATGCAACTGCATCCAGGGGACCTGGGCTGGTTCTGGCGGTTCGGTGCCGAGGCGACGGCCGCGGCGGTTCGGACGTGGAGCCGGGGCGGACAGATTCGCGCCGTTGGGCTGTTGGACGGCCCCAAGCTGTTGCGGCTGACGATCGCCCCAGACGCTCGAGCGGACGAGGATCTGGCGCAACAGATTGTTGCCGACGTCACTTCGCCGGAGCGCGGCGTGCTGATGCAGGGGGAGGCATACCTCGAGGCGCCAACGGGCGCACTCGTCCATGATCTCCTGTTCGAGCACGGCTGGCACACGGACGCTCCGTGGACGCCGCTGCGCTGCGACTTCACCGAGCCGGTGAAGGAACCAGGCGTGCGGATCGACGCCATCGGGCCAGAGCAGGCGCACGTGCGTACGGCTGTACAGCGGGCATCGTTCGAGAAGTCGACGTTCACGGACGAACGCTGGCACGCGATGGCGGCCGGATTGCCGTACGCCGATGCCTTGTGTCTGGTCGCGTATAACGACCACGACATCGCGGTCGCGGCAGCGACGGTGTGGTCGGCCGGTCCCGGGAGGCCGGGGTTGCTCGAGCCGATGGGCGTGCACCGGGATCATCGCGGTCTCGGCTACGGCAAGGCAATCACTGTCGCGGCGGCGTCAGCACTCCAGAAGCTGGGCTCGTCGAGCGCGATCGTCTGCACCGCGAGCTCCAATGCCGGCGGTGTCGCAACCTATAGGTCGGCCGGCTTCCAGCAACTCCCCGAGAGATGGGACCGACGCCGCGACGACTAGTGGTCCGCGAGTTGCGGGTTAGAACATCAGACTGTTGCAGCGCCCAGCACGCTACCGCAAAGATGCATCGCTACTCGCCGGGCAATCCTCCCGAGGGGCTGCAAGCAAGGCGTAACGCGTCGCTACGACCAGCAGTCCCGCACTCATCGTCGTTGACGTGGAAGCGGTGACCTTCATGGACAGCAGCGAGCTGGGATTCCTCGCCCGATGCGTCAGAGCCAGCCAACTCAACGACGGGCAAGTGGTCGTCACCAACCCTAGCGAGATCGTGCTGGCCAGCATTTCGGCCGCCGGGTTGGATTATGTGCTCACTGTGGCAGTTGACTCATCTGACCATGTCTTAAAAGCGCATACGCCTATTTGTCGCGCGCTGTCGCTTCATGACAGAGCGACGTGGCGACAAGACCCGTCCAGTTTCAGCTATGAGGGGAAAGCGACTTGTGTTCCGGTGGTTGGTATTGGCGTAGGAGGTCCAGGAGTGACTTGGTGATGCCGGAGGTGGGGAGCCGCCCTGGAGGAACCCCAGGGTCTGGCCCGTAAGCGCCGACGTAGCCGGCAAGCAGTGCGGGTAGGCGCACGCCCAGCGCCAGAGCAGCCTCCACCGCGACAACTTCGTCTTCTTCTGTGAAGGGTGAGGCGAGGTGCCCGTCGCGCATGAGGCTGATCTCTCCCACGACGCGGTCGAGAGCGGTGATGGGGACCCCCATGACGGTGCCGACGA
>DATKIY010000300.1:0-2764 GCA_035543875.1 Actinomycetes bacterium | reverse complement strand
CGTCAAGTAGCGACACTTCTTCGGAGGCGTGATCGCCACCGTCCAAGGATTCTTCATCGAGCCGAGACGCCTTCGCCACCTGATGAAGCGCATACGCACCGGCGAACACCAGACCCAGCACAACAGCGATGACCAGGCTGAGAAAAACCGTGGCGAGAGCGGTCACGATCAAGACACAGGCGTCGCCGCGTGTCGAGACGAGCAAGGCACGAAGACTAGACACCTCGACCATTTGAATTGTGGTAGCGATCAGCACACCCGCCAGCGCCGCCAGCGGAATGTGTTCTACGAACTGGGTTCCTACCAAGACCACGAGCAGCAGCAGGATTGATTGGGTGATTGCCGCCAGTCTTGAGTGCGCCCCGGCACGCACGTTTACAGCGGTTCGGGCGATTGCCCCCGTGGCCGGGATTCCGCCGAACAGTGGTGATGCGAGGTTCGCGATGCCCTGGCCGAACAATTCGCGATTGGAATCATGTCGTTCGCCGACACTGATCGCGTCAGCCACTGTCGCCGACAGCAGACTCTCAAGAGCAGCCAACGCTGCGACCGCTATGGCAGGAAGTAGCAGAGACGACAAATCAGCCATCGGAATACCTGGCAGCGACGGCACCGGAAGACCGGTCGGAATGGCCCCGATTGTCGTGGCATCGGCGTCCGAGACCGTGGCCAGCAGCGTGACGACGATGACTGCGACCAGTGACATCGGTAGCCCGGGACGGATCCGAGCGATAGCCAAAATCGGTAATGCCACACTCAGCGCGAGCAGTGGAGGCACCCACTGTGGGTCGGCCGCCCAATCATTCAGTGAGGACAACGCGGTGACCAGCACTTTGTCACCGGTGGCTTCAACGCCGAGCGCGGAGGGTAACTGTTGCAGCGCGATGACGGCGGCGATGCCTATCGTGAATCCTTCAATCACTGGCAGCGGGATGAGTTTCATGTATCGCCCCGCCTTAGCGACGGCGAGCACCAGCAGTAAAACCCCCGCCATGACGCCGACCGTCAAAACGCCTGTGGACCCGAACCGCCCAAAAATGGGCACTAGGACAACAGTCATGGCACCTGTCGGGCCGCTGACCTGAACGTTGCTCCCACCGAAAACGGCGGCCAACACACCTGCCACGATGGCCGTCACCAATCCGGCGGCGGCGCCCATCCCAGATGTGTTTCCGAACGCCAGTGCCAACGGAAGCGCGACCATGCCCACCGTGATCCCCGCCACGAGGTCGCGACGAGGGTTTCGTGCCATCCAAAGCAGATCAGAGCGTTGGGGGAGCAGCGCTCGGACCTGCCGCGCTCCTGCTATCAGCCAACCTGCAACGGGCGACGTCTCGTACGGAGACAGCGACTGACTCAAACTGCTCGACCACGGGTTGGTCGCAGTTCGGCCTTCAAAACATCCTGATCGGACAAAATGTCCAGCAACACCCGACGGGCAGCAGAAAGTAGCCCGGTCACCTCGGCGGAGCTGACCGAATAGATAACCTCTCCGTTCTCTCGACGCTGGTCAACTAGCCCGGCGCGGCGCAAAACACTCAGCTGTTGAGACAGACTGCTCGGCTCAATTTCGATCGCGTCGAGCAGCTCATGAACAGCGTGATCGCGCTTGCTCAGAAGCTCAAGCACCCGAATTCTCGCCGGATGGCCCAGGGTGCGAAAGAACTCAGCTTTAGCTTGGTACAACGGAACGACCATTGAACTTCCTTACCTGAGGTTCCGCTGAGTTTACCAACTGCAAAATTAATGAATTAAGTCACCCATCAAGCAAAGGGAAGTCAGCCCCTCCTGAATCCGCTGACATCGCGAACAGGCAACGGTCGACCAACGATGTCCACCGCCACCAATTTGGAACTAAGTAACTTCATGTGGCGCGTGGCGCAGACGACTCCTTCGCAGGACGTGCTGACAAGCTGAACCTTGACCCGCTACCTTCTGGACTTAGCCCCGCTGCTGTATCCCCCGTCGGCAGCGGGGTCGCCCCAGATCGCAAATGCGCGAGCATTAGCGATCTGAAGTGCGCCGAGGGAGAGTGGCGCATGGGACACCGCTGCTTAGACCCCCCGTTTGGCAGCGGTGTCTCCCCCCTCCCCCACTCAAACGTATTTAGTTGCACGCTCAATCCGCCGAAGTCACGAAGATGTCGCGTCGACACGGTTCCTTGCCCGACGTGTACTGCGTTTTTGGTGACAGCAAGGACAACGCTGCCCAAGACCGTCCCGGCAGTGTGCACGCAGCCGTGGCCGGTTCAGCTTTGTCGTTCTGCGGTGCAACCGTTGCCATCAAAACTCACTACATCTGGCCGGGAACCGTCGCTCAAGAGTTGCTCTGTTTGGCATGTTCAAAGTGGGACCCGACGGAGTAGAGCAGAATGCGTTTCCCCGCGACCCTGCTCCGGCATCTCGCGTACTCGCTAGCGTGACGGTGAATCCGACAACGTCAGAGAGCTGCCGCATCGTCTTGAGTCCTAGTGCACGAACCCGCCTGTCACGACAACTGTTTAGGCGCCGTGGCGCAGCGAGACCTGGTCAGGTGGTGTTCCACTCTTTGCCACTCACTCTCCATGGTGCACCACGGTGAAGTCGCTTCACGTAGCCGATTTGGGCGGATGGAAGCTGACCGCTGCACTTGTAGTACCAGCGCGATGTGAACTTTCGGTGACCGATGATGTAAGGGTCGAGCGCCAGGCTTCCGTTGGTACCCAGGATGCGGGTGGCTCGGTCGATGTTCATGCCATTCGCGACCCTTTGAAACTCCCGATGCG
>DATKIY010000299.1:0-10729 GCA_035543875.1 Actinomycetes bacterium | reverse complement strand
TGCTGGCGACCAGCGACTTATTGACCAGGTGATGCTCGACCTCGACGCGACTCCCAACAAGGCAAGGCTCGGTGCCAACGCCATCTTGGGCGTGTCGCTGGCCGTTGCGCGCGCCGCCGCAGAGTCTGCTGACCTACCGCTCTTTCGTTACGTGGGAGGCTCTAACGCTCACGTGCTCCCTGTTCCCATGATGAACGTCCTCAACGGTGGGGCGCACGCCGACACCGATGTCGACATCCAAGAGTTCATGGTTGCCCCCATCGGAGCGGCGACCTACTCGGAGTCCGTCCGTTGGGGTGCCGAGGTCTACCACGCGCTGAAAGAAGTGCTTCGTTCGCGCGGTTTGAGTACGGGACTAGGAGACGAAGGCGGCTTTGCGCCCAACCTGCCGAGCAATCGTGAGGCACTGGATCTCCTTGTGGCCGCGATCGAAAAGGCCGGGTACTCGGCCGGCCGCGACGTCGCACTCGCCCTGGACGTCGCCTCCACCGAGTTCTACTCGGCGGGGTCGTATCAGTTCGAGGGACAACCGCGATCAGCCGATTGGATGACCACCTACTACGAGGGTCTAGTGGCGGACTATCCCCTCGTGTCCATTGAGGACCCGATAGCTGAGGACGATTGGGACGGCTGGCGGCACGTCACAACTGCGCTTGGCTCGGCCGTGCAACTGGTGGGCGATGACGTGTTTGTGACCAACCCCGATCGGTTACAGCGAGGTATCGATGAGGGTGTGGGGAACAGCTTGCTGGTCAAGGTGAACCAAATCGGCACCCTCACCGAGACCATCGATGCCGTCGAGCTCGCGCATCGCAGTGGTTACCGGTGCATGATGAGTCATCGTTCTGGTGAAACTGAGGACACCACGATTGCCGACCTCGCCGTTGCGACGAACTGTGGGCAGATCAAAGCTGGCGCACCTGCACGTTCGGAACGTGTGGCTAAGTACAACCAGCTGCTTCGCATCGAAGAGGAACTCGACGACGCCGCGCGTTTCGCGGGGGTCGCCGCCTTCCCCCGGTTCGTGAAGTAGCCCATGGCAACCACGCCGCGCTCAAACCGGGAGACACCGGCACCTCATCTGGAGCTAGTCGATGACCGGCCCATGTGGTCTCGGCTCACAACACGAGCCGTCATTTTGCTATTGGTGGCGGCCGCACTGGTCATGTCTCTCGCGTTTCCGCTTCGTGAGTTCATCGCGCAACGCGCCGAGATCGGGGCAAAACAGCGTCAGGTTTCGATGTTGCAGGAACGAGTTCAGTCACTGCAGGACCAACAGGACCGTTGGAAAGACCCAGACTTTGTCGAGCAGCAGGCGAGGTTACGGCTCCACTACGTCTTTCCTGGCGAGACCGGCCTCGTGCTGCTGTCTCCGGACGACGTCAAGCAAGCGCGGGAGCCTGAGATTCGGGTCGCCAGCAAACCGCAGACGCCTTGGTACGGCGCGCTGTGGACGTCGGTTGAGGCAGCCGACGAATCGCAGTAGTTGACCCGTATGGCGTCTGACTCTCGCGGCGTCGACCTGGCGGACGTCGAGTCGATCGAACTGCAACTCGGTAGACCTCCTCGAGCGTTGCGTGCTGTAGCGCATCGGTGCCCATGCGGCCTGCCGGACGTCGTGGAGACCGAGCCGCGACTTCCGGACTCAACGCCCTTCCCCACGTTCTTCTACCTCACGTGTGCCCGACTCACGAGTGCCATTAGCACTTTGGAAGCCGAGGGGCTGATGCGGTCGATGCAGGACCGGCTGCGCACGGACGAGGACCTGGCTGTCAGATACCAAAACGCCCACAGGGATTTTCTTGATCGACGATCCGCGGTAGCGGTGGTTCCCGAGATAGCTGGAATCAGTGCTGGAGGCATGCCTGACCGGGTGAAGTGCCTACATGTACTGGTTGCGCACTCACTCGCAGCCGGACCTGGTGTTAATCCTTTCGGTGACGAGGCGCTGGCAGTGCTCGAGCAACGTGGAGTCGATCGCTTCCGACCATGCGTTGGCGCTGGAGCAATGTCGTGAGTGGCCAACGCGTCGCGGCCATCGATTGCGGCACGAACTCGATCCGACTACTAGTCGCGGACATCGACGATGACGGGTCGCTTAGCGAAATCGAGCGAACGATGCAGATCGTGAGACTGGGCGAAGGTGTTGATAAGACGGGCAGTCTGCAAGAGTCAGCTCTACAGCGAACCTTCTCGGCAGCGGAGGCTTTCGCGGAGCGCATCCGCATACATCGAGCAGGCAGCGTGAGGTTTATCGCTACTTCAGCTACCCGAGACGCCGCGAATCGCGAGATTTTTGTGTCCGGGATCGAGCAGCGGATGGGCGTAACGCCTGAAGTCATCGGTGGCGACGAAGAGGCAACCCTGTCGTTTACTGGTGCAACTCGAGACCTTGGTGCCGTAGGCGCTCAAAGCCCTTATCTGGTGGTGGATATCGGCGGCGGGTCTACAGAGTTTGTGATGGGAGACTCGGAGACGGGTGTCAGCGCAGCTAGGTCTGTCGACGTCGGGTGTGTTCGCATGACAGAACGCCATTTCCGAAGTGATCCACCATGGCCAGCTGAAGTGGCGGCCGCTCGTGACGACATCGATGCCGCAATCAAACAGGTGGCTGCATCGATGCCGCTCCGATCCGTCGGTACGTTGATCGGGCTAGCTGGTTCAGTCACCACCGTTGCGGCACTTTCGCTCGGCCTGTGGGAGTACGACCCCGCCAGGATTCACCAAGCCACGATCACTGCCGCTGACGTCCATCGAGTATGCGAAGAGCTGTTGTATTCCAACCGAGACAAGCGTTTGGCCCAAACGGTCATCCACCCGGGTCGAATCGACGTCATCGCTGCGGGGTCGTTGATTTTGTCGGCGATCGTTGCCTACACCGGTGTCCACGAACTGATGGTTAGCGAGCACGACATCCTCGATGGCATCGCTTTGTCGATAGCCCGCTGACGACGGCCGCGCATTCCCGGTAAGTTATGGGGATGGGCGAGATGGTGACCTTTGCTAGCAACGGTTCGACTTGTCAGGGCTACCTCGGTATTCCGAACACTGGCCGCAATCCCGGCCACGGTCCTGGCGTCGTGGTCATCCAAGAGTGGTGGGGACTAGTCCCTCACATCGAGTCTGTGGTTGACCGACTGGCCGACGAAGGCTTTGTTGCACTCGCCCCCGATCTGTTCCACGGAATCACGACTGGTGAGCCGGACGAAGGAATGCGGCTCATGATGGGCTTGGCCATGGATCACGCGGCACAGGACATCGCTGGCGCTGCTCAGTATCTGTTCGAGCACGACGCAACCAACGGCAACGGCATAGGCGTTGTTGGGTTCTGTATGGGTGGCTCGCTGGCACTATGGTCGGCGACCCTAGCGCCGAATGTTGTAGCTGCCGTCGGCTTCTACCCGGCTGTCCCCTGGGAGCGAATGAGTCCTCGTTGGCCCACGTACACCGGAAAGTCAGCGATGCTTCATTGCTGTGAGGCCGACGGGACTTCTGCAGCCAAGGGAATTCAGCAGGCGAAACGCGCGATTGAAGAAGCCGGTGGCACGGTTGAGATTTTCGACTACCCCGGAACCAATCACGCATTCTTCAACGACGACCGACCCGAAGTGTTCGATGCAACAGCTGCTAAACAGGCGTGGAGTCGCACGATCGAGTTGTTCAGGAGTCGGCTTCCCGCGTGACCAAAGCTTTCGCGGCTGACGCCCTTGATGTGCGAACGTTCGCCAAATCTGCGACAACACTCGCGACGCTTGACGACCGCGTAGCTGACTGCCGAGCATGTCCGCGTCTGGTGGAGTGGCGTGAACAGGTGGCTACCGACAAGCGCAGGTCTTTTGCCGACGAGCGCTATTGGGGACGTCCAGTTCCTGGGTTTGGTGAGGCAAAGCCCGCAATCTTGATCGTGGGATTAGCGCCAGCCGCCCACGGTGGCAATCGAACGGGACGGGTGTTTACAGGTGACCGAAGCGGAGACTGGTTATTCGCCTCGCTCCACCGCGTTGGCTTGGCCAACCAGGCAACCGCGGTGAGCGTCGACGACGGACTGACATTGCACCGCACACGCATCTTGGCTGCCGTCCGGTGCGCGCCACCCGCAAACAAGCCGACCACCACCGAGCGCGATACGTGCGCTCCCTGGTTCGACCGCGAGCTTGAGCTCATCCGCCCCAACCTGGAGGTCGTCGTAGCGCTGGGTGCGTTTGCCTGGGCAGCTGTGCTTTCTGCCCTCGAGCGAGCTGGCGCGAAAATCCCTTCGCCGCGTCCGAAGTTCGGACACGCCGCGCGCCACGAAATAGACGGTTTGGCCGTCATCGGCTGCTTTCACCCCAGCCAACAGAACACGTTTACCGGGCGTTTGACCGAGTCGATGCTTGACGAGATTTTTCGCCAGGCAGCCCACTTGACCGGGTTGATCAATGATGGTCGTGAGGAATAACTCGACGTCAAGGTTTTGCCTTACCGGACAAAGGCCCCGGAAGAGCTCGGATTTATCCTTAAGCCATGAATATGCAACCGGTGCCCGCTGCCGACAGTGGCCAGCGGACCCGACCTCGAATCTTGATCGTGGGGGGCGGCTACGTCGGGATGTACACGGCGATGAGGTTGCTGAAGAAGCTGCGCTTCGAGGAAGCCCAGGTCACCGTCGTCGATCCACGCTCGTATATGACCTACCAACCGTTCCTGCCGGAAGCTGCCGGTGGGGCGGTCTCACCACGCCACGTTGTTGTCCCGCTCCGTCGGGTGCTCCGCGGCGCGGAAATCATTACGGCGCGCGTCACCTCGGTCAACCACGCTGCCCGGACAGCGGTAATCCAGCCGCTTGAGGGAGAGGCGTACTCGCTGAAGTACGACCAGCTCGTGATGGCGATGGGCTCGATCTCCAGAACCCTCCCGATCCCCGGGCTGGCCGAGTGCGCCACTGGCTTCAAGACCGTGGAAGAAGCGATCCAACTTCGAAACCGAGTCCTAGAGTGCCTTGACATTGCTGAGTCGACTCATGAGGCGCGGATCCGCACGCGCAACCTCAACTTTGTTGTTGTCGGTGGTGGGTATGCCGGCGTTGAGGCGTTGGCTGAACTGGAAGACTTGGCCCGTTACGCGACGCGTTACTACCCGACAATTACGCCGGAGGACATGCAGTTCACACTGGTCGAGGCGTCTAACCGGATTTTGCCCGAGGTTGGTCCAGAGATGGGCATGTGGACCCTTGAGCAACTACGTAAGCGGGGGATCGACGTCAAGCTAGAGACCCGCCTTGAGTCATGCGTCGGCGGCCACATCGAACTCTCTGACGGATCCAAGTTTGAAGCAGAGACGTTGGTGTGGACGGCGGGGGTCAAAGCTAGTTCGATTGTGAACAACACCGACCTACCGTTGAACGAGCACGGCAAGTTGTCGGCAGATGCGGCCCTGCGAGTCAAAGGCGTGGAGGACGCGTGGGGGGCAGGTGATGGCACGTCGGTGCCCGACCTTACGAGTGAAGAGGGGTTGGACTGCGCACCGAACGCTCAGCACGCAGTACGTCAGTCGAAGGTGTTGGCAGGCAACATCATCGCCAGTATGCGGGGATTCCCGGTCAAGAACTACAAGCACAAGTACGTCGGCTCGGTTGCTGGACTCGGTCTGCACAAGGGCGTCGCAAACGTCTACGGCATCCGCGTGCGCGGATGGCCAGCTTGGTTCATGCACCGCACCTACCACGTCAGCCGGGTGCCGACCCTGAACCGCAAAATACGGGTGATCGCTGACTGGACGCTTGGTTTGCTCTTCAAGCGCGAGATCGTCTCTCTTTGGTCGATGCACGAGCCGTTCAACGAGTTCCAAGATGCCGCCAAACCAGCCAAGCTGCAGACACCGCCAGCTGCCTAGGCCCTAGGCTGGGTGCCTGGCCCGGATGGCGTAATAGGCAGCCGCCGACCACTTAAAATGGTCTGCCGAAAGGCGTGCGGGTTCGAATCCCGCTCCGGGCACCGCGGACCTCGCTGATGTGAGTTACCGTTGAGTCTGATCGTTTTCACGGAGAAAGGTCGATCGGTTCAGATGGAAACAAGGAATCCTGTGCTTGCTCGGATGGAGCAAGAAGCCAAGCGCAACGGCGGCTTCGCCACGTTCGGCGCGGCCGGCTCGCCGACATCGGCTGCTGGCTCCACTGGCGCGACGCTTGCGGACACGATTGTGCCCAATGCTCCAACGTCGACCGGAGCCTCGACCGTTGGTGCTCCGCCCACCGTAATCACGTTGCCCGACGTCGTTGCCAAGACGGCTGTCATGTTCGTGTTGGTCGTCGGGATGGCCGTGATCTCGTGGAACCTGCAGATCAACTACGCCATCATCATGATTGCGTTCTTCGGGGCGTTCGGTCTGGGTCTGTGGGCTAGTTTCTCGCGCACGGTGCGCCCAGCCCTTTACCTCGGCTACGCCGCCTTGATGGGCTTCGCGCTTGGCGGCATCAGTTTGTGGTACTCGACGTATGCCACTGAAATGAACGGTGGCAAGAACTCCAACATCGTCTACCAGGCGGTGCTGGGAACCTTTGCTGCATTCGCCGCCATGCTGTTCCTGTACTCGACGCGCATCATCAAGGTCAACAGCTTCTTCGTTCGCGTGATGAGCATCGCGTTGCTGGCTTACCTAGGAATCGCAGTCTTCAGCCTGATCGCGGCCATCATGGGCGTGGGAGAAGGTTGGGGATTCTACGGCGTAGATGGCCTCGGCATCTTGCTGTGCTCGGCAGGAGTGGCCCTCGCCGCGTTCTCGTTGGCGCTCGACTTCAAAGCCATTGAAACGGCAATTGACGTTGGGCTGCCGGAACAGGAGTCGTGGCGCTGCGCCTTCGGTCTCGTCGTCACGTTGGTGTGGCTCTACCTCGAACTGCTCCGGTTGCTCGCGATCCTCAACAGGAGCTGACCGGCTCAACATCTGACAGTCGAAGGCCGCCGTTCCCGTTCACACGGGCGGCGGCCTTCGAGTCTGTGGGGTTACTGCACCCGGCGAGCGGCTTTCACCATGTCGAACTCGTGGACCACAGCTGTCGCGTAACTATGCGGCATCTCGTACTCGTCCTGGAGCCAATGCACCCGTTCCTCGAATCGGGTGAGCGCTGGTCCGTCCTGCACCACCTGAAACCACTCGGTCATTTCTCGTCCCGTCGCCTTGGGGAGCCGGGCGACGAGGTTGGCGTGGGTTTCTTCGGAGTGGTGCAGTGATGACATGGCGCCTCCTGGGTGGCGGTCCGTAGCGTCCAGGCCTCAACGGTGCCTCAGGTCGGCCAGCCGCACAAGACCTGAACCGGGCTTCTTCCCTATCCCCAGCTGCTCACGAGTACCGTCACCGCGTGTCGTCGTCCCCAGCGCCCGTGCCCGGATCAGCGTTGTCGCCCAAGATCATCGAGGAAAGCCTGCTTCGGTTGGTCGATCGGCTGCGGTCCGCGCCGAAGGCGCGACTCACCCGTATCGACGAGCGGCTCGGTGATAGGTCACTGGCGAGTGCAAGTTACGAGTTCGTGTGCTGGTGCGCTTCGATCTCTGAGGCGGCTCGCAAGGAGGTTGGTGCCGGCGCCGAGCGCGTGCCTCCCGTTCTGCACCCGTTGGCGACCGGTGACCAAGTCTTGGTGGTTGGCAGAGAACTCGTGTCGGTTTTGAGTGAACTGCCGAGTGAGGTCGCGGTTGAACTCGATAGACGAATCAAACTGTTGCGAGACGTTGCCTAAGCGTGGCGTGCCTATGCCGAATGATCAGCGTCGACTGACGGTTGGCCCTCTGCTTCGTCTTCGCGCTGACGAAGCACCACGCGAAGCGTCTTGCGTCCCCATCGACTCAGCGCCGGTTGGCTCGTGGCTGCGACGACTTCGGTCCCGCCAACCTCGGCAGCTGCCGCGGCCGCCTGGTCGATCGGCACAGACGGTGGTGGTACGTCTCCTGGGGCAGGCTCGGTGAGTGCCGCAACCAAACTCGGCACCACCGCAGCTGCCAGCGCGCGATAGCCGGCAGCCGATGGATGGAACTGGTCAGGCCCAAACATCTGGTCGGGGTGTGCGTCAAACTCGGCACCGAGCAGGTCGGCCAACGCGACGGTGCGCCCGCCGGCCTCGACAACCGCAACCGTCTGCGCTGCGGCCAGCGAGCGACTCCAGCGTCGGGCCACCCACTTCAGCGGGTGAGGAATCGGTCGAACAGTTCCGAGGTCGGGGCAGGTGCCGACGACTACCTCAGCTTCCAGCTCCCTAAGTGCCGTTACTGCGGCCGTTAGCAGCGCGACTGAACGACCGGGTGTAACTCGATGGGTGACGTCGTTAGCGCCAACCATGATGACCGCCAGTTGTGGCGCGAACTCCGTTGAATCCTCGACCTGCGCGCCTAGGTCTCCACTCTGCGCCCCAACGACGGCGAAGCATCGCAGTTCAACTGCCTGTCGCATGGCTTGCGACAGGCCTGCGGCGAGTAGTGCGCCGGTAGTTTCGTCCGGCGTTGAGACGCCGAATCCGGCGGCTGCTGAGTCGCCAAAGAGAGCCAGCCGAATGGGCGCCACGGTCCCACCGAACGAGGTGGGGGGGTCGGGCGGGCGTTCGGTTGGCACGCCGATTCGGCGTCGAGCCCACTTCGACTGGCCAAGCAGCAATCCGTAGAAAGCCCCACCAACACCGACGAGTCCGGCGCCGCCGACGGCTGCGGCTTGCGCCACTGCGCGTGCGCGGCTGGCTCTGCTCACATCCGTCACCTCCAGACCCGATCTGATGTTGCTCTCACTTGACGTTAACTCACGGCTACGTCGAAGATTCCCTCGCGAGTCACCTCAGCGCATCGACAGTGAAACCAGGTTAACCCGCGGGAACCCGCTGGAGCCTTTATTTCCTTGGCGTCTAGGAGCGATTGGCCGCGGGGCGTTGCAGAGTTTGAGTAGACCGCGTCCTAGGCTGCCATCGTGCAAACCTACGAGTCGGTGATCGACCTCATCGGGAACACGCCGCTGATTCGGCTACGCAGTGTTGTTGGGGACATCGCCACACCCGTGTACGCCAAGGTTGAGTACTTCAATCCCGGAGGATCGGTCAAGGACCGAATTGCCTTGCGCATGGTTGATGCTGCGGAGGCTCAAGGTTTGCTTCGGCCCGGTGGAACCATTGTTGAACCGACTTCGGGAAACACCGGAGTCGGCCTGGCCCTCGTCGCCCAGCAGCGTGGCTACCACTGTGTCTTCGTCGTCCCCGACAAAGTGTCTGAGGACAAGATCAGCGTGCTGAGGGCTTATGGAGCTCGCGTTGTGGTTTGTCCGACTGCCGTACCACCAGAACACCCGGACTCCTACTACAACGTGAGCGACCGTCTCGTTGAGGAGATCGACGGTGCTTGGAAACCGAACCAGTACGCCAACGAACAGAACCCGTTGTCTCACTATGAGCAAACCGGGCCGGAGCTTTGGGAGCAGACCGACGGTCGGATCACGCACTTTGTGGCTGGCGTGGGAACCGGCGGCACGATCACCGGCACCGGTCGGTATCTCAAGGAAGTCTCTGAGGGTCGAGTCCAGGTGATCGGTGCTGATCCAGAGGGTTCGGTGTACTCAGGTGGAACGGGTCGCCCCTACCTGGTTGAGGGAGTGGGTGAGGACTTCTGGCCAACGACGTATGACCCGTCAATCGTCGACGAAGTGGTGGCCGTTTCCGACAGCGACTCCTTTGCCATGACGCGGCGGTTGGCGCGCGAAGAAGGACTGCTGGTTGGTGGTTCTTGCGGCATGGCAGTGGTTGCCGCACTGCAGGTTGCCGAGCGGCTCACGTCTGACGAAATGGTGGTTGTGCTGCTGCCAGATTCCGGCCGTGGCTACTTGTCCAAGGTTTTCAACGATGAATGGTTGTCTCACTACGGCTTCATGCCAGAGGCAGATGCCGATCGCAGCGTCGGGCAAGTGCTCCGGACCAAGGGTGGAACGATTCCGCCTTTGGTGCACACGCACCCGAACGAGACCTTGGCCGAGGCGATCGAGATTCTGCGTGAGTTCGCGGTGTCGCAGATGCCGGTCGTCCAGGCGGAGCCGCCGGTGATGGCTGCTGAGGTTGCTGGCTCAGTCGTCGAACGTGACTTACTCGACGCCCTGTTCGCCGGAACCGCGCATCTGTCGGATCGAGTCGGCGACCACATGTCCCCAGCGCTGCCGTTGATCGGTGCTGGCGAGCCGGTGGCAAAAGCCGTTGCCGCTCTTGAATCCGCCGATGCCGTCCTGGTGCTAGACGACGGCAAACCAGTGGGCGTGTTGACCCGGCAAGACCTGCTCGGCTTCCTCGCCCTCTAACCGCGCGCTCCCAACCCCTCCGCCGCTGATCATCGGGATTTGGGCATTGGCTTGAACCGGCGGACCTCCTGGGGCCAGCCGCACGCTTCAGCGATCTTGCCGGCCCAAATCCTGGCGGCACCCTCGTCGGCAACGTTCACCACGGTGAGCCCGCCAAGAAACTCCTTGGTCTCGACGAAGGGCCCGTCGGTGAACATCAACGAGCCGCTGGTCGCGTCAGCGCTGAAGGCCTTGTCGGTCTCCTCCTCCAGCCCCCCGGCGAACACGTACTCGCCAGCAGCCTTGATCTCCACCACGACCGCCATGGCGAGCGGCCCTCGGCCGCGGAACCACTCCTCGGTGTGGTCGCCGACCCACTGTTGGTTGAAGTAGTTGAGGTACACGGGCATGACCGCCCCTTCTCGTCGGCGGATCCTGTGATCCGCCTTCACCTCTCCCA
>DATKIY010000298.1:0-20601 GCA_035543875.1 Actinomycetes bacterium | reverse complement strand
GAGTGCCCATCGTGGAACCGATAATCGAGAGTTGTAGGAAGAACACTCGCGCAAGGTCGGCGGGCGGGTTGGGTCCAGATGTCGAGCCGCAGACCACAATGCGTCCGCCCGGTCTCAGGGACTTCAGAGAGTGCGACCAGGTTGCTTCTCCGACCGACTCCATCACCGCGTCAACCCGCTCCGGCAGCCGAGCTCCGGGTTCAAAGGCCTGATCAGCTCCCAGGCCGACCGCGTGATCGCGTTTCGCTTCGTCGCGGCTTGTGACCCACACCCGCAACCCCATTGCCTTGGCTATCGGGATCAACGCCGTTGATACACCGCCACCTGCGCCTTGGATCAGCACAGTTTCGCCCTTTTGCAGGGCACCTCGGGTGACGAGCATGCGATACGCGGTAAGCCATGCCGTTGGTAGACAGGACGCTTGTTCAAAACTCAATCCAGTCGGCTTGGCCACGAGGTTTCGTCGAGGAACTGCAACAAGTTCGGCGAGCGTCCCGTTGTGTACCTCCGACAGCAGCGACCTTTTGGGGTCGAGCGTTTCGTCTCCGCCACCGCGTACTGGGTCGCCGATTACTGCATGGATGACGACTTCGTTTCCGTCCTCATCAACGCCAGCGGCGTCCGTGCCGAGGATCATCGGCAACTGTTCTTCGCGGAGTCCGACTCCCTTGAGCGACCAAAGGTCGTGGTGGTTCAGTGAGGTTGCCTTGACGCGGACAACCGTCCAGCCCTCGTCTGGTTCGGGGTCTGGTCGGTCTCCGACGGTTAGTCCGGCGATGGGGTCCGTTGGGTTGAATGACGTCGCGGTGGCGGCAAGCATCTGTTCGGACTCCTAACGTACAGCGGCGGTCGCTGCTGTGGCCGCAAAACTTCGCGGCGCATGATCTCCCGGGTTACTGGCCGTTGGTGTTGGTCAAGGTGCCCGTGGGTAGGCCGAGTTCTTTCTCGGCGGAGATGCGGGCGTGCTCGATCATTGTCTTGCGGGTAATGCCGGGACGTCGAAGTGTGACGCGCAACCCAAGTCCGTCAAGCATGGCCGAGATTCGGTCGGCAGCACCTTCCGGATCGGGGCAGGCGAACTCACCTGCGGCAACCCCGTCGACGATCACCATCTCCACCATTTGACGCCATGCTTCGTCGAGTTCTTCCGAGATGTGACGGAGCGACTCGTCGCGCAGTCCGGCGCCCCAGGCATCGATCCACAGCACCCAGGTTTGGTCATTTCGAGCCGGGACAAACTCGCGCATCACCCGGTCGAGACGTTCGACTGCCGAGCCTGGGCCTCCGGCCAACCGCCGGGCCTTCTCGATGTCGCGCTCTGCCTCAGTTCGGAGCATTTCGGTGAGCAGGATGTCCTTAGTGGCGAAGTGGTAGTGGATCAAGCCGCCGCTAACATTTGTTGCATCGGCCACATCGGCGACTCGAGTGTGAGAGAGTCCACGTTCTAGGACGACCTGCTTGGCAGCTGCGAGGAGTTCGGCTCGTCGTTGGAGCACTTGCTCGCCCCGACTGGTCTTGACCGCCCCGGTTTTCGCCACGGGCGCCAATCTACCGGCGATAACTGGCAAATGCAGCAAAATACTGCCTGAATATTCAGTCAGTTCTTCCCCTAAATAGGCGCGACTGTTTAGAATCCTCGCCATGACACAGGGCGAAACCACAGCACCAGGCACAGGCGGCGGGTCCATCTCGATTGTCGGGCTCCGCAAGGAGTTCGAAGGCGGCGCGATCGCGGTCGACGGCATCGACATCGATATTGCAGCAGGGGAGTTCTTCTCGCTGTTGGGACCTTCAGGGTGTGGCAAGACCACCACCTTGCGGATGCTTGCTGGTTTCGAGCAGCCCACCAACGGAAAGATCCTGATCGACGGGGTTGATGTTGCTCAGACTCCGCCGAACAAGCGACCGGTGAACACCGTCTTCCAGAGCTACGCACTCTTCCCACACCTCGATGTGTGGAAGAACGTTGAGTACGGTCTGCGGTGGCGCAAGGACATCTCAAAGTCCGACCGCGCGGCCAAAGTCGGTGCTGCCCTTGAGCTCGTCCAGTTGAGTGAGCTGGCCAAGCGGCGCCCCAACCAGATGTCTGGTGGTCAGCAGCAGCGCGTGGCGTTGGCACGGGCGCTTGTGCTTGAGCCCTCGGTGTTGTTGCTCGATGAGCCACTGGGCGCGCTGGACGCAAAGCTCCGACACTCACTGCGCGAACAGTTGACCAGCCTGCAACGTGAGGTCGGGATCACGTTCGTCTTCGTCACCCACGACCAGGAAGAGGCACTGGAGATGTCTGACCGCCTCGCCGTCATGAGTGCCGGCAAGGTCATGCAGATGGGAACTCCGCGCGAGATCTACCAGTACCCGCAAAGTGAGTTCGTCGCAGACTTCCTTGGTGTTGCGAACTTGTTCGACGTCGAAGTCCTGGGTTCAGATGGTGGCACTGGGGCTGTCAAGGCTGGTGACTTCACGTTCGACGCGCAAATACCGGTTGGCAAGGCCAAGGGAGTGGGCCGCGCCGTCATTCGCCCCGAGTGCGTTCAACTTGAAGAAGGCGAGCTCACGGGAGATAACCGAATTCCGGGCATGATTGAGCGCACGGTCTTCCTCGGCTCCACGTCACAGGTGATGGTGCGTCTTGCACAAGGCTCCCTGATCCAGGCGTTGGTCACCAACGCAGTCAACGAGGAGCCATGGGCGTCCGGCGACGCGGTCCGCGTGCGGCTGCCCTCGGACTCGCTGCGCGTGCTCGAGTCGTCGGAAACGGCCACGTGGGTCGACGGCGCGGACCCTGCTGGCGCACTGGCTGACGCCGTCTGACCTTGCCTGATATCCGTGGCCTGCTGATCCCAGAAGAGCGAGAAAGCGACGAAGCAACAACTACATCTCGAACGCTGCGATCTCGTCCATCGCGGAACCACCCTCCTTGCGATTTCGGAACCGGAGGACGACGTACATGACGAGGAGCGCGAACAGGGTTCCCATCAGCAGCAACGTCGCTAGAGCGTTCAGTGCTGGCGACGGCGAGGCTTTGACGGCGCTGTACAGCTTGATGGGCACGGTGATGTTTGACGCGTCGCCATAGAGGAAGCTGCTGACCACGAAGTCGTCGAGCGAACCCGCAAACGTGATCATCGCGGAGGCGAAGACTGCGGGCATCAGCAAGGGCAGCAAGATGGTTCGGATCGCCTGCATCCTGGTTGCGCCGAGGTCTTGCGCTGCGGTCTCGTACTCGCCGCCGATGCTGAGAAGTCGGGAACGAACGATGACGAGGACGAACGAGAGCGAGAAGGTGACGTGGCCGAGCAGCATGGCGCCCTTGCCCAGTCCGATCCCGACATAAAGCGTGCTCATGATGAGGTAGAGGGCACCACCAAGCACCAGCTCGGGGGTGACGAGCGGGAAGAGCGAGATGCCGTTGGCCGCTTTGCTGGTGCGTGACCGCCACCTGGTAAGGCCAAGTGCCAGCGCCGTGCCAATCGGGACCGAGACGATGACTGTGGCTACTGCCAGCGTGACGCTGTTTTGTAGCGACAGCAGCAAGGAATGATCAGACGCGACGGAGCCGTCCTCGCCACCGCAGCAGTACCACTTGGTGGTAAAGCCTTGCCACGAACTTCGGGAGCGTCCGTCGTTGAACGAGAACTGGATCGAGATGAGCACCGGGACGATGCTCCACAGCACGTACAGCCAAGTGATTGTTGACAGGAAATACGGTTTGCGCCATGGGTTGCGCCAGGGCGGGACGTAACGCGTGGATGAATCGTCCCAGGCGTGGGCTGCGCCGGCTGCATCGATGCTGATCCCGCTCATCGGGCCGCCTCCTTCGACGCGCGTTGAGTGATGATGAGGTAGTAGGCCATGAACACCAACAGCACAGCAGACAACAGCAGCACCAGGCTTGCCCCTTGCGCTCTCGAGAAGCCGCTTTGCAGGGTCTTTTCGATGGAGTTGCCCACCATGGTTGTCGTTGGTGAGTTCGACAGGAGGGTGTTGGTGTAGTAGTCACCAAACATCGGCAGTGCCGTGATCACCATCGCGGTGATGAGGCCGATGCGACTAAGGGGCAACGTCACGTGGAAGAAGGTGCGGACCGATCCAACACCAAGGTCACGTGAGGCCTCAATATGGCGTTGGTCGATCCGGTCCAGTGAGGCGTACAGCGGAATGATGAAGAAGGGCAGGTAGCCGTACGCGAGTCCGATGATGACTACCGATGCTCGGCCACCGAGCCACTCGACCTGAGGGGCGCCGAAGATGCCGAGGATGTTGTTCACGTAGCCGTTGGTGTCGAGCAGCCCCACCCAGGCAAGCATGCGAGTGAGGTAGTTGATCCACCACGGCAGCAGGATGAGCGCGAGTAGCAGCCCGCGGCGCCGACCTGCCAGGCGTGCCACGTAGTAAGCGACGGGGTAGCCAACCAGCACGCAGATCGTCATCGCGAAGAACGTGTAGACGAACGTGTGAACCCACGCGGCTTGATAGAAACCACCCAGGGACTCCTGAATCACCTTCGTAAAGACGGCGAAGTTCCAGTGGAGTGGGTTCCAGACCGGAATCGGCTGGCGCAATGAGTTCAGTTGGGAACTGAACGCCACTGCCATGATTCCGTAGAACGGAATCACGAACAGGGCGATCAGCCACGCGGTCCCAGGGAATGCCAGCGTTGGCCACAGTACGCGGGTGGGTCCCTCTTTTTCTTTGTGTTTGGTCTCCTCAGCCACCGGCTTCGAACTCCTGGTAGGCAGCCAGCCACTCGTTCTGGATCTCTGGGGTGACCTCGTAGAACGTGTATCCCTCTTCGAAGTCCTTCGGCACCACCACGGAGCTGACCAGATTGTCCGGGATTCGCTTTTTCACGTTGATGAGGTAGTCCGCGTTTAGCTTGGTCAGCGGTGGCTGGTAGCCGTTCCAGTCGAAGTTCTGGTACGAGATGTCGTTGTCGAGCAGGTCGTTGATGAACATGTGACTAAGTACCGGCTTCGCCGCGGACTTCGGGATGCAAATGCAGTCGTTGCCAATTACTCGCTCGGCCGACGACGGCGGAGCCCAGTAGCCAAGCACCGCTGCCGTGTCACCTTTGTCCAGGTAGTACGGAGAGGCCCCCGCGATCATGTCGCCGGACCAGCACTGGGAAACAGTGAAGTCGCCATTCGGGATCTTGGCATAGGCAGAGACACCGGTCTTGATGTGCACAAGGTCAATGAGCTCGATCAGCTTGTCTCTTGCCGCGTTGATGAACTCCAAGTTGCCGGTGTTGATGTCGGTGGTGATGTCCCAGGCGAGCATGGCCATGCCGAGCGACTCACCGGAGTCATCCAGTAGTCCTGCGTGGTCGATGTAGTCCGGGTTCCAGAGCATCTTGTAGCCCTCGGACGGGTCGACTCCACGGTCGGTCCGGTATCCGATGCCTGTGGTGTAAACGGTGTATGGCGCGCTGTACTGAGCCTGCTGGTCGTACCAGGGATTCCGGTACTCCGGCCAGGTGTTCTTGAAGTTGGGTATGTAGGACTGGTTGAACGGCTGTAGCAACTCGTTGAAGACCATCTGGCTCATGACGCTTGGCCCGGGGAACACCAGGTCGAAGCTCGATCCAGACGCCGTGATCTTGGTGAGCATCTCGTCGTAGTTGTTGTAAGGCGTCACCTGCACCTCGACGCCGTGCTTGTCTTCGAAGTCCCTCATGACGCTCGGCGCGATGTACTGGTCGTAGTTCAAGACTCTGAAAGCGCCGCCGGTTTCGGGCTCAATACCGTCAGCGATCGGCGGGTTGGAGTCCTTGATCGGCAGGGTGACTGGGTTGTTGGGACGGGCCAGTGGGTAGTCACCATTGGCGGCGACGTCGGAACCACTGCCGCAGGCGCTGAGCAGAGGCGCCGCCGCGAATCCTGCCGAAAGCCATAGTCCCCCGCGAAGAACGTCTCGCCGCTGAAGCTGCGGCCTGGGCCGCCTGCGTCGCTGCATTGGGTCATTCGGGTCAAAGGTCATGCCAACCCCCTCATGGTCGACGTGTTGAACAAACTGATCTCCGCGATCTCTTGCCTTACTGACTGGTTAGTCAGTTAGTCTGGACGGTAGCAGCCTCAAACTCAAGAGGTTGCGCCCCGTTGACTACCACATTTTGACGGGTTAGGGGAGGTCGTTGTGCGCAGTGGGCCGAACGGAGGTTGGATTGTGACCGGCAATTGTGGCGCCAGGACGGGTGCCTGCCTCCAAGACCGGACAACAGCGGTGTTTGTGGTCGCGTCGCATCTGGCCTTCTCCCCAAATGGGTACGAAGTTGGACCGAAGGTTTCCACCGCCTTTCACGGCGGCGGAAAGACCGGTGGTGCTGAATCGCGACACAGCAACCGGGTACGAAATGACCGGCGTCGGTGGCTGCACCGTCGGTCGGCCTAAGGAGGAAATCATGGCTGATGTTCTGCCTTTTGGGGCGACCGAGTTGCAGGGGGTCCTCACCGGAAGCGGGCAGTCATTGCCCGGTCCGGCCTACACCGACCCGGCTGTGCTCGCCTTTGAGCAGACCCACTTCTTCTCCGCGGGGTGGGTGTGCATCGGAAGGGCCGACGACTTGTCGTCGCCCGGCGACAGGCGGGCGTACGCCATCGGAGACGACGGCGTACTTGTGGTTCGCGGTGTCGACGGCGTGTTGCGTGGTTTCTTCAACAGCTGTCGACACCGCGGCCATGAGCTACTTCCGTGCGGTGGCCAGGCAAGCGGAAAGTTCATCCGCTGCCCCTACCACGCATGGGTTTTCACCACCGAGGGCGATCTGCATGGTGTGGCGCCTAGCCATCAGGCCGACGTCGAAGGTCGCACGGACCTTGGCCTCAATGCAGTCTCCCTCGAGGAGTGGCACGGGTTCTTGTTTGTCAACGTGTCCGGAGATGCGCCAGCTCTCAGCGAGTACCTCGAAGGGCTTGAAGAGCTGGTCGCCGACTACTCGATGGATTCGCTGGTCGTGGGTGACACCCACTCGTATGACTTGGAAACCAACTGGAAGCTGATCGTCGAGAACTACCACGAGTGCTTTCACTGCGACACGATCCACCCCGAGCTATGCGTCGTGAGCTCGCCGGAAAGCGGGGAAAGCTTTTCTGCCCTGTCGGGAGGGCTATGGCTCGGCGGGAGCATGGATTTACGCGACGGCGTCGAAACGATGTCCTTGGACGGCAAGAGCCTCGGCGTTCGCATTCCGAGTTTGCCACTTTCAAAGGTCCGCGATGTTCTGTACATCCACCTGTTTCCGAACCTACTGATCTCTTTGCACCAAGACTTTGTGATGACCCACCGCATCGTCGCAAGCGCGCCCGATCGCACCCACGTTGAATGCCAGTGGTTGTTCCCCAAACAGGCATGGGACCGCGAGGGCTTCACGCCCTCCTACGCCGTTGACTTCTGGGACATCACCAACCGACAGGACTGGACAGCATGCGAAAGCGTGCAGCGTGGCGTATCGAGTCGGGGCTATTCGCCTGGCCCGCTCGCACAGTGGCACGAGATTGTTGTCGGGATGTTCACGTCAACGGTCGCACGTGGGTACATCAGCGGAAGCCTGCCAAAACTTGTTACGCCGGAAAGCTATGCCGCGCGCGCCGAATCCGGTGCGGTGGATGCAATGTCGGGCAGTCAGCCCGGCGGAAACGGATGAACTGACATGTCAATTTCAACCCCAGGTACCACTGGGTCCAGCGTTGGCAGTGCCGACCTCACTTTGATGGACGAACTCATCATCGAGCAGGAAAAAATCATGCTCGCCCGGACCACTCGGTCGCAAAGCATGCGTGAGGAGGCACAGTCTGTTCTGGCTGGTGGAGTCGCGTCGAGCTGGCAGGATGCACCGCCGTGTGCGGTCTGGATCGACTACGGCAAGGGCTCGCGCATCTGGGACGTTGACGGCTTTGAGTACGCCGACTTTCACGGCGGATTCGGGGTGGGTGTCGCAGGTCACGCGCACCCGGCGATCGTCCAGGCCGTGCAGGACCGCGTGACCAAGGGCACACACTTCGCTCAACCGACTGAGGACGCGATTGTTGTCGCTCGCGAGCTGGCCAAGCGTTACGGCCTGCCGCTTTGGCGCTACAACAACTCAGGAACTGAGTCGACCATGGACGCGTTCCACCTGATGCGCGTCGCTACTGGTAGCAACAAGGTGCTCAAAGTTGAAGGTAGCTATCACGGCCACCACGACTCTGCACAGGTATCGGTGTACCCAACAGCTGAGGAAGCCGGCTCGGTTGAGGCGCCACACTCAGTGGGTGGATACGGCATCCCTGACCCGATGGCACAGCTAACCGTCGTCGTGCCGTTCGGCAACCTCGAAGCCGTTGAGCGTGCGTTCGAAACTCACAAGGGTGAGATTGCAGGCATGATCGTTGAGCCGATCATGATGAACATCGGCATGATTCCACCCCCGGCCGGTTACTTGTCCGATCTGAAGGACTTGCTGCATAAGCACGGTGCCTGGCTGACGTTTGATGAGGTAAAGACCGGTTTCGGTGTTGCGGCGGGTGGCGCTACGGAGTTGTTCGGTGTAACCCCCGACCTGCTGTGCACCGCAAAAGCAATGGCCGGTGGGCTGCCCTGCGGTGCGATCGGCGGTGTTCCGGAACTCATGGGACTCATCGCTGACCGCACCTATGAACAAGTGGGTACGTTTAACGGCAATCCGCTCACTATGGCTGCGGCCCGAGCGATGATGCAGGACGTACTCACGCCCGATGCGTACTCGCATATCGGACGACTGCGCGAAGCCCAAGTGAGTGGCTGCGAGGACATTCTGCGGCGTTACAACCTGCCGGGCTTCGTTCGTGCGTACGGGTCAAAAGGCGCAGTCATCTTCACCGAGAAGCTGGGCAACTACCGCGACTTCCTTGCGTATGACGACCAGTGGGGTAACGCGCACTGGCTGTACCAACACAACGGTGGCGTCTTCCTTCCGCCGTGGGGCAAGTGCGAACAGTGGACCATGTCGGTGCAGCACACGATGGACGACGTCAACTTGTTCGTTCGCAACTTCGAAACCTTCGCGAGTGCGCTTCGCGGTGGAGCCGCCGCTTAAACCCTCGCAATGCGGAAGTTCCGACCACCTATAGGTGGTCGGAACTTCCGCATTAGTGGGATGGACGGGTTCGGCGGACGACAGCGTCGACGGCTGTGACGCCACTTGAGCGGGCAAACACTGGATTAAGCTCGACGAGTTCGAGTTCTTCTTGGATAAGCGCTTCACCAACCTGACTCGCCAGGCGCGCTAACGCGCCGACATCGATCTCCACACCGCCTCGCCCCCCGGTAAGAAGCGCCGACCCGCGCAATGCGAGTAGTTCTCGTTCGACGCGTTCGGGATGGGCAGGCAGCGGAATCACCGCGGCGTCCGAAAGCACTTCGACCCAGATTCCGCCGAGTCCAACAACCAGTACTGGAACGACAGCATCACGTCGTGCGGAAACCAGGATTTCTACGCCGGGGTCGGACATCGCTTCGATAAGTACGAGCGTCTGGCTGTGACCACTGATCGAGCGAAGCTTCTCGAAAGCGTGTGCTACGTCTTCGTCGCCGACGACATTAACTTCTATGGCACCAATGTCCGACTTGTGTTGAAGATCGGGTGAGCTCAGTTTCATGGCTACTGGGCAGGCGAGTCGAGCGGCGACAGCGACAGCAGTGGCGACGTCATCGGCGATCCGGCCGTCGGGGAAAGCAATCCCGTGTGCGCCCAGAAGTGCTTTGGCCTCGTGCTCAGCCAGCCACTCGCCAGCCTCGGATGATGACGCCAGGTTTCCAATACTTCGGAGTCGGCTGGGATCCCCGAAGGGTGTCCTCATGGCATTTGCCACCTTCAGACCGGTTGTAAGGCCCCAGACCGCAGGTACACCAACTGCAAGGCACTGCTCGACTGTCTCCTCGGGCAGTAGGTCGGGAAGAGTGGACGCTATTGAGACTGGAGCGACTGCATCCTTAGCCCCAAGCAGAATTCCGTCGAGGGTTGCATCCCAGCTAGCTGTCGATGCTGCATCCATCTTTTGCGGTCGGTCGTAGTAGACCAGAACCTGCGCCAGTGAAGGGTCAGCTGCAGTGGTGCGGACGATGTCAGCGATCTGCTGCGTCTCTCCCCAGATCATTGCGGTGTAGTCGAGCGGATTGCCGGTGGTTGCGGCGTCGGGCATGAATGGTTCCAGCGCGGTCTGCGTTTCTATCGCAAGCGCTGGAAGCGGAATGTTGAGACGGTGTGCCTCGTCGGCAGAAATTGCGGCGTCGCCCCCCGAGCACGTTACGACGGCAATCCCTGGACCGGACCGCCGACGTCCGGCAGCCATTGCCTTCGCGGTTTCCAAGAGTTCGTTGGGGTCGTCGACCCAGATGGCGCCCGCCTCTGCCACGAGCGCCTCAAGCACCCGGGCATCACCTGCCACTGCGCCAGTGTGGGCCGCCGCCGCACTGGCGCCCAACGCACTTCGCCCGGATTTCAGGACTACGACGCCGATCGACCGTTCAGCGCAGACGGCGAGGCCCTCCGTCAACCGTGCTCCGTCACCTTCGGTTTCGAGATACAGCGCGACGGAACGAACCCCGTCTTGCTCGGCCAGAGCGACCAAGTAGTCAGAAGCATCCAGCACCGCTTGGTTTCCGCAGGAGACCACCGTATGTAGGTGAAGTGCGCGCCGGGTCCCGATGGCGTTGACCGCGACGTTTCCGCTTTGCGAGACAAGCGCAACCGCACCAGCTGGCGCCAGGTTGTAGGCGTCACCCCAGAGCGGGGCACGACGATGCACCGAGACCAGCCCGTTTCCGTTCGGCCCGCAAACCGGCAATGCATGCCGCAACGCTGCCTCGCGAAGTTGTTGTTGTAGTGCTCGACCATGTTCGACCTCGGCAAAGCCAGCGGCGATGACGACGGCCCCTCCGCACCCGATGCGACCCGCTTCGTCGACCAGTGCCGGGACCGTGGCCGCGGGGGTTGCGATGACGACGGCATCGGGTGCTTGGTCCAAGTCAGAAAGGGTGCGCACACACCGGACACCGAGAACTTCATCGGCGGTTGGATGAACACCCCATACCGGTCCGTCAAAGCCAGCAGCAACGAGGTTGGCAACGGCTTGGTTTCCATACGTACCGCTGCGGGGCGATGCACCGACCACAGCGACTGAACGGGGCGCTAACAACCGGTCGAGGTTCACAATCCACAATCCTGACTGAATACTCAATCAACAGTCAATGCTAGAGGGCGCTGGCGACTTGGAGTCCTTCGAGAACTGCCTCCTCGACCGTTCGCGGTGACAGGCAGTCGCCGATCGAGTGGACCGCGCCAGGGAAATCGAGCAGAGCTTCGCTGAGCTCGGTTACGGGGTCATGGCCTTGCGAAAGCACGAGTGCCGAAACCCCATCAACGATGACTGGCTCGCCAGTGAGGACGTGCTGAAGGTAGACGGTGTCAGTGTCTGCACCGTATGGGCGGACGAGAGTGAGGATGTCGACGCCAGCACGCAGTACGTCAGCTGTCATTGCATCGCGCACATACTGCTGAATTCGCTGTCCGGCCATGTACCCATCAACCGCCAGCGTCACCTTCCGTCCCTGCTCGGCAATCATCTGCGCTACTCCAAGTCCGATCCAATCGCATCGCCAGTCGGCGACGACGATCCGACCAGAAGGTAGGACCGCACCGTTGATGACCTCCCAAGCGTCGAGGATGGTTGGGTCGTCCAACAACTCAAGCGCCGGTCGATGCGGAACGGCGCCGGTGGCGACGACCACCGCGTCCGGGTTCTGTTCTCGCACAAGGTCTGCGCCGACCCTGACGTTGGTTACAACCTTCACGCCGTAGCGATCGATCTCGCTCAGGAGGTTGGTAATTGCTCCACCGAACTCAGCGCGCCCCGGAAGTTGTTCAGCCAGCAGGACCTGACCGCCAACGCGTTTCGTCGCCTCGTACAAAGTGACCCGATGTCCGCGTTCAGCCGCAACCACGGCAGCTTTCATTCCACCAACGCCACCGCCGACGACCATGATGTCTAAAGCTTGCTTCACGGGCATCCGGATGCCGTACAGCTGTTCGCGTCCCGTCTCCGGATGCTGAATGCACGAAATCGGGTAGCCGGCGTGGAAATGACCGATGCATGCCTGGTTACAACCGATACACGCTCGAATCTCGTCGACGAGACCCGCGGCCGCCTTGTTGGGCATCACCGGATCGCAGATCATCGCTCTCGTCATGGCCACAGCGTCGGCTTGGCCGCTCTCGATGACCTGCTCGCCTTCGTGAGGCTGGTTGATTCGGCCGGCCACCATGACCGGAAGGCCTACTGCTTGTTTGACTCGCGCTGAAAGTGGGGCCGTGTACGCAGCAGGAAAGTTCATTGGTGGGACGATGTGATCTGAGCCGAGTAGTGTTGCCGAGGTTCCCGCAACCACGCTGATGTAGTCCAGTGATTCGTCGGACTCCAGTGCCGTAAGCGCATTCACCACTTCATCGACGGTGAGCCCGTCCTCGGTCTCTTCCGACGCTGAAACTCGCAGTCCAACTACAAACTCGTCGCCGACTTCAGCGCGCACTGCCTGGAGGACCTCGCGCAGAAAGCGCAAGCGATTCTCATCGCTTCCGCCGTATTGGTCGGAGCGTTGATTCACTCGGGGGTTGAGGAACTGAGCCGGCAAGTAGCCGTGTGAGGCAACGATTTCGGCACCGTCGAGTCCGGCGGTCTGCAGCCGACGAGCTGCCGCGCCGTAGCCGGCAACTACTTCGTCGATCAATTGTTGCGGCATCGCTCTGGGCATCACGTGGAAGCGTTCGTTGGGAACGGCTGATGGTGCAAGCGATACGGGCAGCGAGCCATCTTGGCTCTCCATGATCTCGCGACCACCATGAAAGAGCTGCCCGAAAATTTTGCAGTTGAAATTGTGAACAGTCTCGGCCAGCCGCTGGTAGCCGGGTATGCCGTCGTCACTGTCCGCCATGAGGACGTGATAGGTGTATTTGGCGGTTTCGTGGACTCCCGAAACCTGCAACACGATCAAACCGGCGCCACCGGCCGCGCGCGCCTCGTGATAGGCGATCAGCCGGTCGGTCACCTGACCGTTCTCGGCCATCACGGTGTCGTGTCCAGAGGAAATAATTCGGTTCTTGAGCGTGACCGCCCCCACCTGCAGCGGACTGAACAGGTGAGGGAACGCGGTTGAAGTCTCTGGCGGTGTCACGTCACTCACGTTTCGTCGGCTTTGGATGAAACAACCCTACATTATCACGATAATGTAGGGTTGTTTTGAGCCTGCACGACGTCGAACCGCAGTAGGTAGGCAGCGAGGTCGAGCGTGAGACGCCTCAGCTCGACGGGTGTCATCGCGTCGATATCGGCGGCTATCGCAAGCTCGCACCCATCCATGTGAGTGAGCAAGATCGTGACGATGTCGTCCGTTGCCAGCGTCGGCTTAAAGCAACCATCGACCACGCCTTGGTGGACGGCGCGTGTCAGGAGCTCACGCCAGGCGTCGTAGATGGTGCGAAACCCTTGTCGTAGGAAAGCCCGGCGCCCAGCGGTCGCGGCGTACTCGGTCCACAGCGAGCAGTGCTGTCTGACGTCGGGCGCTGTCGCTAGCTGGTCGACCAGCACCACAATTTGTTCCCAGGGGTGGTCAACGCTCTGGGTGGCGGCGGCCCAGCGATCCAGCAGGTCGATGCTGACTTGTTCGAAGGCCTGCTCAAGCAACTCCTCGCGGCTCACCCAATAGTGCTGAAGCGCACCCGTTGTCACCCCCGCGGCAGTCGCTATGTCGCGAAGTCGTACCGCCTCGTAACCATCCTTTGCAAGGCAGCGCGCTGCGGCGCGGAGCACCTGCAAGCGTCGTTCCTCGACCGAAAGATCGCGGCCAACTCTTGACGTGGGGGAGGATGCGGCTGTCATGACAATTGAGAGTATGGCGGAATGACAAATGGCGCGGGTGACGAGCTTGAAGCATTGATTCTGAAGGCGTGGCAGGGCGAGGTTTACGGCGTGTTGGTCTACGACGGTCTAGCTAGGGCGCGCGACGACTCGATCGAAAGAACCAAGTTGGGAGAGCTCGTTGAACTTGAGGTTCAGATGCGCGACAAGTTGGTCGGCCTGTTGTCCCAGTGGGCCGTGGACCTCGATCACGGAGACATACTCGATGTGGCGCAGTTGGATCTCGAACGAACGAAGAACCAGCCCTGGTCCCAGCTGCTGCGCTGGATATCGGCGGATGCCGCAACTGCCCTTGATGACTATCTCCAGTTGGATGAACTCACGAACGCGTGCTCGGACGACGTCCGATCGGTTGCTGATGACGTGATTGCACACGAGCGGGCGATCATTTCCTTTTGCGTGAAGGAGCTGGCGGGCGAGATTGACTCGCTTCGTGAGGTGCGCGCTTTGGTCCAGCCAGCTAGCGGTGCTTGACTCCATGGCGATCATGATCGACGACGCGCGAGTGGCAGCTCACGATCGATTCTGGTGCCACTTAGCTAGTGACACGTCCTTCGATGAGCTGCACGCCTTCGTCGCCCAATTCGCCATTCCTCCTAAGGGTTTTGACGGCGACCACTACGACGTGCCCGTGGAAAGACGCGCGGCTTTGATCGCCGCTGGCGCCGAATCCGTGACCTCTCGCGAGTTAGTGAAGCGTCTTACGTCTGCAGGTCTAAGGCGACGGCAGTCGCGCAGGGACAAACGACGTTAACTGACTCCCGGCGGAAGCAGACAGAATTCGTTGCCCTCGGGATCGCGGAGGACTTGCCACGTTCGTCCGTCGTACACGTCGTCGGCCAGGGTTGCTCCCAGTGCCACGGCTCGCTGCGTTGCCCCCTGTAGGTCAGTAACGGCGAGGTCGATGTGAATGCGGTTCTTGGTTTCCTTGCGTTCCGGAACCTTCAGGAAGTCCAGTCGAGGGAGATTGAGACCTGAGACCTTCGCGTCACCGTCTTCGTCGATCGTCATGCTTCCGTCGATAAGCGCTGCCCAGAACTTAGCAACGTTCGGCGGGTCCGCCGCGTCGATGGCCAGTGCGCTTATGCCCCGGATGACATCAGTCATGGTGTGGACTCCAACTCATTGATCTCGCGGGTGACATTGGCTCGGGCTAGCGACTCCCATCGTTCGTACGAGGTCGGGAGCCGATAGATGGCTGGTTGTTGCAGGAATCCCTTGAGGATTCGGGCTCGAGCAGGACGAAACTCGTCGTCAGGAATCAGTTCGTACTCACGCCGGATGGCCCACGTGTACTCGGCGTATGTACTCCATGGTTCGGCCAGGATCTTCAGATCGGCGTCCGACAGCATCGAGCCGACAGCATCGGCTGGGTCGGGGTCGTGATGAGAGGTCAGCAGGATCAGACGCGAAACCTCGGTTCCGAGCTTTGGGGATGCTCCAACCAGCTCAAGGATGTCGCGCGCGAGGTAGGCACTTCGCTGTTCGTTGTCTTGCCTTCCTGGTGCGTAGATAGCGTCGTGGAACCAAGCTGCTAGGCGAACCGCGTCGTCGTCCCCTCCCTCGGGGCTGAGTTGGTCGATCGTTTCGAGAACGTGTTTGACATGGGTCATCGTGTGATAGTGGCGATGCGGCTGCGCGTATCGAGCAGCGAGCCCCGCGGCCGTCACAGCCTTCTCGATGAGTCGCGCATCAGTCGCCATCGACACTGCCGATCGTCATAGTCCGCCCACCGGGCCGGCCTCGATTGCGCACTCCTGGCATACCCAACGAGGGTCCTCGCCGAGATCGGGCTCGACGTGGAGCTGGTGAGCGCCGTCCGCTCGACACATCGGCCAGCGCCCGGAGACCGCGACCAACGTCTCTTGCAAGTCTTGCGCTACTAAACACGTCAGAAATGCAGTGCCGTCCGGCCACGGCTCCACCCACTCGCGGCGCGCGGCCAGAGCGTCCTCAAGGGCGTCGACATGGACGTTGGTAACGGCAGTCGTCGAGCCGAGGTCGTGCAGCAACCGCGAGCGGGCATCGGCGAGCGCCTGATCGACGTCCATGGGTAGTGGTTTGACTCCGATAGAAGGGGGTGAACGTGACGTTCCCCCCTAAAGGTTAGGGGGTGGTGCTGGTGTGGGGGAGGTCGTCGGCGTCGATGATTCGGTAGGCGTAGCCCTGTTCGGCGAGGAAACGTTGACGGTGGGCTGCGAACTCTTGGTCGATCGTGTCTCTCGCCACAATCGCATAGAACCGAGCGGAGCGCCCATCGCCTTTGGGTCTGAGCACGCGACCCAGGCGTTGCGCCTCCTCTTGCCGCGAGCCAAACGCACCAGACACTTGGATGGCAACGCTTGCCTCTGGTAGGTCAATCGAGAAGTTGGCTACCTTGCTCACGACCAGAGTATTGATCTCGCCTTCGCGGAACGCGTTGAACAGTCGCTCTCGTTCCTTGACCGTCGTTTCGCCTTTGATCACGGGAACATCCAGTCGATCCCCTAGGTCGTCGAGCTGGTCGAGGTACTGTCCAATCACCAATGTTGGTTCACCGGCATGTTGCTTGACGAGCTGTTCGACGACTCGTGACTTGGTGCTTGACGTCGAGCAGAGTCGGTAGCGCTCCTCAGGCTCGGCTGTGGCATAGACCAGACGCTCAGCATCGGGGAGAGTGACTCGCACCTCGACGCAGTCGGCCGGCGCGATATACCCCTGCGCTTCGATGTCTTTCCATGGAGCGTCGTAGCGCTTTGGCCCTATCAGGGAGAACACGTCACCTTCGCGACCGTCCTCGCGTACCAGCGTCGCTGTCAGTCCGAGTCTGCGCCGCGCCTGAATGTCCGCGGTGAAGCGAAAGATCGGCGCGGGCAGTAGGTGTACTTCGTCGTACAAGATAAGTCCCCAGTCACGCGCGTCGAACAGCTCGAGGTGTTGGTAGGCGCCTTTTCGACGGGTGGTCATGACCTGATAGGTCGCGATGGTTACTGGTCGAATCTCCTTCTTCGCACCGGAGTACTCACCGATCTCATCGAGCGTAAGTGAGGTGCGGCGCACAAGTTCATCGCGCCATTGGCGTGCTGCCACCGTGTTCGTGACGAGGATCAAGGTGGTCGCCTTGGCAGCGGCCATTGCCGCCGCGCCCACCAGGGTCTTTCCCGCGCCGCAGGGAAGGACCACGACACCTGATCCACCGTGCAGGAAGTTCTCGGCGGCCTGCTTTTGGTAGGGCCGAAGCGTCCAGTCACTTTCGTCGAGCTCAATCGGGTGAGCTTCGCCGTCGACGTAGCCGGCCAAGTCCTCCGCCGGCCAACCGAGTTTCAGGAGCACTTGCTTGAGGTGTCCGCGCTCGGAAGGGTGAACGGCGACCGTGTCCGGATCTATCCGAGCTCCCAGCAGCGGTTGCACTTTCTTACTGCGTAAGACCTCTTCAAGAACAGCTCGGTCGAATGCGTGCAGCACTAGTCCGTGCGAAGGATGGAGCTGGAGTTGCAATCGTCCGTAGCGCGCCATTGTCTCGGCGACATCGACGAGCAGCGCATGCGGCACGGGGTAGCGACTAAATTGGAGCAGGACGTCGATGACTTGTTCCGCATCGTGTCCGGCAGCACGCGCGTTCCAGAGCCCGAGCGGCGTGAGCCGATAGGTGTGGACGTGCTCAGGTGCTCGTTCGAGCTCCGCGAACGGCGCGATGGCGTGCCGACATTCCTCCGAGGTCTCATGATCGACTTCCAAGAGCAGGGTCTTGTCGCTTTGCACGATCAATGGACCGTCGTTCACCCGGTTCCTTTCGGGAAGCAATCTCGGATCTGGTGGCAACGCACCATTGTCCAACACCAACTCGCAGCTGGGACTTCCCGCACCGAATCTTGCCGATAATGATCGAATCTGGGCGTTTTGGTCGCTACCGTGGTTTTGGCCCGTCGTGGGGCGTGGCCGAAGTTGCGGTCTCCACAAAGCCGCAGCACTAGGAGGAGGTTCCAGTGAGCGACAACCAGCCAAGCGGGATGGCCGTAGGTTTTACGGCCTTCGCGGGCGTGATGATGATCGTGGTGGGATTTTTCCACGCGATCGCGGGGTTCGGCGCCATCTTGGAAGACAAGGTCTACGTGGTGGGGCAGGACTATGTCTTCAGTTTTGACGCCACGACATGGGGTTGGATCCACCTGCTCATCGGTGTGATCTTGGCAATTGCCGGATTCGGAGTGTTCACCGGTTCCGTGGCCGCTCGTGCGGTTGGCGTCCTGCTTGCCGGGATTAGCGCCATTGTCAACTTCGCATTCCTACTTGGGTGGAACGCACCTTTCTGGTCCATCATCATCATTGCCATCGACGTCACCATTATCTGGGCGTTGACCATGCATGGCCGAGACATCGCGGAAGTCTGACGGGGCAAAAGCAAGGTTTGCTGGTTGCACCTCTGGACGACTAGTCGTCCAGAGGTGCAACACCAGTGATGCGATGCACGGCGAAGGTGCTGACCTGTTCTTGACGATGATCGAACGCAGTGAGCCAACCTCCGCGCAGTTCCACCGGATCGATGACCCGCTCACTTGCGGTTCCGTCGGTTCCGACATATCCAATCCATACCGATGCTTTGTCTTCCATTGCTCGACGAAGCACTTCCAGCGTTTCGCTGACGGCTCGCTTCGGCACAAGGACTGGACCGGATGGTCCGGTCGTGGCCTCGCCGCGGCTTTGGCCGCGTTCGCCAGCGCGAAGAGCTCGCACCGCAGCCTTAGCCACTGGTTCGCCCGGAACGGGTGGGTCCGCTCGCAGTCTTGGAGGGCGTTGCCGCGGACCCGTGCGCCGGGAGTCGGGTCGACGAAGAAGCAGCGCACCGTCGTTTGACTCAGCGGCAGGCGCCAATCCCGATTGGCGCAACCGCTCAAGCAAGACTTCAGGTGAGGCATCGCTCGCGATGACTGTGGGGGCAAGTCGCCTGACGCGAAGCCCACCGAGTCGTCGATCCACCAAGATTTCGTCCAACAACGCTGGGTCGTCGGATCGAATGTAGGACGAAGCTGAACCCACCCGTACCCGCCCATGACGTCTGGCGACGTCATCGACCAGGTAAGTCAACGGCTGTGGCGTAGGTGTCTTGCTGTGTTGTTGCAGGAAAGCGTGAATGTCGATGGCGCTGCGTCCCGCATCCAGCGCGCGTCTGATCGACGCATCTGTGAATCGGTAGACCGTTGCACCGCCGGACGACTCAATATCGGCCAGCAGGCCTAGCTCACGTGCTACATCGCCCTCAAGCGGTCCGGGTGCAACAGCGGTGAGGTCGGCTTGCAGGAGTACATGGTCGACCGGCGAAGGGATAAGCGTTCCCAACGCCTCAATGGAACGCCGGACGTCGTCGAGCACCAAAGCTTGGCCGTGTGTCGACAAAGCGCCGAGGGCTGTGGCGCCGATGGCTGCGGCTTCTGCGACCGTCCAGCGGACGAGTTCGTCGCGCAGCCGGCCGCCTCGCCTGGGCCGTCGCCACTCTTGGCGTGCGACAAGCCGATCGACGTCAACCACGCTTGCCGGTTCCGCCATTGCGAGGTCGTGTAACACCGCGGTGCGAATGTCCGGCGCTACCACGCGGTCGAGTTCGGTGGCTAACGCGTTTACTCGGCCCTCCTTGCCTTCGCCGGGTCCGATAAGTCCAGGTACTCGAGTTGTTTCCAACCAAGCTGAGGCAAGCTCTACCCAGCGCTCGGCCGTTGATTTCGTGCGCCAGATGTCGTAATTGGGCGTCGGCAGCCAAAGGTCGTCTACATCGCCGCTGGTAGCCAGCAGGCCAGCGGTATAAGCGATCTCAACGAGCAAGGCAGCCTTGCTCTCGTCGACGTCGAGTCGGGTGGCTAGTGTCCGCACCTCACGGACTCCAACACCGCCAGTACGAAGTACCGGTGGTGGCGCAACTGACCAGGCTTCGAGGACGTCTTCCACCCGGCGGACTAGGTCGAAGGCGCTGCCTGCGGCTGCCCGGTCTACCGCAACCTGTTCAGTAGGAGTGCAGGTCAGGGATGGGATTTCGGCAAGCGTGTGTTTGTGGACGCGTCCGCCGCGTAGGTGCAGCCCCAGTTCACGAGGCAAGACGACGGTCGTCTTGTCGGTGGCAACAAGGAGGCCGCGCGCAAGGAGCCATTCGATGGGGGTGCTGGCGGTTGTGGTGGTCACCGGTCGCGTGGCGTCGGTGATGCGACCGTGCGGTGGTCCCCACGTGAGTCGGTCGAGTACTTCGACAACGTCTTGTGGTGCCTTGTCCAACTGCGCGATCAACTCGCCAAGTTCCACCGACATGTCGAGGTCGGCCAGCCGCGGACCGAGCCCCGCGGGAAACTTGCCAAACACTTCTTTGACCATCGCGGTCGCGCGGTAACCGTCCTCTGGACCCCAGATCAATGCTCGAACGTGCAGGTCATCAAGGACCGCTTCGACGTCCGCAGGCGTCGTCTCGGGGAGGTGCTGCTTAATCGATTGCCTAGTTGCTGGCTCCTGAACAACCACGACGACCTCGAGAACCTGGAGCTGGAACGCGTTGAGTCGGTCGACTGCCCGGGATGTCGCTGCTTGTGTAACCGAGCGCGCCGCCAACTGCCCAAGGTCTGAGGGGAGCGGGTGCGACAAGTCTGGTCGCCGAATCAGTAACAGGGCCAACGAGTCATCGTCTCGATGACGGAGGTCATCCGCGAGGCTGCGC
>DATKIY010000297.1:0-5732 GCA_035543875.1 Actinomycetes bacterium | reverse complement strand
TGGACGCGCAGTTTGAGTACTCAGCAGCCAATCAAGCTGTGGTCCTGACGCCGTTTCTACTCATGGGCGCAATGTCTCCAGTGACGATTCCAGCGGCCCTGGTGCAGCAGATAGCTGAGGCACTGTCCGGGATCGCGTTGTCTCAGCTGATTCGACCCGGATGCCCAGTCATTTTCGGATCTTTTCTTTCAAACATCGATATGCAGTCCGGATCCCCTCAGTTCGGAACGCCCGAGTCGGCCGTGGGTCTGTTGTGCACTGGACAGATCGCTCGACACTTTGGCCTGCCTTTCCGGGCAGGAGGTGGGTTGAACTCCTCGCAGCTGCCCGACGCGCAGGCTGCCTATGAGTCCCTCATGACCATGTTGCCGACCTTCCTTGCTGGAACCAACTGGGTGATGCATTCCGCGGGATGGCTAGAGGGCGGGTTGGTGTCTTGCTTTGAGAAGTACGTCATCGACGTCCAGGTCCTGGAGATGCTGCAGAAGGAGTTCACACCGCTTGAGATCAACGAAGAGTCTCTAGCGTTCGGCGCACACGAGGAGGTTGGGCACGGCGGTCATTTTCTCGGTGCGGCGCACACCATGGATCGCTTCCGGACTTGTTTCTATCGGCCGTTTCTGTCGAGTTCGGAAAACTTCGAGCGGTGGACAAAGAACGGCTCAAAGGACACGGCAGCCCGAGCAAGTGACATCTATCGCAAGAAGATCGAGGAGTTCGAAGCTCCGCCGCTTGATGAGGCAATCCGCGACGAGTTGCTTGAGTACGTCAACCGACGGCGCAAGGAGTTGGGCGACTGACCGCATGGCCGGGAGCAAAGCCTGATGCGACGGGGATCAGCAAGAGAGGCGTAGACGTGGACAACGAACAGTTCGACTTCGTCATTGTCGGTGGTGGCTCGGCTGGAAGCGCCCTCGGTGCCCGACTGTCGGCTGACCCCGGCAACCGGGTACTCGTCCTGGAAGCTGGCCGGCGCGACTGGGCATGGGACGTCTACATCCAGATGCCAGCTGCCCTGACGTTCCCCATCGGCAATCGGTTCTACGACTGGAAGTACGAGACCGAACCCGAACCGCTTATGCACGATCGTCGCGTTTATCACGCGCGAGGCAAGATTCTTGGTGGTTCTAGCAGCATCAACGGCATGATCTTCCAACGTGGCAACCCAGCCGACTACGAGCGCTGGGGTGCCGACCCGGGAATGAAGGAGTGGGACTACGCCCACTGCCTCCCGTACTTCAAGCGCATGGAGAACTGTCTGGCTGGCGCTGACCGGTGGCGCGGCGACGACGGTCCGTTGCTCATGGAACGAGGCCCAGCCACTAACCCGCTGTTCGGCGCGTTTCTTCAGGCCACCCAGCAGGCTGGGTACCCGCCAACCGACGACGTCAACGGTTACCGCCAGGAGGGGTTTGCGCGATTCGACCGCAACCTCTATCGCGGTCGGCGTTGGTCGGCATCCAAGGCCTATCTGCATCCCGCGATGAAGCGGAAGAACCTGACGGTTCGCACCCGTTGCCTCGTGTCGCGGGTGTTGTTCGACGGCAAACGTGCGGTTGGCGTCGAATACCAACGTGGACGCTCAGCTCCTGTTCAGGTGAAAGCCAAGGAAGTCATCTTGTGTGGCGGTGCGATCAACTCGCCGCAGTTGCTCCAACTGTCTGGAGTTGGCAACAGCGATGAGCTGCGAGCTCTGGGGATCGAACCCGTGCACCATCTTCCGGGCGTCGGCGAAAACCTCCAAGACCATCTTGAGGTTTACATCCAGTACTCCTGCAAGCTGCCAGTTTCTCTCAACCCCTCGTTAGCGTTTTGGAAGCGTCCGTTTATCGGCGCACAGTGGCTGTTCCTGCGCTCCGGTCCGGGAGCCACGAACCACTTTGAAGCTGGCGGCTTCATCCGAAGCAACGACGAAGTGACGTATCCAAACCTCATGTTCCACTTTCTACCTATCGCAGTGCGATACGACGGCTCGTCACCATCGGGGGGTCACGGCTACCAGGTTCACGTCGGGCCGATGTACTCGGATGCGAGAGGCTCAGTGAAAATCAAGTCAACGGATCCAAAAGCTCACCCGGCGATCCGCTGCAACTACCTGTCGACCGAACAAGACCGCCGCGAGTGGGTAGAAGCGGTGCGACTCTCGCGCGAGATTCTTAGCCAAGCGGCGATGGACCCCTACAACGGTGGAGAGATCTCCCCCGGCCCGTCCGTGCAGTCCGACAAGGAAATCTTGGACTGGGTCGGTCATGAAGGCGAAACGGCCTTGCATCCCTCCTGCACGTGCCGGATGGGGGTCGATGAGATGTCAGTCGTGGACCCAGCAAGCATGCGCGTTCACGGGACAGAAGGCTTACGCGTTGTAGACGCGTCTGTCATGCCCTACGTCACCAACGGCAATATCTACGCCCCGGTGATGATGTTGGCCGAGAAGGCGGCAGACCTGATTTTGGGGGTCGATCCGCTACCGGCCGACGACGCGCCCTACTACCGCCACGGCCACGACCCAATAAACCCACCGCCGGCTCACGATTCCGCAACGAACCTTGACGCGTGACCACCACCGGATGATCGTGAAGCATCACCAAGGAGGCGATGAGGCACGTGGCTGACCTTTTCATTGATGGTGAATGGCAGCCGGCGGAATCTGGCGGCACCCGTGAGATTCGATGTCCAGCCGATGGCTCCCTGGTCGCGGTCGTCGACGAAGCGACCGAGCAGGACACAATTCGCGCCATTGCAGCGGCCAGACGTGCTTTCGATGGAGGCACTTGGTCCCTGAAACCGGCCACCGACCGCTCGGCGCTCTTGCACAAGGTCAGTGACCTGTTGGAGCGGGACACGCAAACTCTTGCTCGCGCCGAATCTCGGGACACCGGCAAACGGATGATCGAGGCCGAGTACGACATCGCCGACGTGACTCGTTGCTTCCGCTACTTCGCCGGCATGGCCGGTTCGATGGCTGGGCGCGTCGTGGACACAGGCGACACCGGTGCGATCAGTCGGATCGTCCAAGAACCGGTCGGAGTATGCGGCCTTATCACTCCCTGGAACTACCCACTGCTGCAAACCTCCTGGAAGGTCGCTCCGGCGCTGGCCGCAGGCAACACGTTTGTACTCAAACCAAGCGAGTTGACTCCTCATACAGCCATCGCACTGATGCGACTCCTGAAAGAGGCAGGTCTTCCCGATGGCGTCGCCAATCTGGTCTTGGGGGCAGGAGCCGCCGCCGGAGCACCACTGGCATCTCATCCTGATGTCGACCTCGTATCATTTACAGGCGGCGTGGTTACCGGACGGGCGGTCATGGCGGCGGCAGCCCCCACCGTGAAGAAGGTCGCCCTGGAACTGGGTGGCAAGAACCCCAACATCGTCTTTGCCGATGCCGACTTTGAGACTGCCGTCGACAACGCGCTTACGGCCGTCTTCTTGCACTCAGGGCAGGTCTGTTCTGCTGGGGCTCGACTCATCGTTGAGGAGTCGATTCGCGAGAGGTTCGTCGACGAAGTCGTCCGCCGAGCTCAGTTGATTCGGCTCGGCGGACCTGATGACCCACACGCTGAGACCGGCCCACTGATCTCATCCGCTCATCGCGACAAGGTTGCCGCCTACGTGAAAGCTGCTGTCGACGAAGGAGCAAATCTACGTTGCGGAGGCGCTGCGCCTGCGGACAAGAGCCTAAGTAACGGTTACTACTACTTACCAACCGTTCTCGATGGCTGCACCAGCAAGATGAGCTGCGTCCAGGACGAGTCCTTTGGACCCGTTTTGACGGTCGAGTCGTTCGCCACGGAAGACGAAGCGATCGAGTACGCAAACGACACGATCTACGGTCTAGCTGGCGCCGTATGGACCTCCGATGCCAGCAAGTCGCAACGCGTCGCTGGCCGACTCCGACACGGCACGATCTGGATCAACGACTACCACCCGTATCTGCCTCAGGCCGAATGGGGCGGCTTCAAACAGTCAGGGCTGGGACGCGAGCTCGGTCCGACGGGGTTCATGGAATACCTCGAGTCCAAGCACATCTACCAGAACATCAACCCCGCGCCCTCGCGCTGGTTTTCAGGTGGGTCGGCACAACCGTCGGACGATGGGAAGAGCGCATGACGGCAGTGGATACAACAATTCCTGGTCGCAATGCGACGGGCGAGGAACCCGCGATTTCGGTTCGTGGCCTCTGGAAGGTGTTTGGTCCCCATCCAGAGTTGATTGTTGGCTCGCCCGATGCGGCTCTCCCGCGCGCAGAGTTGCGCGATAAGACTGGTTGCACGGCGGCCGTTCGAGACGTTGCGTTCGATGTGGCGCCAGGCGAAGTCTTTGTCGTGATGGGACTTTCCGGGTCTGGCAAATCAACCCTGGTTCGCTGTCTAACCCGCCTCATCGAGCCAACCACTGGATCGATCCTGCTCGAAGGCGACGACATCATGAAGGCCGACGCTTCAGCACTCCGAGAGATGCGACGCAAGCGTTTTGCGATGGTGTTTCAGCATTTTGGTCTTCTTCCTCACCGCAAAGTCATCGACAACGTCGCATACGGCCTCGAGATTCGTGGACAGGGCAAAGCCGAGCGGTACTCGCGCGCTCACGAGGTGATCGACCTCGTAGGTCTGCAGGGATACGAGATGGCGTATCCGGATCAGCTGTCTGGCGGGATGCAGCAGCGCGTCGGACTCGCCAGAGCGCTTGCCGTCGATCCCGACATCATGTTCTTCGATGAACCATTCTCGGCGCTGGACCCGTTGATCCGCCGTGGAATGCAGGACGAAGTTCTGCGGCTGCACCACGAAGTCGGAAAGACCATGGTGTTCATTACTCACGACCTCGCCGAGGCACTCAAGCTTGGTGACCGCATCCTGATCATGCGTGACGGCGCCGTCGTACAACTCGGCCGACCCGACGAGCTAGTCGGTGCTCCAGCTGACTCGTACGTCGCTGACTTCGTACGGGATGTACCGAAGTCCCATGTTTTGACCCTTCGCTGGATCATGCGCCCGGCGACTGAGACGGACGAGCTGACTGGTCCGGTCATGTCCCCCGACACCGTGATCCGAGAGGCCATCAAGCCGGTGATCGGCTCATCGGCGCCCGTTCGAGTGGTTTCGGGTGACGCGTTGCTTGGCGTTGTCGACCGAGACGCCTTGTTAGTCGTTGTAGCTGGCGAGGACCCAGCCGAATGACGACTGCCACGGCGCCCACGCGGTCGATCACAATTCCGCACCGCGTTGATCGACGTTGGGCCTTGGCGGCCGTTGTCATCGGCTGGATAGTCATCTGCGCGCTTTTCAACGGCCAACTGAACATGGCCACTGGCGGTTCAACTACGGTCCAAGACTGGTTGAAGAGCGTCGTCGAGTGGGCAGACGCGAATCGCGACTCATCCCCCATTTTCGTCTATTTCATCAACTACATCGGTGACTTCATCGGTTGGTACATCGATCAGGTCGCCTGGGTCATCGCCAACCTTGGGTGGACGGGCGTCACCGCCGTGGCCGTAGCAGTCGCGATGGTCTTCGCCAACTGGAAGATCGCCGTGCTGACCGGGGTGGGATTCATCGGGTTCGGCGTGCTCGGTGTATGGGACGAGAGCATGTTGACGCTGGGCTTTATCGTCGTAGCTGTTTCGCTTTCCCTGCTTATCGGCATTCCACTGGGCATCTTGGCCGGAATCAGTGACCGATTTAACAGGTGGGTGACACCGGTCCTGGACTTCATGCAGATCATGCCGACGT
>DATKIY010000296.1:0-2568 GCA_035543875.1 Actinomycetes bacterium | reverse complement strand
TGACGCTCGGTGGCGGCATGGGTTGGAACAGCCGACGTCACGGATTGACGATCGACAATCTGCAAAGCGTCGACCTGGTCCTTGCGGATGGATCGCTTCTGACCGTCGACGAGGAGACGGAACCTGATCTGTTCTGGGCAGTACGCGGAGGTGGCGGCAACTTCGGCGTGGTCACCAGCTTTGAGTTCCGGATGCGACCACTAGGCCCTACATCCGTCGTGACCTCCACCTACCCGACCGCCGCCGCGAGTCGGGTACTTGCTTCATATGCCGAACTCGTTGAGGACGCATCACGTGAGCTAGCCACCGGCTTCATGGTCAGCCAAGACGACTTGCGCATGAAAACGGTTTGGTACGGGTCAGCAGACAAGACCGCTTCGGTCCTCGGGCCCTTTCGACAACTTGGTGGAGTGGTACCGACGCAGACCTACTCTTCAACGTTCTGGGAGCTGCAGCAGGCATCGGATGACGCGCTCCCCTGGGGACGGCGCTACTACGCCAAAGGCGGCTTCCTCTCGGCAGTCGACCCGACCGTCATCGATTGGCTCATAAAGTGCATCGACCTGGCACCAACACCGGACTGCGACGTGTATGTGATCCAACTCGGTGGAGCGGTTGCCGACGTGAGCGACGATGCCACTGCTTATACCGGACGCAGCGCCGCGTTCTACTGGGTCGTCAACGGAGTGTGGGACACCCCAGAGATGGACGAAGCATGTCTGAGTTGGGGGCGCAAGACTGCTGAGGGCCTAAGTAAGCGTTCACTGGCCGGCAACTACATCAATGAGCAGTCAGACGTGAATCCGGAAGTTGCTCGCAGTGCGTATGGGCCCTCTACCTACGACCGCCTGGTGACCCTCAAGCAACGTTATGACCCCACGAACCTCTTCCGCCTCAACCAGAACGTGAGTCCCGACGCGTAGGCGCCCAGTCTGGGCGAATCGACACGGAACCCCTGCAGTTCAGCCAACCTGGGTCGCGGCGTCCTGGGGTTGGGCTCCGAGGGCGCGGCCACGTCGCCTGCGGTAGCCACACAAAGGGCCCATGTGCCTCAAAGGCTTTACCAACCCGTACATCAGCCTCGATCGATATCGGATGCGAGCACGTTGGAGCTAATGTTGGCGATCATGTATCTCGCTGCGCCGCCGACCACCAAGCCGGCATCACGATGAGCGCTGACCGGTCGAAAGACGGCCTGATCGCGATCCTCGTGGTCGTTTGTCTGGTGCTGGCGGGCACGACGACGTGGGCGCTGGCCACCCGTGGATCCAGCAGCGGGGCGGGTGCGACTAAACAGGCGTTCTGGGTAGCACCAGACGGCGACGACTCAGCTTCAGGTTCGCGTGACGATCCTTGGGCAACAGTGCAGCACGCGGTGGACGAAAGCCAAGCAGGGACCACCGTCTATGTCCGCGGTGGCACCTACGACCAACGATTCAGCTTCAACACCTCTGGGGAGCCAGGCAGTCCCATCGCGGTGGTTGCCGAGGATGGCGAACAGCCGGTCCTCGATGGCTCGGGGCTCGACGTGCCAGAGGGGCAGTCAGCGATGGTTGAGATCAATGGGCAGCATGACGTGACCGTCGAGGGTCTGGAGATCACCGGGTATCGGTCCGATGTGAGCGGTGATGTCCCGATCGGTGTCTTCGTCGCCGGCGATGCTCATGATGTCCTGTTGGCCGGGCTGACTATCCACGACCTTGGCACGAACTATGACGGACGCAACGGCGGGGACGCACATGGGATTGCGGTCTACGGAACCTCGCCGACCCAGGCCATTTCCGGCGTCGAGATCGTGGACAACGAGCTCTACAACTTGTCATTGGGCTCGTCGGAGTCGCTAGTACTGAACGGCAACGTCAAAGACTTTCTGGTCGAAGGCAACAAAGTCCATGACACGAACAACATCGGAATCGACGTCATTGGATTCGAAGGAACAGTGTCGGACCCCACGCTTGACCAGGCGCGCGACGGTGTCATTCGCGGCAACCAGGTCTGGAACATCGATAGCAAGGGCAACCCCGCGTACGGAAACGACCGCAGTGCCGACGGGATCTATGTCGACGGCGGACGGGACGTGTTGGTCGAAAGCAACGTCATCCACGACGTGAACATCGGGATCGAGCTGGCAAGTGAGCACGCCGGCCGGGCAACTCGCAACATCACGGTCCGCAACAACCTCGTCTACGACAGCACAGCAATCGGTTTAGCCATTGGCGGGTACGACCGACAGAGAGGGAGCACCGAGAACTGCACGCTGGTCAACAACACGGTGGTGCGCGCCGTTGGGCCAGCACTGCTCGTGCAGTTCGATACCCGCGAGAACCTGATCGCTAACAATGTGATCGTCGCAGGAAAGAGCCACATCTTCGTCGAGAATCAGTACAGCGAGAACGTTGCCAACACCCTTGACTACAACCTGTACCAGGCAGAGGACGGATCGAGCAGCGGCACCTGGCAATGGAAAGGTCAGGAGTATGGAAACTTCGAGCAGTGGCAGGCTAGGTCTGGAAACGACAAACACTCGATGTACGCCGACCCGGGATTCGCGGACGTCGACAACGGCAA
>DATKIY010000295.1:0-19862 GCA_035543875.1 Actinomycetes bacterium | reverse complement strand
CAAATGGTTTGTGATCCTCCGCCTATACCTTCCGCGCCCCGAAGTGATTGAGGCAGCGTGGGAGTGTCCACCTATCAAGCGCCGATCCTGACGCCCTCAACGAAGGGAATACTCATGAGACTATCGGCGAAACTCCCCGATGATGACCAAGGCTCGACGCTCATGCGCTTCGATGGCGTTCGCGGTGACCGATACACCGAAATCTTCCTGATCGGTGGACACGCGATCACGCACCACCTGGTCGCCGGTGTCTACAACACGGTGGGGTTGAACGACGCTGCTGGAACCGGTGACTCAAGCCCGCAGGAGCTCCTCGACCAACTCAACATGGACGCCATCAAGGACGAGTATGAGCTCCTTGCGACGTTCAAGAACGGTCCGAGGCTGTGGTGTCTGGACTGGGTGGAGGTCATGGTCGGCGCTGAGCGGGACTTCCAAGGTCTGCAGGCTCGATGGGTGATGTGGCTCGACGTCCCTAAGGAGATGCGCAAGCACGAGGCCGTCGCGTACAAGGAGATCAACGGCAAGCGGGACACGCAACTCGGCATCAACGCTGGATCCCCAGTATTCATCCTTGACGATCCCAACGGCGACTCCTGGTGCATGAAGTCCGCCAGCCTCATCGTGGATCCCGATCAAACCTACGAAAGCCTCGAACGCCTCGGCGACCGTCTACGGCCCTCACCAGACTGGGCGTTCCGCACGCTTGTACTCAAAGAAGATCTGATCCTGACTCCCGACAACGGAAGCGTGAAGATCACCCAGGATGAGCTCGGTAACACCTACGACCGGATCGGTGGCGCGTACAGCAACTACAAGCCATGAGCGGTCCGGGCGTCGGAGGGCTGAAACCATTTCGAGCGCTGGAGTCTCGTCCACCCTCGTGGAACCTCGATTCCGACCGTGGGACGGCAGCTGGGCGACGCACCAGGCACGAGGTCCCGACGAGTTCCGATGACCGACAGGTGGGTGGACCCATTGGGGCCTTTGGACCCTGTTCCCAATCCTGGCCCTGGAGAAGCCTGGGAGAACAAGCAAGGGCTTAAGCCCACCCAAGGAGACATCATGTCGAGCAGCAGCCTGCAAAGTCCTTCCACCTCGCCAAGTGCGCCGATCGAAACCACGCCGTGGACCGGCTGGGTTGCATTCGCGGCGTTCATCATGATGCTGAGCGGCACGCTCACCGGCATCATGGGGTTTCTCGCCGTCATCAACAACAACTGGACCATGTGGAACAACAACGGAGCTCCCTACGGAAGTCCGTATGCGTGGGGCTGGTGGAGCATGCTCGTCGGCATCGTCGTATTTGCCATCGGCGCGGCACTTCTGCGCGGCAGCATGTTCGCCCGCACAGTCGCAGTGTTCGTCGCCGCCGGCAGCCTAATCACTCACTTCGTGACACTGAACGTCTCGCCTGTGTGGTCGCTCATCGTCATCACCATCGACGTCCTGGTGATCTGGGCAGTCATGGTGCACGGCAAGGAGATGAAGGAACTCTGATACGTCTCACCCCCTGTCATAGGGCGAGAGACCGTGCCGGCCAGTCCGCTGGCTGGCACGGTCCAGGTGATTGACGGCGTAGACGGCTCGTTTGCTGTCGGTGCGCCCGCGAAATGGCCATGCTCGATAACCCTGCTCCCGGCCCTGGCGTGGTACGCCCACGAACATCAGCGTGTCGCCACATTTCAGTCAAGGATATTGCACCGCACAGCGCTCGTGACCTGCACGTTTGCTGAGCACGGTCGCACAGCGCACAAGCGATTCCAGTGCGCGACTACTTGGATTGAGTCTGGTGCACTTTTGGTCTGAGAACGCTCAGATCGGAGGTGACTGGAGCGATCACATCGTGATCGTGACGTCTCCATTACCCATGTACCTACCTTTGGAGCAGGGGGTTCTGGCGAGCCTCACTCTGGAACGGGAATCGTCCAACGCTCTCAGTCAAGAGAGCCAAGTCGGCGCTCGTTGAGGTGCGTTTGTACAGCACGTACTGCCGACTCAACAACCCGGACATTCGTCAACGATTAACCTAAAGCCAGGTGCTGGAGATTTGCTTTCCAAGCCGGACGTCGTGGGCTTGCACCGTTCTACGTGTTCGCACTGACGGGTCTGCGTCGTGCTTGAGAGGACGTCAAAATTGGCGGGTTTGGTGCCAACCTTTTACACGTACCGGTGCGTTATAGGTACGAGGAAGGGGAGTGATCCCGGTGGACGATGAGGGAAAGGTTTCCTTCGACGTCTGGGTCCGGGCCGCGCAGTCGGGTCTCTTACAGTCCGCTTTCTTGATGACTGGTGATGCCTACCATGCCCAGGATCTGGTTCAGGATGCTCTGGTAAAGGTAGCAGCGCGATGGGAGAAGCTGCGCGATGAGAATCCCGACGGGTATGCCCGCAGAATCTTGTACCGGGATCACGTCTCGTGGTGGCGACGGAGTCGGGACGTCCCTGTTGCAGTGCTGATCGAAGGGTCGCCGCGGGACCTGTCGGAGTCCAGCGTGGATTACGTGGTTGTTGGTACTGCGTTGGACCGGCTCACCCGTAAGCAGCGAGCGGTGTTGGTGCTCCGCTATTTCGATGACCTGACCGAAAAGCAAACCGCGGACATCCTCGGCGTTTCGGTCGGCACTGTGAAAAGCCAATGCTCGGCGGCTCTGACTCGACTTCGGAAGTTTGCACCTGAGTTGTCTGCGTTCAAGTCTGGGGGGGGCAGCGATGTCTGATGAAGCGCGGGTCCGAACCCTCCTGCATGACTATGCCCGGGAGGCGCCCACTCCTGATTCCGGTTCTGACTTGTGGGACCAGGGTCGAACGCGCAGGCGGAACCGGCTGTACGCCGCTGTCGGCGGAGTCGTCGCCGCGACCGTGCTAGCAGTGGTGGCCTATGCGGCACTGGACTCATCCATTGCCACTCGTCCGATGCCTGCCGGACCGCCCAACCCCACCCCCACGGTCACCAGGTCGGAGACATTCACGGGGATGATCATCCACCGAAGCTCGGATAGCGACCACGAGGTTGTCGCTGAAGATCCGACCACTGGTGAGGCGATCACGCTCGTCGATACTGCCAAGTTTCCGGCATTCCGCGGCCACCGTATTTCGTGGGCGGCCCCATCGCCCAACGGCAGGTGGGTCGCGTTCGAGCTCTCGTTCTGCCAGAACGGAGCTACCGAGCGGAACGCGACAAATGGGCTCTGGGTCACGAACGGGGTTGATCAGCCTCGGCAGCTCACAACGGCCTGTTCGGGGGATGGCTCGGATGCGGCTGACCTCTGGGCATGGTCGCCCGCCGGCTCTTCGCTGGTGAAGGTCGCCGGAAACGACAATGACAGGGGCAACCAGCTAATCCTCATCGATCCGGCCACCGGGGACCGGACGAATCTCGGGCGGACCGCTGGTGGCGTCACCTCGATGGCGTGGTCACCCGACGGGACTCGTATCGCCTATGCCACGGTTCCGACCGGATCAGGCGATGACCCCCAGGATGGTGCCGTCGCCGTGGTGAGCGTCAACGGGGGCAGCCATGTCCAGGTCGCGGAGTCACTCGGTGGGGAGGTTCCCGGGGGAGAGGAAGGATCTGGTATCGCGTGGTCACCCGACGGCACCCGCATCGCGTTAGTCGCGGAGGACACCTTGTACGTCATGATGTCCGACGGATCCACCCGCCTACCGCTTGCCGAAGGCGTCTTCATCGCGCACGGCGAGGGTTCGCCGAACATCGTCTGGTCTCCCGATGGGAGGCGGATCACCTACGGGACTTTCTCCCCAGCCCACGACCAGTACGAGGTCTGGAGCGTGTCAGCGAACGGGTCATCCCCGGTCCTCGTCTTCAGCCCGACTTCGCGCCCGCCCCTCGACACGATGGTTGGTGGCCCGATCTGGTCGCCCGACGGAACCCAGATCGCCTTCAGATACGACATCCATTCTTCTCAGCGGTCCTACTTGAGCGCCAACCCCGACGGAACCGGCAACGTCCACGAGATCGACGAGCTCACGTATCGGGGTTGGCGCGGAGGTTGGTACTTCTGCGAGTGCTACGGATAGAAAGGTCCACCTCATGATCAGGTTGAAGCCAAAGCTTGGTCGGTCGGTATATCGAGTCCGCCCAACGCGACATGCCGTTGATCCTTGACGTCGATGATGGCCCTCTGGTGATCCGCGGCGCTCGCGGTGGTGCGACTCGGCGGGACCGAGATGAGCGCATCAGATCCTGGCGCGGGGATCGCGTATTTGGATGGATGGCTGCTCCAGGATATCGACTCGATGCGCACCGAAGTGACGAACGATGCCTCAAGGACCTCGGCTTCAAGCTGGTCTTTCCGCTTACGTCGAACGACTGGGACTCCGGCTGATGCCGGAGTCCCGTCCGATCGGAGGTTGGTTGTGCTTTGTTCCGAAAGCAAGCATCCAATGCAGCGTGTAGGCCAAGTCATTCTGCTTACCCTGGCTACGACGCTGGGGCTCACGGGCGTTACCGCGAGCGCTGCGGCACCGTCGGTGCCGTGGATCGATCAGTTCGGTTCCCGGGCGTCGGAGAGTGGCACCTGGGGGCTTGATGTTTTCCGAAACGAAGTGTTCACCGGTGGGAGGACCTTCGGCACCTTGCCTGGTCAGACAAGCGCCGGTGATGCCGATGCTTGGATCCAAATAACCGACGAGCGAGGGATTGCGGTCTGGACGGTTCAGTTCGGAACACCTAAATGGGACAACGTCGAAGACGTCGACGCCGCGGCTTCAGGGTTATATGTGATCGGCGCAACGAGTGGGGCGCTGGCAGGAGCTAATGCCGGGGGAACTGACGGGTATCTGACGAAGTACGACCGATACGGTCATGAACTTTGGGCGACCCAGTTCGGCACCCGCAAAGACGATTGGGCCATCAGCGTGTCCGCCGACCAGTCCGGCATTTACGTGTATGGGCAAACCTACGGCGCCTTCCCAGGCTGCAAAAACCGGGGAGGAGCCGACCTGATGGTCGCTCGTTTCCAATTGGACGGGACGCTGCAGTGGGTTAAGCAGTTCGGCAGCCGGGGTCACGAGGAGCCCTGGGCATTGGAGCCTGCCAAGAGCGGCATCTACATCGACGGCTACACGGATGGGCGGCTTCGGGGGGCGACGAGTAAGGGGGGCTGGGACGCGTATGTGGGTTTGGTTTCACGCGCCGGACGCTTGGTCTGGGTCAGACAGTTCGGGTCCAGGAAAGCCGACTTCGGAGAGGGACTTGCCGTCGACCCCCGCGGCGTATATGTGTCGGGCCAGACCTTTGGCAACCTCAACGCATCCGGCAACCGCGGCGGATCAGACGCCTTTGTACGCAAGTTCTCGCCCGCTGGCTCCCCGCTTTGGTCTAGACAATTCGGGACATCGCAAAACGACGACGCTGGTGCCGTTGCCCTTGTGCATCACGAAGCAGTGGTCATCGGTGTCACTGCTGGCGTGTTCCCGGGGCAGACAAACCTCGGCGGTGCCGACGTCTTTGTCCGCGCCTTCGATACCTCGAATGCACAGGCGGAATGGACACGCCAGTTTGGAACACCCGCCCGGGAAACTGTGGGGTGGGCGTGGGGGGGTGCGGACCGCATTTTCGTGATCGGCGACACGACAGGTGCGTTTCCTAACCAGGAGAACGCTGGCAGCGTCGACACCTATCTCGCGCGGATAGACCTTCACGCTGGTCGCTGAAACGGAACGCCCGGTCACCCACGACGAGCTGGCTCCCTCACCAACTCCGAAGGGGACCGGGCGCAGGCGGGAACCGATTCAGCGCTTGCCGTCATAGCCGCCCGAACATTCAACGGCGTCCTATATGTGCTGGTCGTCAACCGACTGCCCTACCTGAATACACCCACGCCAACGAGAAACATTGGTAAGAAAGTGGGGGCGATCTGAGTCCAGGATATTGCACGGCACAGCGCTCATGAACCTCCTGCTCACAGCGCCACCTAGCACAGCGCAGAGCCGTTCAGAGTGCGCTACTTCCTTGATTGAATCTCGTCTACTTGAACTGAGCGCTCAAGCGACTCCGGTGCGTGAGAGCCCCGGGGGGTGTCCCTACACCGGCGCCCAGCGGCGAGGTCGGTGCGGATACTCCTGCTGGCGATTGCGGTTCATAGCTCGATGCGGCATCCCTCGGGTGCTGAACGCCGTTACGTAGCGGGAGCCCAGACCCAAGAACGGCCGGATACCGTCGTCTTTGTCGTGGATGATGTCAACCCGAGGGAACATCCAAAGCGAGAGTGGGGTGTGAGCTTCGCCGGAGAAAGCTTCGATGCCGACCGTGTGTCGGTTGATGAGTTGTCCTCCGACACTCCACTTCGTCGGAGAGACGCTGAGCCGTTCGAGAGTTTCTATCGCCGGGAGTATCCCCGAATAGCTGCATTAGCTCGCGTCTTGACCGGTCCAATCGGGGCAGAGGACCACGCACAAGAGGCGATGCTTGTCGCGTACCGGCGCTGGCGAGAAGTCGGCCAGATGGCCGACCCCGCAATGTGGGTGCGACGCGTGTGCGCAAACATTGCGACATCGCAGTTGCGGCGTCGGGCAGCTGAAGCCCGAGCTCTACTCCGCCTTCGGGGACGCCGCGATGTGCCGACTCTGCTTGAGCCCACTGACGAAGATTTCTGGTCCGCAGTGCGCGGCCTTCCACGGCGGCAGGCGCAAGTGGTTGCGCTGCATTACATCTACGACCTCTCAGTTGCTGACGTGGCAGCGACCTTAGAGATGGGCGAAGGGACGGCTAAGACGCACCTCTCACGAGCTCGCGCGAGCCTCGCTAAAGTTCTGGGCGAGAGGGAGGAACAATCGTGACGATAGAGGATCGAGGCCGCGTCGCAGGGCGGCGCACTGTGGCGACCTTTGAAGCGTCCACGAATGTCGCGCATGACTACGACAGGCTCGTGGACCGGCGCCGGTGGCAGCGACGGAATCACACGTTGGCGCTCGCGGCGGCCGTAGTGGTTGCCGTGTTCGCAGTCCTGTTTGTTCAGAGCAGCCTCTCTGCGGACTCCACGCCGCAACCGATGGAGCCGGTGCCTGGGATCGACATCGGTGATGTTCCCGTGTGGTACGACAACGCCGGGCTCCACCGCGGCGACGTCGTAGAGCAGACGCCGGTAGAGCTTCGGCAGCTACACGAAGGAGAGTTCATCGAGGAGGGCGCTCTGGCTCTGGTGCGGACCGGCGCGTTGTACCTGGATCCCGCGACGGGCGACGTCTGGTTCCATCCCTGGGGCGGCGAACCACGAATCGTGGGACACAACTCAGCGGAAGGTCCGGGCGGGGACCCCAACGGCGACGTTGCCGCTTGGTTCGAAGGGAACGAACTCGTCGTCTACGACACAGCCGCGGGCCGCGAGCTCTCACGAACCACGCAATCCCAGACCGTTTCCGACTGCGATGGCCTCTGCGCTGAACACTTCCAGGGGAACCGCTTCCTGCTGGTCTCCGACGAGCGCGTCGTCTGGGCCGGCGGGCCGTCGGGAGACGTGACTTACAGCTTTGACATACGGACCTTAAAGACCTTGCGGGCCGATGAGCCCAATCCCGGCTCTGCCTTCGTGCTGGGATTGCCTGGTCCGGCCGAGGACGCGTATGACGGGCTTGAGGTAGGCCGGCCGAGTCCCAGCGGCAACTATGTCCTCGGGGTCGAGCCCGGGAAGGAGCATCTTTCGGTCATCGTCGACACCAAGACCGGTGCATGGTGGCGAATACCGAACAGCGGGGACCCTCATGTCACGTGGTCCTACGGCGACGTTGTCGTCGTGGACCTCGAGGATAGGAATGGTGGGATGATCGCCTGTGACGCCAGCCGCCGCACCTGCGAGAGACTGCCAGCCGAGCCTCCGTCCCTAATCCCGACGAACTGAATCTCGCGTGTCGGGAGGACAGGGCACTAGGGATGCCACCTGAGTCGGCTGTTCAGACTCTGCTTCCGCTCCAAGTCTCAAGGATTTTCGTCGTCTTTGTCGTGGATGATGTGTCAACCCGAGGGCGCATCCAAAGCGAGAGTGGGGTGTGAGCTTCGCCGGAGAAAGCTTCGATGCCGACGGTGTGTCGTCGCGTAACCTTGAGCGATGTCAACGATGCCGGCGCGCTTGATCGCGCTTGTTGCCCTGGCGCTGGCGGCCACCTTCGTCTCGACCCCATCGGCCGAGGCAATCATGAACCCCTGCAACAAGACGCCAACGCTCGTCGGTACCTCTGGCGACGACGTTCTTACCGGCACGTCCGGCGCTGACGTAATCCTCGGGCTGGACGGCAACGATGTTATCGACGGTCGGGGCAGCAATGACGTCCTGTGCGGCGGTGCAGGGTCCGATGAGATCGACGGCGGCACAGGTTCTGACACCATCGTCGCTGGGACAAACGCGATGACGCCGACCGGTTACCCCATCGCAGAGTCGCTGACAGGCGGAACAGGCGGGGACTACATCTATGGCGGTGGCTGGGGCGGCTACAGCTCGGGCAACACACCTCCCGATGACTTCTCGCCACGTGTCGACGAGATTCACTACGACGATTCCCCCACGGGCATTGATGCTGACTTGAGTCGAGGAAACCCGCCGTACTTCGGAACGGGAATCGTCGACGACGCCGGCGGACACGATTACGTTTTCGACGTCAACGTCGTCTACGGCAGCCAGTTCGACGACGTCATCACCGGCACGTTAGGGATCGACCACCTCTTCGGCAACGGCGGTAATGACACGATTGACGCGCTCGACGGGCGGGATGAACTGGTGGGTGGCACGGGGTCGGACGCCCTCGATGGCGGCGCTGCAGATGACGGCATGCATGGCGGCGACGGCAACGACACGCTTCTTGGCGGCGAGGGCAACGACATGATCGATGCTGAGGCTGGCAACGACACCGTTTGGGGCCAGGACGGCCGTGACTCGATTGATGGCGGCGCCGACGACGACACGGTGTACGGCGGTTACTACCCGGACGAGATCTTCGACCCTTCCGGAAACGACACGGCGAACGGTGGGGGCAGCATCGACAGTTGTCAGCCGACCATCGAAACGCAAATCAGCTGTGAGGCGGCGACCCCAACCAGAACACCGTTGCTGAAGATGGCCAAGTCATCCGGCTCGGCGAAAGCGACAGCGGGCACCGTCAAGTGCAACGGCATCCCGGCGACGATCGTCAAGGGTGTCGGCGGCCAGACAATTCAAGGCACCAGCGGTCCGGATGTCATCGCCGCAGGTCCTGGTGAAGATCTCATCTACGGCAACGGCGGTGACGACACCATCTGTGGTCAGGAAGGCGGAGACGCCATCCACGGCGGCAATGGTGACGACGACATCTTCGGTGGCGACGACGGGTACGACGCCGGAGCTGACTCTGACCGCGCCGACAGTTTCTGGGGTGACGCGGGCAATGACACGATCGATCCCGGTGCCCAGCTCTTCAACTGGCACTCGAGCACGGTCCTCGACTTCGTCCACTATGACCAACTGGCTGCTCCGATTGAGGTGCACGGGACACTCGTCATCGGTGAGGGACGAGATCACGTCCTCGGTGCCGGAATCCTCGGTACCAATTTCAATGATCTGATGGATGCGGGCAATGCGGCACACGGCTACTTCTTTGGTGGCGACGGCGACGACACGCTTCTCGGCGGACCAAACGCCGACATCCTCGTGGGAGAGGACGGAGATGACCAGCTTCGAGCCGCCGGCGGGGAGGACTACCTTAACGGTGGACGCGAGGACTTCTGGTTCTACCACCAGGGCCCAGGGCCCGATGGCGTGGACTTCATGAATGGTGGAGCGGGAGCTGACCAGATCATCGTCGTCCAAGGCGGAGACGATGCACAAGGCGGTTGGGGTGACGATGCCATCACCGCGTACTACGACGACAATACGCTTGAGGGCGGACCGGGCGACGACTTGCTCTACGCCGGGCAGGGCAACGACACCGCGACGGGCGGCCCGCACAACGCGGGAGACGTCTGCTATTGGCCTTTCGCATCGGTGAGTGGGTGTGAGTTCCTGCGCTACTCCTGATCGTCGCGTGATCTCACTACAGGATATTTCAATGCACAGCGCTCGCAGTCAAGATATTCATGTGGCGTCCGCTAGGCATAGAAGACATCACCGATCTGATCCCGAGGACTTGCTGAACACCCATCACTGGCTCCAGAGGCAGCGCCTTGGCTTGCCGTCTAATGAGGAGTCTTTGGTGACCCGGTGGTCAGCCCATCGGCATCGTCTGACCGGATGGAATAGTCAGCCCCGGTACAGCGTCCGGCGCCACGAGCATGAGGACTCCGATACTGAGTAGGGCCACTGCGATCCCGTAGGTGATGCCACGCCTCCAGGGGATGGTCTTTTCGACGGCGATGATTGCGGCCACAAATGCCATCCAGGAGATGCTCATCACTCCCAGCGCGAACAGCGACGCCATGAGCGCCCAGCAGCATCCGACGCACCATGCCCCGTTGCGCGCACCCATCCGAACCGCGCCGCTGAGGCCATCCCGCCAGGAGCCAAGGAGCGCGCCGAGAGGGCTACGGCATTTGGCAAGGCATACGTTCTTCACCGGAGTGACTTCATAAACGGCGGCGACGATCAGGGTTGTGCCGGCGAGTACGCGGCCCTCTTGGTCCCAGGCCAGGGCGTCACCAAACATCGCAACGCCAATCGCGCCGATGACGTAGGCCAAAAGACCCGCCACTGTCCAGGTAAGCAGGTAGCCAGCGGCGAAGAGCCAAGGCGATAGAGGCGACTTTTCCCTGGTGACTCGCGTGTAGAGCGCGATCGTGGGTGATACAGACGGGAACATCATCGCCGCCATCATTACTACCCAGATTCCGATGAACCAGCCGAGAGTTCCGAGGCCGGTCCAAGGACCGGCGTCCATTCCGCGCATCTCGCGCGCAGTCCAGATCCATCCGATGGCCGCAACGATGATCAGGGCCGCGACCAGCCCGAGGCGGGTCCGCGCGGCAGCGTAAGCCGGGGAGAGACCGGCGTTGCTGTCCGTCTCGGCCGTCAAGCCCATCGCGTCAGGCGGCCCACGAGAACTCGGACTTGGATAGACCGGTCTTTCCCTCGTACGCGATGCCGAAAGCGTTGATTCGGGTGCGCTTTGCTTCGGCCATCGTCAGGTCCGACCCGACCGGATGGAACATCCCGTTGAAACGGATCGGCTCTCCTGTCTCCACTCCGAACGGGACGATGTCTTGGATCTCGAAGTCGATCGTGTCCCCGACGCGAACCGTATGGTTCAGCCCGTCGTCGCTGACCTCGATTGCGGCGCGCTCGACGCCTACGACTTCGCCTACTAGGGGTGCCAAGGCGCCCATCGGCCCTCCCAGCTGACCACCGAACACCTGAACGAGCTTGTCGAACTGCGCATCGCTCGCTTGGTCATCGATGTAGACGCCGAGCCGCCAGTTCCCGTCGGTCATCACTTTCGGGGTGTCGGCGATCAGCACCACCTTGCGGCCCGAGATGTCTGTGCCCTCGATGTCGCCGCTGCGGATGTTGAAGGCAAACGTCACCCGGCAGAAGTCGTACGTGGCTCCGTGGTCCAGGGACGTATTACACGGACACATCAGTTCGCACGAGCAGGTCTCAACGTAACTCCCGGTCAGATTCCACGCCATTGTCAGGTCCCTTCCGTGAGGGATCCATTGTCGGGCGACCGCTACGGCGCGGTCAATAGACCAGCGACAGGCTCCGTCGCGCTTACCGCCAATACCGACAACATGCCAAAGGACCTCGTGGACCTGGACTCAAGCACCCGGGTGGTGGGATGTTCGCAGGTGCAGCGGCGACCGCTGATGCCGAGCTAAGGGTTTGGATGATGGGAGTTATGAGCTGAAGGCATCCATTAGTTGATTCAGCACAAGCATTCCCACGACCACGAAGGCAAAACCAGCCCACAGCAGCAACTTCCACCAGCGCAGGACGCCTCCGTCCTTCGGCTTGGTGTGTTGCATGAGCGGCGGCCCCAACTTGCCCATGCGCTGCGCCGCGTCTTGCACGGCGGGTGACCCTAGCTGACCGATTAGTTCGAGCGTCTGCGCTGCCAGGTGTGTCTGTGCGGCGAACGAATCAAGCTCTGGGAAGAGCACCTCCTCGACAACGGCTCGCGCCAGGTGCTCATTGAAGGCGTCGGCATCCATCGGCAACGCGCAGCGCACCTCGCCGCCGCTGCACCTGCTCCTCTGGGCAACGTCCGGGTTGGTCCTGGAGTGCCTCCACAGCACCGCCGCGACGGCGCGGGTGACATCCTTTTCGGAGCGTCCATAGCTCCCCATGACCGCACCGGCAGCCCCGGGGCTGGTGTGCTCGGTCCACTGCTGACCATCCCAATATCGCCTGCTCGCCGGCTGATCGGGATCTGGGTACCAACCCGCAGGTGTTGTCATGCTCCCCCTTCGCCTCGGCACGCAATCTAGCGCCCGATCTCGACGAGATGACTAAGACGCGCAAGCAGGAACTCCGCAAGCTTCGCCCGGAAGGCGCGCACATCGAGCCTCGACGGTGGATGTAACGGTGCCAAGAATGCTTACTCCGAGAGTTGCGGAGAGATGGGTAGTCTCGCCGGTGGAGCGCCGGGAAGTCTGGTCGGCAGACATGCAAGCACGTCGACAGGCGGGAGAAGCAAGTGCTGGACTCCACGGCCGCCCTGGTAACGGCTTTCCTGCTGTTCGCGGGACTCTCGTTGTCGTCCAGTTCGACGCTCATCGTTCGAATCGAACGGCTGGGCTCGAAGGTCGGCGTCACTGAAGCGATCCTCGGGCTCGCGGCCGCTCTAGCCGCTGACGCCCCCGAGATCACATCGGCCATCACCGCCTTGGTCCGAGGGCAAAACGACGTGGGGGTGAGCGTCGTGCTTGGCGCGAATGTCTTCCAGATCGCGGCACTGCTCGGTCTTGGTGCCTATGTCGCTCGCGGCATCATCCTGGACAGACGTGTTGTCGTCTTCGAGGGTTTTGCCGCTGTTTGGGTGGCGGTTCTGGCGTTCGGCGTTGTCGCCCGCGGTGCGTCTGCCTGGGTAGCGCTGATCCTGGGCCTGGCCGTTTTCGGCCCCTACATCGTGGTCTCTGCGATGGAACCGCGTGCCCGAGCCCGGCTGCCGTTGCCGCGACGGTTCCGGCGCGACCTCACCGAAGTCATGACCGAGGAAGAGGACGAACTCATCAAGGCCATCGGCCCGTTGGAGCACCGTCGCTCGGACGGACCCATCGCAATGCTTGCGCTGGTGATGGTCGTGGTCGCATCAGCCGCGCTCGAGGGTGTTGCAACACAGTTGGCGGGCCGGTGGGGTGTACCCGATGTGATCCTGGGTGGGATTGTTCTCGCCGTCGTGACCAGCTTGCCGAACGTGGTTGCTGCGGTCCACTTGGCGCGACGCGGACGAGGGGCCGCGACGTTGAGCGAGGCGATGAACAGCGGACGCATCAACACCCTTGCCGGCCTGCTCATCCCGACGGCACTTCTTGGGGGAGTCGCCGCCACAAATGGAACCGCGACCCTTGCCGCCTGGTACGTCTTGATGACTGTTGCTGTTCTCGCCGTCGCTTTTCTTCGCCGTGGCCTGTCCCGCTCCACGGCCATCGTCATCATGGCCACCTACGTCTTCGTCGTCATCACCGTCGTCAGATGAGTGCGTTAAATGGTCACCGCTTGACCACGATGCGGAGCGCTTGTTTTGACCCTCCCACTCGCAGAAGGAGGCCATATCTCAGTGCCGGATATCGCACGGCACAGCGCTCGTGACCTGCGCATTTGCCGAGCGCGGTCGCAGAGAGCATGGCCGTTTCTGGTAGACGACAACCTTGATTGGTCTCATCCAGTTTGGGCTGATAACGTCGAATGGCCGTTGGGCGTGACCGTGGTCGCGTCCAGGAGTAAGCCTCCGATCCTTAGGCCGACCAACTGCGGTTCTCCGGACAAATCAGACTTTGACAGTTCTGTGGCGTGTCGGCCCAGCCGGACACGGGGGCCTTGCCTAACGTGTGGTGGTAGCAGGTATCGCTCTTGATCGAGTCGATGTCTCGTTCGCGCTCAAGTGAGCGTCGCTTCCGGCCGACATCCGAAGAGCCAGACGTCCGCGATTCTACGAAGGAACAGCCTCAATGAAGCAGTTCAGGCCCCTCTGCGTGGCCGTCGCGGGGTCGATCGTCGCGTCGATCCTGGTCAGTCTCGGGCCGGCTGGCCCGGCGTCAGCGACGATCAGCGGGGCGTTAACCGTGTCGCCGAGCCGGTACGTCGGTGGCCAAGCCGTCACGTTTGACGGCCGGCTGGGCGTTTCCGGCGCCCGCAAGATCTGGCTTCAGTCCTATATGGGTCGCCCAGGCGACGAATGGACCAGGGTCGAGGGCTTTCACAGCAGGACATCGCGCAACGGTAGTTTCAAGTTCAGATACCCGGCGCCCTCGATGTTCGGCATCAAGTACCGGGTCGCCGCGCGTGGCCATGCGACACCGGCGTATACGTTCAACGCCCGATCGCAAGATCTGGTTCTCACAACGGTGCCCAACTCGTCCGGTGTCGGAACCGGCGAAGCACTGGCCGGCCACCCGTTCACCATCAAGGTCGACACCACTCCGGTGCTGTCGCACCGACCCGACCTGCCGTCACCAGTCTTCGCGGGCCGAGCTCTGACGTTGCAGCGACGGGACGCCCAGGGGCGTTGGCACAAGTTGGCGTCAACCACGACCGACAACAGCGGCAACGGATCTTTTGTGGTTCCCGCATCTGACCCAGGTTGTCCGATCTTCCGGGTCCGTCAGGAGGCCTGGACGAAGGGTGGCAGCAACGTCGGGTGGTTCCCGTCGTTCCCGACGCCGGTCGACGTGGTTGCAAGTGCGAGCTCGTCCGGATCCTGTGTGACACCACCGTCCGCACCTAGTGACACCACGCTGCCGCCGAAGACCGCCTCCAGCTCCCAGGTTGCCGCGACCGCCGGGGGAGCCCACAAGTGGGGCCAGTCGCTGTGGGACTTCGCGTGGGAGCAGGGCCAGTCGCTCACCAGTCGTCCCAGTCGCGGCAGCGACCGTCATGGATGGTGGTTGGACCGCGCCACCGGACTGGGACGTGCTAACCAACACAATGGTGGTCTGATGCTCGACAGCCAACGCGAGTGGTCTGGCCGTGGCGACTTCGGAACCACGTCAGCGACCCTGCAAGGCAACGCGAGGAAGTACGGCCGCTGGGAAGCAAAGATGCGTTTGACGCGTCTCGAGACCGGTGCCCGGAACTACACCGCCAAGATTGATCTCGTCCCCAGCCGTGCCACGGACTATGCCTGCGGGGCCCGCAACATCACGGTTGCCAGCGTGAAGGTTGGTAGCTCGAGCGTCAGTATCGGCGCCCGCAACGGCAAGCGGCAATGGCGCGCGAAGCGGAAGATCTCATCCCCCGAGGGTCGGGCCGTCGCGTTTGCGGTCGAGGTCGCCCGAGGACACATCACGTGGTTCTACAACGGAGATGCGATCGGCTCAGTCCGTAGCCGCGCGGCCGTGTCTGACGTGCCGCTGACGTTGCGGCTCAGTCTCATAGGTGAACAGAACCGGGAGATGAACAAGACGGTCTTCATTTCCGACTGGCAGCGGGGATTCGACATGAGTAGTGGCAAGTCCGTCACGAGCGGCCACTCCTTGCGGCGCAGTGGGTTCTCCGGCGGCTGCTGACCTGAGCGGCAGGGACGCTGGTGCCGAGCAGTGACACCCGAGCCGGACGCCCGAGCCGATCTGCGCGCGCTCAGTCGAGACAGAACTCGTTCCCCTCGATGTCCTGCATCACAATGCACGACTCTTCGTCGCCATCGGCAGTCAGAAGTCGCACACGTATCGCACCGAAAGCAACCAGTCGTGCGCATTCGGCCTCAAGTGCGGCGAGGCGCTCCTCAGCCACGAGCCCGGTGCCGACCCGCACGTCAAGATGCAGCCGATTCTTGGATGCCTTGCCTTCGGGAACCCGCTGAAAGAACAGTCGCGGGCCTACACCTGAGGGATCGATGCATGCGAACGCTGAACCGTGAAGCTCAGGCGGCAGCGTGCGGTCGAAGTCGTCCCAAGTAGCAAACCCGTGCGGCGGCGGTGGTATGACGTACCCCAATACCTCACACCAGAAACGAGCAACGCGCTCAGGTTCCGCGCAATCGAAGGTGACTTGGATCTGCTTGACCGACGCCATCGGCCCACCATAGAGGCGTGACGAGCTGGGCGAGTTCTTAGCATCAGGCGAGCAGTCGTCAGTGCCAGAATTTGCTGAGAGGGTCGGCAAAGGCCCTGCCTTGGTTGCAACCGGCTCGTGCGGCTGGCGGACGCGTCGACAGATCCATCATGTTGTCGCCGAATGCTGTGCGTGAGTTGCTATCCGGGAAGATCGTCTCGACTTTGCTGCCGCCTGCGCGTAGTTCGTCGACCTGCGTTGTGAGATGCATGCCCCAGTCCACCGGAGTTCGTGATCTGCCGCCGAACGGTGATAGCACCAGCACCCGCGCGTATCCGGCTGCCAGATCGGCATTATCGGCGTTGGATCGATAGCCGCCGTCGATGTATCGGCGGCTACCGATGCTGTAGGCGAAGCCACTGGCGCAACTGGCGGCAACGGCGTCGACCAAGTCGACCCCGTCATCGCGGTCGAACACGACCCGTTCACCGGTATGGGCGTCGACCGCCGTGATGAGCATCGTGCGTTCAGGCCAGTGCTGACTGGGCAGACGAAGCGCGACGGTCGCGCGCCACCGCTGCCCGAAGCCGTCCGACGCAGCATCCATTTCGATCGCCGCCGCGCCAAGTCTGCGGCGCATATCGGCCGCATCGTCGGCGGCAGCGATGATTCGACTCGTTCTCTCCATATGGTCCGCGGTCGGCCGAATGCGCAAACGCGCACCGTCGGATCCCGCCGGAGCGGACCGTGGCTCGGGCGCGGCGTTAAGGATGTCGGCAAACAGTGCGGCCGGGTTCGCGCTAGTGATTTGTGCCGCGGCGGTCGATCCGGCCGACGTCCCGATGACCAGATCGGCGTCTGTCACATCCAACCCGGCCTCAAACAGGCCGGCGATGACGCCGATCAGCCACGCGTTGCCTGCCGATCCGCCGCCACCCAGGACCAGGGCTGTACGAGAGGGGTGTGCCGAGACCTCGTTAGAGGTCGTCTCGGAGTTGCGTTGAGTTGAATGATTCATAGTCGTAGCTTTCTGAGAGTGCTTGAAGCGCTCCCCGCGACAGCTACGTCAGTCGCGCGATCGTGAACTCAAAGGAGCGCCCAGAATGGACGGTGTGTGCATCGGGCTCACCTCCTCGAATCGGTTCACGTTCGCTCAGAACCTACCGGTATCGGCTCGCCATGCCAACCGACGAATTGGTCGTCGCCGTTTGCCGCGACTTCAGTGCTCTCAGAGTGGCGTGACGAGACGGCGGCAGATGTCGGCTAGTCCTCCACGCCGAATGGGCGTGCGAGCCTGTGTACCGGCAGTTACAGCTTGAGTTCGAAGAAGATCCAGTATTGCTGGAGTCGTTCTGGGATCTCTGTTCCTTGGTAGGGCGGTCGCTCGATGAACCCGCGCGAGCGATAGAGACCCTGGGCGGCTGTCATGAACTGGCAGGTATCGAGGCGAATGGTCCGCGCGCCACGTGCGCGCGCTTCGTCCAGCAGGTGATCGAGTATCGCGGAGCCGACGTGGCGATCGCGCCATTGAGGACCGACGTACATTCGCTTCACCTCGGCGACGTCCGCCTCGAGCATGCGCAAGGCTCCGACGCCAGCGGGCACGCCGTCGAACTCCGCAAGCAACAGCTGACCGTTCGGTTCCCGGTAGTCGCCAAGGTGCTCGCCGATCTCGGCTGGATCAGCAGGCGGTTCGTGGATGTCAAACTCTCTTGCGAGGTAATCGTTGGCCCACAACATGTAGTTACTCACGAGCGTCACGACCGCTTCGTCGTCCAGACCCGGCGCGGCGATGCGGATCGAGGCGTTCGGCCCAGACATGAGCCCCTCCCTTCAGCCCCGGGTACAACTTGAGCCTGGGGTCAACTGAGGGAACTACCTGCGTTCACCCTCATCGGCATGAGATTGGGTGTGGTTCGGTGGCCAACTCCACGTCGCCGTGTTGCAACAGTGGTCATCGCAGTGTGGACGTTGACGCCTTGCTCTTCCAAAGATACTGCTACGTGCTGGTAGTCAAGGATATGTGCATCGCACAGCGCTTCGCCGTTCATAGTGCGCGAATATCCTCGGATGGGGGTTTTGGGCGCGACCTGGCTGACGTCGCGAGCGATATCGCGGTCCTGGCGCCGAAGGAGCTGAGCCCTCGATTTGTGTCACATTGGGCCGAGCGGTGGTGCTGAGTGGGTGTGACTGCTGAGTGGGAGAGCTTACAACTGGCGGGGATTGCTGGCGGCCCGCCCGACACGTCCACTGTGGCGACGATGAGTGGCCCAGGGGAGGTGGCTGTGGCGCGCAACACCCGGCAACTGGTGATGCACCCTGAGTTGGAGTCGATTTTCCGCACCCAATACCAATATGTGGTCTCCGTGGCGCGCCGAGTCCTGCGCTTCGATGCGGATGCCGAGGATGTCGCTCAGGAAGTGTTCGTCTCGTTCGCCCGGTCCGCAGTACCGGCCGCTGACGCCCGTGCCTGGCTCACGGTCGCTGCTACGCACACGGCCCTTAACGTCTTGCGCTCGCGGCGGAGACGTGTCGCTCGCGAGGTGTCGGTGGCCGAGCCCCAGGAAAGCTCGGATGCAGCGGCGCAGGTCATCGGAATGGTCGAGCAACAACGCGTTAGGGACGCGCTGGCCAACCTCCCCCGCAAACAAGCCGTGGTGCTCGTTCTGCGCTACAGCGGTCTCAGTTATGCGGACATTGCTGAGACAACCCAACTTTCCCCAAGCAGTGTCGGTACGACTCTGCGACGGGCAGAGGCCGCCCTTCGTAAGGAGCTTTCCGATGACCCATCTGTCTGACGGTGTGTTGCGTCGTTATGTCGACGAACCCGGGAGTCTCCCCGACGTCGAGCTCGATCATCTCCAACACTGTGAGCGCTGCTCGCGAACCCTGGCGGAGGTGCAGGTGGCTGGCCAGGCGATGCAAACCGCTCTGCTCTCGAGGTCCAACGAACCCGTGGACATCGATGCGGCTTGGGATCGGCTGCAGAGTTCGCTGCAGTCAAACGCTCGGACCCTCGCGACGGTGCCGGTCGACCGCCAATCGTTTCGTGCGCGTGTGCTCAAGGCTCCGGTTCTCGCCGCGGCAGGGGCACTACTTGTGGTCGGTGGCGCAACGGCGGCAGCTGCGAACGACTGGCTGCCGATCTTTCACACGGAATCAATCACGCCGATTTCCGTTAACGTCGATGACCTCACTCAGTTGCCGGACTTGTCAGCTTTCGGTCAGTGGGACCTGAAGACGGACCCAACGTTGGTTGACGTTTCCGACGCATCTGCGGCAACGAACCAAACTGGCCTGGTGGTGTCGACACCGACTGATCTCCCGACAGGCGTCGAGGGGACTCCGCAATTCCAGGTGCTGGAGAAGCAGGTCGCCACGTTTACCTTCTCCCAGCACAAAGCCGCAGCAACTGTTAGTGCCGCCGGTGAGTCATTGCCGCCGCTACCCCCTGGTCTGGATGGAGCGGTGTTACGACTTGAGCTCGGCCCGGCTGTGGTCCAGACCTGGTCGCAGCAGTCTGGCGCCCCAACGATGATCGTTGCCCAGGTCGTTGCCCCATCGGCGTCGTCCAATGGCATCGCACTGGCGCCGCTTAGAGATGCGTTGCTCTCACTGCCCGGCCTGCCGGCTGACGTCGCCGCGGAATTGCGGGCGGCAACAGGCGATGGAACGACGCTGCCGCTGCCTGTTCCGAGTGACGAGTTCACGACTACGAGCGTCGACGTG
>DATKIY010000294.1:0-3487 GCA_035543875.1 Actinomycetes bacterium | reverse complement strand
CCTCGGGTCGGTGAAACGGTTTACGAGCTCGATGAGACGCAACTGCGGGAAGTTATCGAGCGACTCGGTCCATAGTCCCGTTCGTCACTTGGTGCGTGGATTCTGGAGTATTCGACGGCCGCTCGAACGAAACCTCCGTGTGGATCCGGATGTGTGCCGCTGTTTTGCGCAAAAAAATGGCGTTGCGGTTTGCGTGGATGCCCTGCGAATGTGGGTAGTTCGCCCGCCGAGTCAGGAGCTGTTTCCGCGTGGACGCAACGTTAATGGTGAACCCGGTGGTCCGGCTCAAGGCCGCATCACTTGGTGCGGTTGGCCAGGCATGGCTGGACGCTTTGCCCGGCGTGGTTGCGGAGCTCGAATCTCGGTGGTCAGTCTTGGTTCAGGAGTCGCTTGGTGGTGGGACTGCCGCCTATGTGGCTCGCGCACGCACGGCAGACGGGTCCGCAGTAGTCCTGAAGCTCTGCGTTCCTGACCCAGAGTTTGGCGACGAGATCGGAACGCTCGATCGGGCCGATGGTCATGGATACGTACGGCTACTTGCCTGCGATGTCGGTCAGCACGCGATGTTGCTTGAGCATCTAGGGCCGTCGATGAATCGAACGGGGATGTCTGCGGATGAGCAGATAGCGACCTTGTGCAATCTCCTGACGCAGGCATGGGAGGTACCTCGAGCTGACTCCGGGGAATTCGCAGTTGCTAAGGACAAGGCGACTGACCTCGCGAATTTTGTCAGCCGTGCGTGGTCCGAGCTGGATGCGCTTTGCTCGGAGTCGGTCAGGGACCGAGCGTTGCTGTTTGCAGAGCGACGTGCCGCGGCGTTTGATCCCGAACTTTGCGTTGCGGTTCATGGTGACGCCGCAGCGATGAACGCTCTGCAGGTTCTTGCTCCTCGGCTAGGAGCGGAAACCGGTTTCGTGTTCGTCGATCCAGATGGGTTTATTGGTGACCCTGCCTACGACCTCGGGGTTGTGCTACGCGACTGGTGTTCTCAATTGCTCGCGAGCAAGGACGCGCGCGCCTTCGCACGGCGCTACTGCCGGCTACTGGCTGACGGGAGCGGCATCGACGAACAGGCGATTTGGGAGTGGGGCTACCTCGAGCGAGTGTCAACCGGCTTGTACGCGCGCTCGATGGGGGCCGATGAATTGGGTCAACCCTTCCTGGACACCGCCGAGATGCTGAACTGAACCAACCGAAGTTCGCGACGTTCAAACAGCTCACCGAACAACTAGGTTCGTCGTGCAGAACGTCGTCTCGAGAAACGGTCCAGGAGGGTGTCCATGAAGGTGGCAGTGCTGGGGTGCGGTGCCATGGGGAGTCGTCTGGTGAAACGGCTCCTGGCGACTGGCCATGAGGTGACTGTTTGGAATCGAGATGCTGGCCGCCTAACCGTGCTGGTGGCTGAGGGTGCGACTGCGGCGCTGACTCCAGCTGATGCGGCCTCGGGTGCCGACGTTGTGATCACGATGGTCGCGGATGATCTGGCGCTCCGTGCAGTTAGTGAAGGTGCTGATGGTTTGTGCGCAGGCATCACCTCGGGGTCATGCGTGATTCAGATGTCAACGGTCAGTCCAAGTGCAGTACAACGATTGTCTGATGTCGTGCCACTGGGTGTTGAGCTCTTGGATGCACCAGTCTTGGGGAGTCTGGCCGAGGTCGAGTCTGGAGCTCTAACGATCTTTGTTGGTGGTTCTCAAGAATTGCTTGACCGAATGGAGCCAGCCTTGTCGTCGCTCGGTACCGCTATCCGTGTGGGCGAGCTCGGCGCCGGCACCGCGGCCAAGCTCGTGGCTAACTCGACGCTGCTTGGTTGTCTCGCAGTTCTCGGCGAGTCAATTTCGCTGGCGCATAGAATGGGACTCTCATCGGACACCACATTCGAGGTCTTGGAAACAACGCCCTTGGCCGCCCAGTCAGCAAGACGGCGCGAAGCCTTGGAGACAGGTACTTTTCCGCCTCGCTTTTCGCTCAATCTGGCACACAAGGATGCTCAGCTTGTTTCCGCTGCAGCGACCGGTAACGCACTCGATCTGCGGGTCGCTTCAGCAGTCGAGAGTTGGCTGCGATCTGGGGAAGAAGCCGGGCTAGGCGGGGCCGATTACTCGTCACTGCTCTCTTACATCATCGGTCGTACCTGACAGTTCCATCCGGGTACCAGGCTTCGGATTCAAGATGCGCTCCAGGCGTACCGATGTTCGTCGTGGGGAACTCTGTTTGAATCAGCGTCTTGGGGGCCGCGTGGATTCCGATCGCGAGCACGAGGATGCGTTTCAACTGGTGAGAGCGGCCATGTCTGACGCTGTCGGTCTGCTCAACGTCACTCGAGCGGCCGCGGAGGCGATCTCACAGTTGTTCTCGTCTTGGGAGATCACGATAACTCTGCTTGATCGGGATGAGTACTGGGATGTTGTAGATATGTCCGTCGAACAGGACGGACATCCAACCTTTCCGAACTACAGGTACCCGCTCACAGACTTTCCGATTGGAACCAGTCGCCTACTTGCCGGGAAGGGCTACGTAAGTGGCGACGCCGCCGACGAAGTAATGGTTGAGTACGCCAGACAGTGGCCCGAGGTTCCGGCAGGGTCGATCATGTCGGTGCCGATCATTGCGCTCGGAGGAGTGCACGGCGAAATATTCCTCGTGCGCGACTTAGAGACGCCGAAATTCAACCGCGACGACCTGGATCTTGCCTCCGAACTCGCGACATTGCTTGGGGCTCGGCTACCCGCGCTCGTCGCTGCCTACGAAGAACTTGATTCCGGATCCGACAGCCACGCGATGGCTCAGCTCACACAAAACCTTGGCGATGTTCTGAACGAATGAGCAGAGCGTCGCTCAGTTGGCTATCGATGAAATTCCTCCGTTGCCACTACGCGGCGCAGTCGAGTCGGGCATCGCCCCAGTCGGCGTGGTCGAAGGCGTTGCCGTCGCCACCTGGAGTTACCACCAGCTCAAGCTGGTTCACCCCCGTCACATCGGCCATCAGCGGCACGGGATCGTCCGTAGCGAACAACAGGCCACTTGTCGCAAGTAGCTTGCCGTCACCAACTACCTCGAACGTGACTGTTCCCTGATCGCCGACCTCTTCGTCGAGCCCGACGTCCGCCAAGAACGTCGTGCAACCTTCCGGTAGGTCAATGACGATCCGTGACGGCGCATGGGTACCAATACCCTTGTCGAACTGCGATGACCCGATGCGCATGAGCTGCCCGTCCCCTGCCGGCCGTTCACCATTGCTCATGTCGACCTCGGCCGGTCCCCAACCGTTCGACTCCGAGCGCCAGCGGAGATCGCCGACGGCCTGAGCCGTCCCGCTGATCTCCGGCGTCGGGGTCGGGTCCGGTGCGTCGAACTCGTACGCGCCAATGTCGATCGCAGTGCCTTGCGAGCGGGCAGCCCCCAGGAGGTCTGTGGTGCCGGCCACGGCGAGCCTCAGACCAGCGTCAACTCCCGGAGACGTGTGTCGAAGCGCGTAGTTGCCGTT
>DATKIY010000293.1:0-2795 GCA_035543875.1 Actinomycetes bacterium | reverse complement strand
ATCTCCACAACAAACTGCTAGACCCGCCGAAAGAAAGTGACCAGACATCGGGACGGGAACTTAATTCGCTGAGTTGGAATCGGTATCGTCAACTGCGATGCGCGGCCGATTGAAGCGAACGATGGCAGTCGGGATCCTATTGGTGGTCTCGGCGAGCGGCTGCGACTCGCAGCCGCATCCGGCGACGACGTCCATCACGGTATTCGCCTCGTCGTCGATGATCACTAGTCTGACCGCGATCGGCAAGCAGTTCGAGGCTGAAAACTCCGGGGCGTCAGTGGAGTTCATCTTCGCAAGCTCGTCGGATCTCTCGGCGCAGATGTTGGACGGCGCGGACGTGGACGTCTTCGTATCGGGTGATCACGACAATATGTCAGCCGTCGCAAACGCCGGCCTGGTCGAAGCAGCTCCGGTGCCGTTGGCGGCGAACAGCCTGGTTGTCGCCACCGCCCGGGGCAACCGCGACAACGTCGCCTCGTTAACGGACCTGACGCGACCGGGTGTGCGGGTCGCGGTGTGTGGGGATCCCGGCGCCTGCACGTCGGCAACCCAGCAGCTCGAAGACCGCACCGGGGTCCGACTGCAACCACAACTCATCGACAGGACAGGCAACGACGTCCTCAAGGACATTGCGAGTGGGAAGGTCGATGCGGGTCTGGTCTTCAAGACCGACGCGCTTAACATCGGCGACACCGTCTCATGGTTTGCATTTCCCGAGGCTGCCGATGCGGCGGTCACGTCGTGGATTGCGCCGATGAAGAATTCAGAACAGGCAGGACTTGCGTCGAAGTTCATACAGGATGCCACCGGTGCGGCTGGTCGAAAAGTCTTCGCCGATGACGGCCTCGCCGAACCGAACCAGACATTCGCGAGTTAACCGAGCGCACTCGAGGCGGGCCACCATATGCAGTGACCCGCCTCGAATCATATTTATTTACAGCGGAATCCACTGACCGAGGAACCAGAATCCCCATCCGTTTCCGTCGCCGGAAGGCACCGGGTTCACCTGCTGACCCATCCAGTTGAAGGGCTGGTGGTCGCCACGGGCTTGGTCGACGCCGCGACCATGCCAGTCGACAGGTCCTGCACCACGGTCGTCTCGATGGTCGTCTCGATGGTCACCGCATGGCGGGGTACCCGGGCGGTCGCATCCCCACTGGTCTGCACTGGCCGTTCCCAGGCCGACGCCGAAAAGTCCCGCAACACCGATTCCGGCAGCCAGTGCCGATACAGATATTGCACGCTTGAAAGCCATTTGCTCACTCCGTTTCTCGTCAATGTGGCTGTTTTTCCACATGCGGAGTGACGTTAGGGTGCGGACATGGTTGAGCTCTGTGGTGGCGATGTGCGCTGGCTGTGCAAGCGGTAACAGATCGACAACCGTTTGCTATCAACGAGATTGAGGAAGACTTGGGTACGCTCGTCGACGGTGGTCGATGACTGAAGCGTGATCGATTCGTACGGCGCTTCGTCATAAGCTGCACGGAGATCGTCGACTGCACTCCGGCCGCCATCGGATCCTGGCTTGGCCATCCGTCGATGATTACGAATTCAGATTGCGGCCAACACCGTTGGATCTCACGGGCATTGCCCATTGTTCACGCATCCAGCTGCAGCACTGGCTTTCAACGTGGGAGAGGCCACGGATGTCGCCAGGGTCGCCGCAGGCAGAGCGGCGGTCGCCGTGCCTCCCATGGTCATGGCCGTCGGGTTGACCTTCATCGCCGGAACAGTGGGAGACGAATACGTCCCTGCGGTCGACGAATCACCGGATCCCCCAGCGACATTCTGTGGGCTCGAAGCACCCGGATGCGTCAGAACCGTGGCGACTGCTGCAATGATGGCGAAACCGCCCAGTCCAGCCGAGAGGCGTGTAAGTCGTTGTGTGTGCATGGACTACCTCCAACAGCCGACCGAATCGCTCACATCGGATCGGCCGCTGCTTATCAGGAGAATTTCAATAATCGAAGAGGAGCGCTTCTTCGAACTCCGAGTTCGTTTCTACGTCGGGAACTGTTCACAATCAATCGTTCGACGGCCGTTTAAGGGGACCTGAAGTCGATTGCCAGTGGCCCAACAGATCTGAGGCACAAAGTCCCAGAAGACGGGGCTCAACTCTCAACGGTCGATCAGCCAACGCCACACCGAGTCACAGCGCCACGCCAGCCCGTTTTATACATGTCGAGGCAGCGTTGGTCCCATGCAATCGAACTGGCACCAGTCGCCGACTGAGGTCGTTCTGAAGTGAACAAGGCCGTTCTTCTCAGCACGAGCATCGCCGCCACAAGCGTGGTGATGGCAATTTTCGGAAGTGTCGTAGCTCACGCCGCTTCGCAGCCCGACGTCGTAGGACAGAAGTACAGCGATGCCGCTGGTCAACTCTCCACGGCTGGCTTGTCGGTGGTGGTGTCCACCACGGTAGGCGACAGCGTCGCCCGGCCGAACTGCATCGTCACTCGGCAGGAAAGCAGGACCGAGGCCCCGCCGGAGAACACGAGCGCCTCGCCGGTCAGTCAAGTACTCGTCTCCCTGAACTGCGGTGCGCCTGTGGCCTCGGCGACGTCCCCTGGTAACTCGCTCGCAAGTCCTGAAGGCAGGGCGGCGGCCGCAGCCGCCGCCACGGCAGCCCCTGCTCCGAGCGGGTAGACCGCTAAACGGGCAGTGCCAACCGGGTGGGCTCGTCGTGTCCGCGCAAAGTCACAGTGTCACCGAAAGTCCAATGGCCGCGCTCGGTTTCGCGCGCGTTCTGGACGGTCTGCGATGACGCCAGCAGATGGGCGGGCGTGGACTTGGCC
>DATKIY010000292.1:0-7153 GCA_035543875.1 Actinomycetes bacterium | reverse complement strand
CGACCGGCCACCGCTGGTAGCTACCAATCAGCACCGTCAGCTCGCCGACGAAGCTAGCCATACCAGGCATGGCCAAACTGGAAAGTCCGGCGAAGAGCATGAACCCAGCCAGCAGTGGCGCCACTCGCTGAACTCCGCCATAGGCAGCGATCAGCTGGGAGCCGCGTCGACTCGCCAAGAAGCCAAGCACCAAGAACAGCGCAGCCGTCGACAGTCCGTGAGCCACCATGTAAACGGTCGATCCGGAATCGCCAATCAGGGTGAAGGCAAAGATTCCGAGGACGATGAAACCGAAGTGAGAAATCGACGTGTAAGCAATCAGTCGGCTCATATCGCTTTGACCGATCGCCACCAGAGCGCCGTAGACGATGCTGACGACGGCCAGGGTGATAACAAAGGGGGCTGCCCACTGCGAGGCATCCGGGAAGATGGGCAGACATAGCCGCAACATTGCAAATGTTCCGACCTTGTCCAGCACTCCGACCAGGAGCGTTGACGTCGCCGGCGTGGCAGAAGCCGTCGCATCGGGGAGCCAGGTATGCACGGGAACCATCGGCGCCTTCACGGCGAGCGCAAAGAAGAACCCCGCAAACAACATCTTCTGCGTTCCCGCATCAATGGGCATGCCTGCCAGCAGTGACCAGTCGAACGTGCCGTGGCCAAGCTCACGGATCGATACCACGTACAGGCCAATCAGTGCGGCCAGGAGCAGCAGTCCACCGAAAAGGCTGTACAGCAGGAACTTGACTGCTGCGTAGGTGCGTTGACCGCGCCCAAACATTCCAATCAGGAAGTAGACCGGGAAGAGCATGACTTCGAACGCCACATAGAACAAGAAGAGGTCGGTGGCCGCGAAGACATAAATGATGCAGCTTTCGAGAGCCAGGATGAGCGCAAAGTAGGTCTGCACCCGGTGTCGTGCGTTCTCGTCGGCGTCGTGCCAGCCAGCCAGGATCACGATGGGAACGAGCACTACGGCCATAGCAATCAGGACGAGTGCGATGCCATCTATGCCCAACCCGTAGTTAATCCCGAAGCGTTCGATCCAGGGAACATTCTCGACGAACTGGAACGTGGCGTCAGCGTTCGCATCGAACTGGAGGGCCATGGCGACGGTGAGGGCCATGACGAGTAGTGACACGCCCAGCGCGATCTGCTTGGCCAGTAGCTCGCGGCCGCGTGGCAGCACGGCGACAACTAGCGCACCCACGAGCGGCAGCACGCCGAGCGTCGTCAACCACGGAAAGTCGGTCACGTCAGAGCCTCACCAAAACGAGGGCACCGATGACCAAGACGGCCCCGGCGAACATGGAAAGCGCATACGAGCGCACAAACCCGGTCTGCATCCGCCGCAGTCTGGACGAGCTGCCCCCGATTAACGCTGCCAAACCGTTCACGAATCCATCGACGATTCGGTTGTCAAAGAAAACCAGGAATCGGGTGAGGTACTGGCCAGGCTGCATGAACAACGTTTCGTTGAATGCGTCCTGGTAGAAGTCCTTGCGTGCCGCACGCGTTAGCTGGGACCCGGTTGGTGCCACTTCCGGCACCGGCTGTCGCTGGTACATGACATAGGCAAGCGCCATTCCGGCAACGACGCATGCCAGAATGCTCAGCGTGATCACGTAGACGGGAAAAGCGAAGTCGTGGACCTGTTCTGGACCAACGACCGGTTCGAGCCACCGAACGAGGCGACTACCCACCCAGAGCACGAATCCCATAACCACTGAGCCAATCGCGAGCAGTATCAGTGGGATGGTCATGCTTCCAGCGGACTCATGGGGGTTCGCGTCCTCTGCCCAGCGTTTCTCGCCGAAGAAAGTCATGAGGACCACGCGCGTCATATAAAACGCCGTGACGGCGGCACCAAGGATTGCGGCCAACCCAAGCCAAACGTTCTGGCCCAGCGCCGCCACGATGATTTCGTCTTTGGAGAAGTAACCGGCGAATGGCGGTATCCCAATGATCGCCAAGTAGCCAATCATGAAGGTGACGAACGTGATGGGCATCGCGGTGCGCAGCGCACCGTATCGACGCATGTTCACTTCGTCGTTCATGCCATGCATGACTGAACCCGCACCAAGGAATAGCTGCGCCTTGAAAAATCCGTGGGTCAGCAGGTGGAAGATGGCGAACGCGTAGCCAGCAGGACCAAGACCGGCCGCCAAAATCATGTAGCCGATCTGGCTCATAGTTGATGCAGCCAGTGCCTTCTTGATGTCGTCTTTGGCGGTACCCACGAACGCACCGAACAGCAGCGTGAGAACACCAACCAATGCCACGGCCAACCTCGCGCCGTCAGACAGGTCGAAGATTGGGTTGGAACGCACGATGAGATAGACACCGGCCGTCACCATCGTCGCGGCGTGGATCAGGGCGGAAACGGGGGTCGGGCCGGCCATAGCGTCGCCGAGCCACGCCTGCAGCGGCAGCTGCGCCGACTTACCCGTGGCTGCGAGGAGTAGGAGGAGCCCAAGAGCCAGGATGGTTCCCTCGCTGGCTTCGGGTGCGCCCGCGAAAACTCCACTGAAGGCTGTGGTTCCAAACGTGGCAACCATCACCATGATGGCCAGCGACATCCCGATGTCGCCGACCCGGTTCATTACAAACGCCTTCTTCGCGGCAGTGGCGTAGTCGGGGTTGAAGTTCCAGAACCCGATCAACAGGTAGGACGCCAGACCGACACCCTCCCAACCGACGTAGACCATGACGTAGCTGCTGGCGAGGACCAACAGCAGCATCGAGGCGACGAACAGGTTCAGGTAGCCAAAGAACCGACGACGGTCGACATCGTGAGCCATATAGCCCAGCGAGTACACATGGATGAGGCCGCCGACGAAGGTGATGAGCAGTACGAAAGCCATCGACAACGGGTCGAGCTGGAACCCGACATCGACCGAGAAGTCTCCCAGCGGCGCCCAGGTAAACAGCGACTGGTTAAACGCGCGGTCGTCAGCCGAGTTGCCGAGCATCGTGAGGAACTGGACAAACCCGAGCACAAACGATGCACCGACCAAAAGCGTGGCCAGAAGCGGTCCAAACTTGTTGGTCCGTCGACCACCAGCCAGCAAGATAATGGCGCCCAACGTCGGCAGTGCAATAAGCAGCCAGGTAAGTGAGAAGACACCGGTAGCTGTCTGCACCACCTGCTCACCAGTTTCGGTGAGCAGAGCAGTCGTGCCGCTCATCGGGCCGCCTTCAAAATCATGGGCAGAAATCTGCCGGACGTTGTCTTGGTGCGCTGGGTCATGGGACTAGAGCTTGAGCAAGTTCGGGTCGTCGACCGAGGCCGATCGACGGGTGCGGAAGATCGTGACAATGATGGCCAGGCCGACTACAACTTCGGCGGCGGCAACCACCATGACGAAGAACGCGACAACCTGACCGTCGAGGTTGCCGTTGATCCGGGCAAAGGAGACAAAGGCCAAGTTCGAAGCGTTGAGCATGAGCTCGACGCACATAAAGACCACGATGGCGTTTCGTCGTACCAGGACTCCGGCTGCTCCAATGGTGAACAGCAACGCGGCGAGGTACACGTAGTTGATGGGATTCATGAGTCACCAGCTTCGATCGCTGCATCGGACTCACCCGACGCCTGCGCCCGGGACGAACCGCGTCGACTGAGCTGCTCTGGCACTGACACCGCGGCTGGGCTGCCATCAGGAAGCAGCGCAGGCGTGTCGACGGCGTTATGCCTTGCGTAGACACCGGGGGTTGTACGCGGCGTGGGGTGACCGCCGCGAATCCGGTCTTGCGACAGCTCCCGCTGGGTCTTTCGCGGAACTAGTCGCTCCCGGTGCGTCAGAACCATCGCCCCTACCGCCGCGGTGATCAGCAATACGCTGATGACCTCAAATGGAAAGACATATCGAGTGAAGATGAGCTCGGCCAGTGCCTGGACGTGGCCACCCGCTGCCGCGTTCGCCGCACCAACGCCAACAGCGTCCGGGAAGGTCACGCGCCCGATTCCGGCGATAACCAGTCCGCCAAACCCAAGGGCCAGCAATACCGTGATGGCCCGCTGAGCACGGAGGGTTTCCACGAACGAGTCAGACGCGTCGACGCCGACCAGCATCAACACAAACAGGAAGAGCATCATGACTGCGCCGGTGTAGACGACAACCTGGACGACGCCCAGAAACACACCGCCAAGCATGATGTAGAATACGGCGAGCACGATCATGGTGAGTGCCATCCAAAGCGCACTGTGAACAGCCTTGCGGCTCAGCACGATCATCAGCCCGGCAACCAACGCAATCGGAGCCAACACCCAGAACGCGACGGCCTCGCCGGTCGAGGTGCTCGCGGTCAACAACATCGCGCTCACGAAGTCTCACGCCCGACTTTGGTTTCCGGAGCGTCGAACTCTCCGGCGTAGTAGTTCGACTCATCCGTGCCAGCCGCCATCTGATGGGGCGGAGCCACCATGGAGTCGGCGAGCGGTGCCAGTAGGTCCTGCTTTTCGAAGATCAGGCTTTCTCGGGTGTGATCGGCCAGCTCGTACTCGTGCGTCATGGTGAGAGCTCGCGTGGGGCAAGCCTCCAGGCACATGCCACAGAAGATGCAACGCAGGTAGTTGATTTGGTAGACGCGCCCGTAGCGCTCTCCTGGGGAGAACCGCTCGCCCTCGGTGTTTGATGCGCCTTCGACGTAGATCGCGTCAGCTGGGCAGGCCCACGCGCACAGCTCGCAGCCGATACAGCGCTCAAGACCGTCGGAGTACCGATTCAGCACATGCCGGCCGTGGAACCGCGGCAGCATTGGCTTGCGTTCTTCGGGGTATGACTCAGTGGTGACTTTTTTGAACATGGTGCGGAAGGTGACACCGAAGCCAGCGATCGGGTCAAGGAAACTAGACATGCGAGTCCTCTCCTTGGTCGCTGCTTGACGAGTCTGGCGCTGCTACTGCAACTGCACGTGGCAGACGTTCCGCGTCGCCTTGGCCGGGAAGCGGCGGGACAGGGTATCCCCCGGCAAACGCGTCGAACTCCTCCAGAGTCGGCGTGTCTGATTCCTCGACTCTGCGCCTTGCTCCCGCGAAGTCCCACGCAAGGCTGATCAGCAAGAGCACGGCGACGATCGAACCGCCCCAGAGCAGGTACTGCTGGCGGTTGAGGTCGGTCTCCTGCGCGAGCGCACGCACGGTGGCGACGACCACGATCCAGACCAGCGAGATAGGAATCAGGACCTTCCAACCAAGTTTCATGAACTGGTCGTAACGCAAGCGGGGAAGTGTTCCGCGCAGCCAAATGAACAGGAACATGAAGATCCACAGCTTGCCGATAAACCACAGGACCGGCCACCAACCGTCATTTGCACCGGCCCAGATCGGTCCACCCAAGGGCCACGGGGCCTGCCAACCACCCAAGAACAAGGTGGTGGCGAGCGCGGCAACCGTAAACATGTTGATGTACTCGGCAAGGAAGAACAGCGCAAACTTCAGCGAGCTGTACTCGGTGTGAAAGCCGCCGACGAGTTCACCCTCGGCCTCCGGAAGGTCGAAGGGCGCCCGGTTGGTCTCGCCGACCATCGATACCAGGTAGATGAGGAACGACGGCAGCAAGATGATTGCGAACCAGAAGCTGTCCTGCGCCGCCACGATGTCGGAGGTTGACATCGAGCGTGAGTACAAGAAGACGGCGACGAACGACAGCCCCATGGCAATCTCGTACGAGATGACCTGCGCCGACGATCGCAGACCGCCAAGCAACGGGTAGGTGGATCCGCTGCTCCAGCCAGCGAGGACCAAGCCGTAGACGCCAATTGACGCGATGGCCAAGACGTAAAGCACCGATACTGGGAAGTCAGTGAGCTGCAACGGTGTGTGGTTGCCGAAGATGCTGACGACCGGACCAAACGGGATAACCGCGAACGCCAGGAAGCACATCGTCGCCGAGATGATCGGGGCGAGGATGAACACCGCTTTGTCGGCCGCGGTCGGGATGATGTCTTCCTTCAGCGCAAGCTTGATGCCGTCAGCCAAGCCTTGGAGCAAACCGAACGGACCGACCCGGTTCGGGCCGATCCGCTGTTGCATACGCGCCACAACCCGTCGTTCTGCCCAAATCATGACCAGGGTGCTGACGACAAGGAACACAAAGATGACGACTGCCTTGATGAGGGACAGCCACCACGGAGTGTCAGCCAGAGCTTCGGTGACGGTCATGCGGCGCCCCCTTTGGCAAGCGTGACGAGCTCGCCAGAGTTGCCGAGCGCCGCGGCCCCACCACCGGTGACGACAACCGCGCCGTCGTGGACATCCGTGATCGCCACCTCGGCCACTACGGAGGCATGCTCGCTGGAAACGGTTAGGTGCTCACCTGTGGCGCAGCCGATGCTCGCTGCATCTGACGCGCTGAGCTGGATCTGCGCGCCACGAGCAGTCGCCGCAAGGTAGGGCTCGCCTTGCTGCAAGGAACCGTGGTCGAGCAACGGTCGCCAGGTGCTGAGAACGAAATCGCCTTTTCCGGCGGCTCGACGCTGCGGCGCACTGGCTGACGCCGACGCCTCACCCTGCAGTTTCACCCGTGCACCTTGCCAGCCGCTGAACTCATCGAGCTGTGCGCGAGCCGCAGCGACATCACCAAGGCCGAGATCCACGTCGAGCTCCCTGGCCAGCGCCCGCAAGACTCGTGCATCAGACATCAGGCTCGACGGGCGAATCGCTTGGTCGAAGGGGCGAAGGCGTCCTTCCCAGTTTACGAAAGCGCCCGACTTCTCCGGGGCGGCTGCGACGGGCAGCACAACATCGGCACGTTCGACGATTTCGTGATTTCGGGTATCCAGCGCGAGGACGAAAGCGGCACGTTGGGCCGCGGCGAGTGCATTTCCCGGAAGGTCGGCAGGGTCGGCACCAGCAAAGACGAGAGCGGTGAGATCACCCGCGACAGCGGAGCTGAGCATCTGCGGAAGGTCCAAGCCCGACGTCTCGCTCAGGCCGGGAACGCCCCACACGGCCGCGGCGTCGACTCGACCTGCCGCATCGGCGACCGGGCGACCTCCTGGCAGCAGCGAAGGAAGCAGACCCGCCTCGACGGCCCCCCGCTCGCCTGCTCGCCTCGGCACCCAGCCAATCGTCGCGCCAGTGTCGGCGGCCAGCTGCGAGACTGCGGTCAACAATCCTGGTTGCAGGGCGGCTCGCTCACCGACGAGG
>DATKIY010000291.1:0-7643 GCA_035543875.1 Actinomycetes bacterium | reverse complement strand
CGCTCGAGACGTGGCTGGTGTTTGCCGGCATACACATATCCGTCCGTTGCAATCAGAACTTTTGGTTCCACCTGGCCGAATCGGTCCAGGACGCCTGCAACACCAAAGTCCGGCGAGGTTGACGTGAACACTGCGCCAATCATCGAAGTGGCGAGCATGGAGACAATCGCCTCGGGAGTATTCGGAAGCCATGCCGCGACGCGATCGCCAGGCCCAACTCCCGACTCGCGAAGGAAGGCGGCCAAGGCAGCCGCTTGGCTGCGGAGCTCACGCCAGGTCAGTGATCGCCGTACATCGTCTTCGCGGACGAACGTGACAGCCACCGAGTCGTCTCCGTCTGCCGTGCGTGTGACGCCGGCGAGCAAATTCTCGGCGTAGTTCATGCGTGAATTGGGAAAGAAACGGTCAGACCGCATGGTGTCGCCAGCGACGTGAAACGGACCGGCTCCCTTGTCGCCCACCGCATACTGATCCCAGACTGTCGCCCAGAAGTCGCCCTGATGTCGCACCGACCACTCCTGGAGGTCGGTTGAAGAGTTCAAGGTCACCCCCTGGTTGTGCTCAACCAATTGCCGGAAGCGACTCACCTCAGCAGCGGAAACCTGGTCAGGTGAGGGACTCCACAGGGGGTTATCGGTCACGACTCCATCTTGCCGTGGGCGATCAGCGAAGGTGAAACAAGGGGATCATCAGCGACCGGACGACCTCTGGATCCGGGTAGCGGACCTCTGTGATGTGCATGCGAAGCGGTGCTCCGGCTTCAGACTCCTTCCGGAGTCCATCGCTTTCTACCCCTGGAGTGTCGGACAAACCAGCGGCGAAGAGCCAGAAGTCGACCATCTCGTCGAACTCAGCGGCGCGGTCGGCTTCAAGCAGAGTTCGAGCGCCGGTCCGCGGATCGACCCAGCCAATGCGTCGACCCTGGTCGTCTGTCACATCGATTCGGTCCTCGGTCGGGCCAGCGCCTGCTGCCACGCCGACCAGCGCCCCACTACTCATGCCGACCCACCGCTCCCCAGTTACTGATCCCACTGATTCATCGGCATGGATGGCTATCGGATTGAACGAGTCCTGTTTGCCCGACTCACCCCCATTGGGTTGAGCCATCTGAGTGACAGAAGCGAAGGCAGGGGTCTGCGGGATCCGATCTTTCCAGCAGGAATCGACTGGAGGCCTTGTGGCGCGGAGCAAGCACGACTCAGAACCTGATCCTGTGGAATCAGGAAGCGCGAGCATTGATGTTGTCGAGCCGGTGGCCGCGACAGACTTAGTCGATGACTACGTGTCTGACACTGTCGACGCGGCTGTAGGCGAACCGCTCGACGGCGTCCTTACAGATTCCGCTGGAGATTCCCCCGCGGATTCTCCCGAGAGTGCCGATGGGGACGATGCGGGGCACTCCTCACGTCGGACCGGCAGGGCTGTGGCGATAGGGGCGGCAGCGTGCATCGTCGCGGCTGTGGCCATCGTGATCGCCAACATGCTTGGCGGTTCGTCGGCAACCACCGACATCCCGCTCACGGTCAGTGACCCACAGGTCGTACTGGCCGCCCTCGCGGACTCCGGATTCGACTGCAGGGGATCGGTCGTCAACGGAGATGTAGGTACGTGCAACTCCACACTCGCCGTGCGTACTTTTGACGACGAGGAGGCCGCTCGCGCGTGGGTGAACCACACGTTGCGAGACCCGATGACAAACTCGACGGTGGCGTGGGTGCTCCATGGCAACGCGGTCGTCTCGGCGCCGCCTACGCTCACCCAGGCTGTCGCCACCGCATTAGGGCCGAGTTCGCAGAGGTTCTGACCGACCGCAACGATGGGTCAATGTCGCCACGACCTACTGAACCGCCACCGCATCGTCGACGCGATCTCACGGGTTCTGAACGTGGAGCCATCGTGGCCGCGGTCGGGCCGCTGACCGACGACCTTGCCGTAGTTGTCCGCGACGGTCGAGGAGTGGAGTTCCAAAGGTTTGAGTTCCTTGGTGACTCAGTTCTCGATGTTGTCCTCACGGTGCACCGGGTGGTTGAGCCAGGCTGCCCTGCTTGTCGGGCCGTGCGAGGTGACGTCGCACGCGTGGTGACCGACCATCAGCTGGCGGAGCGAGCGGCCGAGCTTGGGATCGGTGCCTGGCTGGAATGGGAAGCATCACCGCAGCGACTGGCCGACCTCATTGAGACCTGTGTGGCCGCAGTGTGGTTCCACGGAGGTTGGGAGCAGGTCGCTCACTTCGCCGGGCACGTTGTGCACCCGCTCGGTCAGCCCGCAACCGATGCCCTGTTGCGGGGGGATTTGCTAGCCACGCCCGAGGAAATTAGGCCAGAACGACGTCTTGGGGCGGCACTGCTTGAACTGGCCGCAGGCCATCGGGTCTACCAGCAGGAGCCAACCGCGGACGAGGGTGAGCTTTCGCGGCGTCGCGCTGACCTTCACCGAATCGCTCGCGTCGCCGACTACGCGAGACGTACCACCGCGACTAACGGCGAGATCGCAGATGCGGCACTGTCGGACCAAGTTGAGGCAGGGTTGGCGCAGCTGTTGCTTCGTGAAGGTGCCGACCGCGCGCTCGCGGCTGCTTCGCTGGTCTTCGACTAACCGTGCCGGGCGAGCCGATAGGTTGAACGTCGTGAGAGACCTGGTCTATCCGCCGGTAATTGCAGCAGCCTCCGGGGCGTTCAAGGCGCTCGGGCTGCGACTCAATGTTGATGGCGGCGAACACGTGCCCACTGTTGGTGGTGCTGTGATTGCCAGCAACCACATCAGCCATCTCGACTTTATCTTCGCTGGTCTTGGGGCTCGGTCGTCTCGGCGATACGTGAGGTTCATGGCCAAGGACTCAATCTTCAAGCATCGAATCGCTGGGCCGCTCATGCGCGGTATGCATCACATCGAGGTGGATCGCGACGCTGGCATGCGCAGTTTTCGTGACGCGATGGCTGCGCTGCGAGCTGGTGAGGTTGTCGGCATCTTTCCGGAAGCTACGATCAGTCGGTCCTTTGAGCCCAAGGAGTTCAAGTCGGGAGCGGAACGACTCGCGGGATCAACCAAAGTGCCGCTGATTCCAATGGCCCTTTGGGGAACTCAGCGACTGTGGACTTACGACGACCGGTCGTCGATGAAGCAACGTAACGTCCCCATTTCGGTGTACGTAGGCGAGCCGATCGACAGTAGCGGGCAGAAAGACGCGGTTGCGGCCGAGCTGCAGCGATCGGTCGGCGCATTGCTTGAGCGAGCGCGGTCTGACTACCCCGACGATGGGACCGGACAATGGTGGCAGCCGCAGCGTCTCGGGGGGACTGCTCCGCCTCCGGCCGATGACGACGACTGAGCAGCTTCGTGCATGGGTCCTGGAGGACTTTGGCTTCGACCCGGTGTCTCTCGAGGCGGTCGAGCACGGCGCTGACACGACCGCCATCTTGTGGCGGGCCGTATCAGCAGACGGCGCGCGCTACGCCATCAAAGTCGGCGCAGAGCCACGGACCGGCGTCGCGGTCGCAGCACTCCTTGCTGAGTCTGGAGAACCCGGCGTGCCGGCGCCAGTGCGTAGCAGATACGGGCAACCGTGGAGTGAACGCAGTGGGCAGCGACTGTCCGTGGTGCCATGGGTTTCAGATCGACGGGCAATCGACGAGGGTATGAATGCCGCTCGGTGGAAGTCGTTCGGCGAACTGCTTGCGCGGATACACAGCACGCAGGTGACAAGCGAACTGAAGCAAGTGCTGCCGCACGAGGTGTACGACCATGACGCGGTCGCCTCACTTGTGCGGCGAGTTGATGAGCGGTTTCAGCGGCTGTCTGACCGCGCTGTGACCGGGGTGGACGAACTGACTCGGTCGGTTGCGCAGCAGTGGCTGGCCTCGTCCAGCGACATCCTGACACTGCTAAACCAGGCGGACCAGTTGGCAGCGCAGCTAACGAAGCAGCCAGTCGCTTATGCCGTTTGCCACGCTGACCCTCATCTGGGCAACGTGTTGCTAGGCGAGGCTGAACCCCCGTGGGGTGTTTGGCTCGTTGACTGGGACGACGCGATGTTCGCGCCCATCGAGCTGGACCTCATGTTTGTGCTCGGCGGAGTTCTTGCCTTTGCACCCGTGACCGAGCTTGAACAAAGCTGGTTCTTCAGTGGGTATGGGCAGGTCGACGTCGATCCGCAGCTGCTTGCTTACTACCGGTGCACACGGGCACTCGTGGACGTGGCCGACCCCGCGGTACAGGTGTTGGATGCGGAACGTTGGACGTCGAGTGAACGTGCGGCCGCGTTGTCGATCGTCGAGGGAGTTCTGTCACCGACCGGTCTGGTCACCCTTGCGATGTCGAGTCTCACGCAAGGCCCCCTGTAACCACCCGGCTCCGACAACCTGTGTAGCTGCGGGCAGCCGCTCGGCTAGCCGGTGGTCTCGCGAGACCACAACCAGGTGAGCCGTGTCGGGCGCTTCCGCCATGGCCGACCCGTTGACACCGGACACGTCGAGTACTACGCCGTCTCGGCCGTTGGGCAGCGAGACGATCGTGTTGACCAGGCTCTGCGCCTCGGGGGCGTCATCGACCACGATCCGGATGGGTACGGCTTGGACGCTGGGCCAAGTGGCAGCAAAGCCCGGGTGTAAGGCGAGGCTGGACGCCTTGACGAGTGGCTGCCACCGCAGCTCCAGGCTCTCTTTGTTGCCCGACGTCGGGAGCTGACTGCCGGCTAGTCCGACCACCGTGGTGTACGCCCAGTCGCCGTGGTCGTCAATGGTTTCACGGTGCACCCGGACTTTGGTTCCGTCGAGGCTGGCCTCCTCGGCCGACTCTCGCAAAGCCGCTTCAACCGCGCCTTCGTGACTGTCGCGCGCGCCGCCGGGAATGCCCCAAGTATCGCCGTGATGGCACCAAGGGGCGCGGTGTTGCAGCAGCACGAACGCCTCACCGTCGGTGACGGTGTAGAGCAGGAGCCCGGCAGCACCGTGGCGCCCCCAGTGCCGATGCCCGAGTCGGCATTCGACCCACCCGTCACCATCGCCGCGCATGAGTCCTGGGTATCAGACGGCTCGCCCTCCTGACGAACCGACCAGTTTTCTGACAGGCTCAATGACCTGATCCGGGACAAGCGAAAGAGGCGTGCATGTCGGCAGATGTGGTGTTCACTGGCGGCCAGGTTTTCGAAGGATTGGGTGTTCCACCTCGGCGGGTAGACGTCGCAGTGGCCGACGGGCGGATCAGCGACGTTGGCGAGCCCAACGCCATTCGGTCGCTGGTCGATAAGGACACCGAAGTGGTCGACGTCGGAGACGGCCTGCTCGTTCCTGGGTTCATCGATGCGCATGTCCACCCGGTTTACGCCGGGAACACCATGATTTTGTGCGAGCTCCACGGAATCATCAGTTCTGACGACTGCGTTGCTGCCGTTGCTGACTATGCGTCAAGTCATCCACAGGTGGAGTGGATTGTCGGTGGTGGTTGGTCCATGGAGGGATTTCCTGGAGGGAATCCGACCCGGCAGCTGCTTGACGCGGTTGTACCCGACCGCCCGGTCTATCTGCCGAACCGGGACGGCCATGGTGCCTGGGTGAACTCTCGCGCGCTTGAGCTCGCTGGCATTGACGCCAATACCCCGGATCCCGACGATGGTCGCATCGAGCGGGAGGCTGACGGATCCCCGAGTGGGACCTTGCATGAGGGCGCGATGTCGCTCGTCAGTAGCCTCATCCCGCCGCCCACCGACGCCGACTACGACCGGGCACTCGATGTCGCGCAGCAGTACTTGCTGTCGCTCGGGATTACGGGGTGGCAGGACGCGATCATCGGTGACGTCAACGGCCGACCTGACAACTTGGAAGCCTACGTTCGTGCATCGAACGACGGCAGACTCAAAGCTCGGGTTGTCGGCGCACTCTGGTGGGACCGATTGCGAGGACCAGAGCAGATCGACGAGTTGGTCGCACGGCGAGAACGCGGCCGGGCCAGGCGATTCTCGGCAACAAGTATCAAGGTGATGCAAGACGGAATCGCGGAGAACTTCACGGCAGCGATGCTTTCGCCCTATCTGGATGCCTGCGGCGATCACACAGCGAACGCCGGCATCAGCTTCGTCGATCCCGAGGCACTTGGCGAAAACGTCAAAGCCCTCGACGCGCTTGGATTCCAAGTTCATTTCCATGCCATCGGAGATCGTGCGGTACGTGAAGCGCTTGACGCGATCGAGGTAGCGCGCACAGCGAACGGCGACGGAGACCATCGGCACCACATCGCACACATCCAGGTGATCCACCCCGACGACATCTCTCGGTTCGCTGCGCTCGACGTCACTGCGAACATGCAACCGCTGTGGGCTTGTCATGAACCGCAGATGAACGAGCTGACTATTCCGTTTCTCGGTGAACCTCGATGGCGCACCCAGTACCCGTTTGGCGCCTTGGTACAAGCCGGGGCGCGGTTGGCAGGAGGCAGCGACTGGTCAGTTAGCTCACCAGACGTCATGTGGGGCTCGCACGTTGCCGTTAACCGCTCGGCTCCACCCCAGGAAGCTCACGGGGAGGGTGAAGAGAAACCGTTCCTGCCCGACCAGTCGATCGACTTGGCAACCGCGTTGACGGCGTACAGCCAAGGGTCGGCATACGTGAATCACCTCGATCACGTCACTGGCACCATCGAGCCTGGCAAGTATGCCGATCTCGCCGTGTTCGACCGAAACCCATTTGCAGGTCCGCCGGAGGAGATTCACGCAGCGCGAGCAACCTCGACCTGGATTGAGGGGGAGCGCGTGTTTACTGCATAGGTGGTTTTACGGCATGGGAGTTATGGCGACAGCTCGCGGTCGACCATTCCCACCATCACCTGTCGTAGCTGCCATCGACGGTCCAGCGTGGGGCCAAGCAGGACTTGGATGCCTAAGCCGTCGAACATGCCAGTAAAGCGAAGCGCGAAGTCGTCCGCGTCGACATCGCCGCGAAATGTTCCCCGCCGGATACCGTCTTGAACGATTGTCGCGATCATCTCGATCCAGCCGCGGTAGACCTTGGCGTTGCGTTCACGTAGCTCGGTTCGATGGCGCGCTTCGTTCCAGAACTCCAGCCACACTGCCCACTCGGCCTCAACATCTCCATCGGGAATCTGCAGGTCGATCAGGCGCATAAGGCGGTCGCGCGGATCGTCCAAAGTGGCGAGCTCGGCGCGCTGCCGGACGCTCGACCGGTCGTAGGCGTACTGGAGGGCGGCGTCGAGGACGTCAACCTTGGTGGGGAAGTAGTAGTGAATGGTTCCGGTACTAGTGCCAGCACGCTGGGCTATGTCTGACACCCGCGCCGAGCCGTACCCACGATCGACAAGGACGGCGACCGCGGCCTCCAAGATCGCTACCCGGCGGTCTTCGTCGGGCGTAGTTGGGTCAGGCATCGGCTGAGTCTAACTGATTGGCCAGTCAAGTGGGTCAGTCTTGGAATTCTCTACGCTGACTATTAAAGGCGAGATTTGGGACTGGATGGCTTGACTGAATCGTCAGTTAGCATGATTCTTGGGTTACGGCCCTCGGTTGTGGCCGGACTGAATCAGGCTAGGGAAGGCGCCGGCGCATGGAGTTCAGCTACACCCGCGAGCAGCAGACGCTGATCGCCCGGGTCAGCGAGTTGTACGAGTTCATCAAGCCGTACGAACTCGAATGTGAA
>DATKIY010000290.1:0-8773 GCA_035543875.1 Actinomycetes bacterium | reverse complement strand
ACGGTTATCAGTCCGAATGGTTTCGATGAGGTGACACTGCGGATTGGTCAGATCTAGCCGACGACTTTGGCCTAGACCAGACAGCCTCGCAGGTCATGGATCTCGAAGCGGGGTAAGGCCCGCTACGAGCAGGCGACGGGCAGAAAGATCAGTCGGTGGCTCTGGTTCTTCTACCCACTCGGCCTCGGGTGCAACTCCTTGCCCGAGCGGGTCCTTCGCGAGATCAAACTCAGTCCCAGGATCAAGCTCGGTGTTCAGGTCAAACTCGGTCCCCAGGTCAAACTCGGTTGGCGATTTGGCCATTGCTTGGTGAGGCGCTGAAGCTGCTTCTTCAAGGGCGATCAGCGTGGCGGGCAGAACCGTTTGCGCGTGGTCGACCAGGGCACGGACGCTCTCGCGCTGCCACCAGCGCAGCAGCCTCGCTGTTTCGCTGTCGATGCGCTCCTCGGACAGGGCTGACGCGAGAACCGTGTCGAACTGCTCCTCGCTGCTGTGGTCGCGGACGTCCAACAGACCAGCAATCAGCTCGGCATAGGCCGAACGTCGTGCGTTCGTTGCCGTCACTTGTCCGTCACTCCGTTCCCCCACAGTCCCGCCATCGCCCAGAGTCTGCCTTTTGCTGAGCCCATCCGTCGGCCAGTGGATTGGCACATGCAAGGCCGATGGATCGAGGCTAGGGCAGGGTCCTGGACGGCAGCGCAAGGGTCACCATCTTCGTGCTCCGAATGGGGAGGTGATCCTCCGTATTGACTAGTTGTCCTAGTCATCAGACACTAATCATGAGCGATTTGTGGGGCAGCGGGGCTCTGCGTCTTGACGACACCACCAGTCACACCCTTCACTTCCGTTCGGAAGGCCCACCAACAATGATGGGCTTCCCACTGGACTTCAAACCCCAGCGGGACCGTCGCCACAACTGCATAGAGAGAATTCGGGATCGGCAGCGGGTGATTGCTGGATCGACGCATGGCGACATGCGGCGGTAGCACCCGATGTCTTCCAGATGTCGGACAAGCAGTGGATTGAACCCAAGCGGAGCGGATGCTGCGCGAGCCATTAGCGGGGCTCGTGACACCACATCCAGAGGGGTGATTTCCCAACATGAGCAAGATTGTTTCTGCTGTCGAGCGCTTCCTTTCCAGTGGCGCTGGTTGGTCTTGGCACTAGTTTCGTCGGCTGCCGGTCCCGAATTTTCTGTATGCACCTTCCCCAGGAGTGGACCGGATGCCGGCCTTGCGTCGAGCGACGCGTTGGTACATCGCCTTCTTAACGGCGCTGGCCAGCGCGGCAGTGGTGGCAGCTGCCTTTGGCGTACGCGCAGAACCTGACCTCCTGCAACCGGTCCTCGTCCTCGCGCCGCTTTTTATCCTGGCCGCGGCACTAAACAGCCCGCTTTTGGCTCAGGTAAAACTCAGCGCAAACGTGCCCATCCTGATCGCCGCGTATCTCATTGGCGGCTGGGAAGTCGCATGCTTGGTTGGTGCGTCGACCATCGTTTTGAAGCAAGGTGAACCTTGGTCTCGTCGACTGTTTAACACCAGTCAATGGGTACTGATGGGACTTGCCGGAGCTTTGGTTTACGAGGCCCTCGACGGCACGGCCGCAGATGCGCTCTACCACCAAGGTTTTGCGGCATGGCAGCTGATTCCGATCGCGTGCTCGATTCTCACGGTCATCATTGTCAACGCAGCCATGATGCTCGGCGTCCTTCGATGCCAGGAGCAAATCAAGGTTGCGTCCGTGTGGCGCAGCATGGTGCTCACGTCTGCGGTTCCGTACTTTGCATACGGACTGTTTGGTCTTTTGATGGCCGTGTTGTGGTCGATCGGTGACGGATTTGCGGCTGCGCTCGTCCTGATTCCACTTTTGGTTGCACGTTGGGCGTTCGCGCAATACGCCGAACAACGGCAGGCGTACGAAGCCACCATTAGGTCGCTAGTACAGGCGGTTGAGACCAAAGACCACTACACGCGCGGACACAGCGAGCGCGTATCCAGGGCTTCGGTGATGATTGCTCGTGTCCTGGGCATGCGCGAGGACAGAGTCGAAGCGCTGCGCTACGCGGGAATTCTTCACGACGTCGGCAAGCTGGGCGTGCCGACTCGCGTCCTGCAAAAATCGGGTCCGCTGAGCGACCTTGAGTATGCGGCGATTCAGCTACATCCGGTGCGAGGAACCGAGATGGTGCGAGGGATTGCGTTCCTCGAGGAGGCCTATGCCGGAATCTTGCACCACCACGAGAGACTGGATGGGCGAGGCTATCCAAGCGGCCTGCAGGGCAAGGAGATTCCGGAGTTCGCGCGCGTCATCGCGGTTGCGGATGCCTTTGACTCCATGACGTCAACGAGGTCGTATCGCGGCGCTAGGGGTGTTCCCGAGGCGCTGGTTGAGTTGCGACACTGCGAGAGCACTCAGTTCGATCCACGCATGGTGCGTGCCCTCGTCACAGCGCTTCAAGCTGAACCATGGCGGACGGTCGGTCCGATCGACCAAGGCGACGCTGACGTTGAGCTGTCCGGTGGCTCTTATGACCACGACGACCCGACGGTCGAGCGACCATCTGGTCACGACGAAGCCGTTGCGATCCAAGCTGCACGCGCGGAGGCCGCTGAGGAGCGGCAGCTTCATGGCAAAGACGTCCTGCAGCGTGGAGGCTGGTCATGAGGCGAACCTGGCTCGACGAGTTTGCTGGCGGATCCGTGCTCGTGATTGTCGGTGGACTGTTGTTCGCGGTGGCGGGGATCGCCGCAACGGCTGTCACCGGCTTGGTCCAGCCATCGATCGCGATCGCTTTCGGCGCACTAATTGCTGTCGGCGAACTGGTGCGAGTGAACCTTCCCGGCGATCGGAGTGCCGCTCCATTGGGCGCAGCGGCTGGGCTTGCATACGCATTGCTCGGTGACTTCCGGGGACCAGACGGCTTGATGCGGACCGACTACGACGTCGGGCAGGTCGTTGCCGTCACGAGCGTGGCCATCCTGGTCGGAACCATCCCGCACGTGGCTGTCGGGCAGGCCCCGCGACTGGAGGCCTTAGCGCGTCGAGTTCTTGTGGCTGGTTTCGCGGCCGCGTTGTTCCGCCCGCTTTACACCAGTGGAGCACTCGACGGGCTTGAAGGCAGGCGATGGGCTTTGCCTGCCTTCATGTTGGCCATCGTGGTACTCACCGGAATCGTCGATGCCTTGCTAGCGGCGCTGGCTCGCTCAGGACGAGAGCGCATCCCGTTTGCGTCTGCGGTCCGCGACGAGCTTCGCGCACTGCTTGGGATTGGCTCGGCCATTGGTGCGACGGGCGTCTTGATTGCGTTGGCTGCCGAGGTGATGGGCTACTGGGCGCTGCCAATCTTTGCGCTTCCACTGCTGGTTGCGCAGTTCTCCTTCCGTAGATACGCGGCTATCCGCGCGACCTATCTGCAGACGATTCGAGCCCTGTCACGAGTTACCGAAGTGGGCGGTTACACCGAGACGGGTCACGCGCAGCGCGTCGCACGGTTGTCGCTGGCCGTTGGTCGCGAAATGGGCCTGAGCGAAGCTCAGCTGGTTGACCTCGAGTACGCGGCGCTCATGCACGACATCGGGCAGTTGTCGTTGACCGACCCAATTCCAGGTGGGGCCACGGTTATGGTCTCGTCGGAAGAGCAGCGCCGGATCGCCGAACTGGGTGCAGAGGTCATCAGACAAACAGGAGTGATGGATCGAGTGGCCACAATTGTCGACCGACAGGCTGAGCCGTACCGACGCCCGGGACAGCCTTTTGACGCAGGTGTGCCGCTGGCGAGCCGCGTCATTCGGGCGGCCAACGCGTATGACGATCTGGTGGGAGGCTCACTCGACTCCGATCGTCGGCTGGCAGCCCTTGAGCGCCTGCGACTCGGAGTCGCGTACGAATACGACCCACAGGTCGTGGACATTCTCACCAGGGCTGTCGAACGCACCATGCTCGTCGACGCCTAGTCGGAGACCCACTCGTAACGCACATCTGGTTCGCGCTCCTCGTTACGACTTCCGTCAGTGAACTCGACGGCAACAAACGCGTGCCGTTCGTAGAAGCGACGTGCGCCAGCGTTGGCCTGAAAGGTCCACAACTGCAACGGAGTGTTGGGCGCGACCGACTCGTGCTCAGTCTTCACGGCGCGGAGCAGCGTGCCGCCGATACCGTTGCTTTGTTCTGACGGCGACACGTACAACTGATTGAGCCAGCAGTCCAGGTAGGAGGTGAAGCCGACTACCTGCCCATCTCGCTCGGCGACTGTGGTGCTCTGGTCAACCACCAGCCCCGAGAAGTAGGCGAGGTCCTCCGCAGGAGTGTGTAAGGGGGGAATCCACGAAAGCGCCTGATCAAATGCCGCTCGATGAACCAGCGCCACCGCTTGCGCATCTGCCGTTGTGGCCGGCCGAAGGATGACTGCTCGCGTCGCCACCGTTGCAGTATGTCCGCACGTGGTTTGATGTGTCCGCATTTACTCAACCCGAAGTTGAACAACCCGAAGTTGAACAACTCCGGAATTTGCATGGACCGAGAGGGAACGCCAGTGGCCGAGCAGATTCGGGCAGAGATGGTGGCCAATGTCATCTCAGTTCTGGTCGTCGAGGGGGAGCAGATCGCAGCCGGGCAGCCGGTGGTGATCATGGAATCCATGAAGATGGAGATACCCGTCCTGGCCGAGTTCGGGGGTCAGGTGGCTCGGGTCTCGGTCACCCAGGGTGACGTTGTGCAAGAGGGCGACGTGATGGTCGAGCTGGCTTAGCGACGGGTCCTGCGACTGACCTGGGATGGCTAGATGGGCCGGGCTAGCCCGCTCGGGCTAAAGGTGACGGCTCTAGGCTCCGAAGCCTTGCTCGTGGAGAGCTCTGAAACTACCGCCGCCCCGCAGTCGGTCGAACCGTTCCTGCGCGCTCTTGTCGACCTCGGTGGGTCCGACCTGCACTGCAAGACGGGTTCGCCTCCTCGCGTGCGTATAGACGGTCGCCTCCGCAAGCTGCAGGCCTCGGTTCTGGGCTCGAGTGACACCGAGAGCATGGTCAGTGAGGTGCTCAGGGAACGCCCAGATATCTGGGAAGAGTTCCAACGGACCAATGAAGCTGACTTTGCGTACTCGATGGGCGGCATTGGTCGATTCAGGGTCAACGCTTTCCGTGCGCGTGGTTCCGCCGGCTTGGTTTTCCGTCGAGTTTCTGTCGGCGCGATTGGGATCGAAGACCTGGGTCTTCCCCAGGTGGTGCAAGCGCTGGCGCTCGAACCGCGTGGACTGGTTTTGGTTACCGGACCTACTGGCTCCGGCAAGACCACGACGTTGGCCGGAATGATCGACCACATCAACAGCAACCGTGAGATTCACGCAGTGACGATCGAAGACCCGATCGAGGTCTTGCACTACGACAAGCTGTCCATGATTAACCAGCGCGAGGTCAAGCTCGACACGAAAGACTTCGCAACCGCGCTTCGCGCTGCAATGCGTCAGGACCCCGACGTGATTTTGGTCGGTGAGATGCGTGACCCCGAAACCGTAAAAGCGGCACTGGCAGCGGCTGAAACTGGTCACTTCGTTATGTCGACGCTGCACACCACTGACGCGGCCGAGACAGTAAACCGCATCATTGACTTCTTCCCTCCGCACGAGCAGAAGCAGATTCGCATGACCCTTGCTGAGTCGCTCCGCGGAATTCTGTGTCAGCGACTTGTGCCGAGGTCAGATGGTTATGGACGTTGCGTGACGATGGAGGTCCTCGTCAACACAGGACGTATCGCCGACGCCATTGCCGATCCAGACAAGACAGGAACCATCACGCAACTGATCGGTGAGGGCTCCTACTACGGAATGCAGACCTTCGACCAGCACCTGGTCTCTCTCATTCGCGATGGTGTCATCACGCTTGAAGCTGCAATGTTGGCCTCCAGTAGTCCCCACGACCTCACGGTGGAACTGCGTCGACTCGGTTTGGTCGCATAATCCAACTCGGCTCACGGTCGACGTGTTGGCCGGAAACTTCGACTCCGACGCGACCTCATCGAGCCGCTTTTGTCGCAATCCCTGACCTAGGCACAAGTCGCTGACCGTTGCTACAAGTGTCGTTTCGACTTTGTTGTTAGGAATTGTTTCCGGGATGGACGATGTTCCGTCCAGTGTTTCTGTTGGTTGTTAGGACCGGCGAAGGCGCGGCGACAAGCGGGCCGCCCAGAACGGCCAATCGACGCCGCAACAGGCCGCGCTCCCGACGGCGGATGCAGCGCACTGGCCTGACACAGGGCAACGTACTCGGACATCGGCCCCACGGGATCGGCTCGCTGCACCCAGCGTCATTCGCGGAATGACGCCCGTTGTCCATCGCGGGGATCGCGCTGACGAGCGGGATGCCACGGAGGCCGCCCTCATTGCCACCTTGCCCGCACGTCCCTATGCTCGATCCCGGCGTGACAGCAACGATCCCGCCCTGGAGGGCCCCATGAGTGATCTCGCGTCGACCAAAACCAGTGCAACGGACGGGCTCTCGATAGTCGACGACGGGCCGGTGCGCCCCTTCCGCGTCGACTTTCCCGAGGACGCGATCGTCGACCTGCGCCGCCGCATCGCCGCGACCCGGTGGCCCGAGCGCGAGACGGTGGACGACGACTCCCAGGGCATCCAGCTGGCGACCATGCAGGAGCTCGCACACCACTGGGCGACCGACTACGACTGGAGGCCCTGCGAGGAGAAGCTCAACGCCCTTCCGAACTTCCTGACCGAGATCGACGGGCTGGACATCCACTTCATCCACGTCCGCTCGCGACATGACAACGCTCTGCCGCTGATCGTCACGCACGGCTGGCCCGGCTCGATCATCGAGCAGCTAAAGATCATCGAGCCGCTCACGGATCCGACGTCGTACGGCGGCGCCGAGGCGGACGCCTTTCATCTGGTGATCCCGTCCCTGCCAGGCCATGGGTTCTCCGGCAAGCCGACCACGACCGGCTGGGATCCGGCGCGGGTCGCGCGGGCTTGGGTCGTGCTCATGAATCGCCTCGGCTACACCGAGTTCGTGGCTCAGGGTGGTGACTGGGGCGCGGCCGTCACGCAGACCATGGGCATCCAGGCACCTCCGGGCTTGCTTGGGATCCACTCCAACATGCCCGGGACAGCCCCGGCCGACGTCGTCAAGGGATTCGAGCGCGGGGATCCGGCGCCAGCCGGTCTCTCGGACGAGGAGCTACGCGCGTACGGCCAGTTGAGCGACTTCTACGCGAAGCACGTGGCCTACGCCCAGATCATGTCGACCCGCCCGCAGACGCTCTACGGGTTCTCGGACTCACCGATCGACCTCGCGGCGTTCGCGCTCGACCACGGCGACGGGTCCGGTCAGCCCGGCCTGGTGAAGAAGGTCCTCGAGGGAACCCTGGACAGTGACCTCACCCGTGACGACCTCCTCGACAACATCACGCTCTACTGGCTGACGAATACCGGCGTCTCCGCGGCCCGCTTCTATTGGGAGAACAAGGCGGATTTCTTCGACGCCAAGCCCATCACGATCCCGTTCGCCATCAGCGTGTTCCCGTACGAGCTGTACGAGGCTCCGCGGGCCTGGGCCGAGCGCGCCTACCCCGACAACCTCATCCACTACAACAGGCTCGACCGAGGTGGCCACTTCGCGGCATGGGAACAGCCCCAGCTGTTCTCTGAAGAACTCCGGGCCGCCTTCAGGTCCTTGCGCTGACCCCGTCCTCTCGCCACACCAGGGAGGCAGGCGCCGCGGTGCGCAAGGACTACTACGCGTTCGCTGTCAACGGCCGGGCGGTCGTCGGCCTCAAGACCAACCGCGACCGCTACGACCCAACCGACCCCGAGTACGTTGCGCGTCCTGTGCTGTGGCCGTCTCCCCGCTCGACGCCCATCAAGCTGGCGATGCCGGACGGCTACTACGGCGATGCCTTCCTCGACATCATGGGCGATGGCACCATCAACGGGATCGTCCGCGACCGCGTCGAGCGGAACAACTACCTCGCGATGTGGGCCACGCCCGGCTCCGATCCGGTCCTGCAGCGGCCGCCTGACCTCTTGATGCCGATCGCGCTGTCGGGCCGTTGGGTCGTGGGTCGAGCTGGCTTTCTGACGTGCGAGGTGTTCGTCCGGTCCCTGGACCGAGGAGTTCGTCATCGACGCACCGCAGTCGCTGGGACGCAGTCGCCGTCAGCGGCAACGGGACGTTCATCGTCGGCTCGCAGGACGAAACCCAGACGTGGACTTATCTACTTGGGCAGCACCGCGGGGACAGTGCACGAACTCGGCACCGACGTCGAGATCCGTGACGTCGCCGGAAGCCTCGGCGGCCAGGTGCTGCTGCGTCGCGACAACATCTCAGTCGAGGTCGTCACCTGCGCACTCGCGCTGCATGAGGCGTCCGACTCCACGGTCACCTCCCTCCCGCTGCCATAGGCACCCGACGGTTCTGTCTCATTGCCAGAACTAGCCGAGCGCTAGCCAGTCGTGAGTGGGTACTTGATCCGGATTTCCTCGCTCAGCGGGAAACATCAAGACGCAATACTCTCCCCAGATGGGCTTAGAAGTCGGGCTACAGGCAGCACTCGTTCACGTCGTTGGGGCCGACGACACCGCGCTAGCCGTGGGCAGTGGTGACGTCGAGGTACTCGCGACGCCGCGGCTTCTCGCGCTCTGCGAGGCGGCATGTATTGGAGCACTCGGCGACGCAGACCTCGCCCCGGCGACGACCACGGTTGGCACTCGGGTTCAGCTTGAGCACCTACGGGCATCGACGGTGGGGGAGACCGTTCGAGCCGCTGC
>DATKIY010000289.1:0-6727 GCA_035543875.1 Actinomycetes bacterium | reverse complement strand
TGCGAGCACCCAATTCCCGAGGGCGGTTGAACGGCTGTCGGTTCTGCCGATGATGGCAGCGCGGGTACGCATCTCGGTTACGTGTGGACGGGGACCGGTGCCCGCTCAACCAAGTCCGCGATCACCGAGTCAGCGTTGACTCCAGCCCCGACGACGTTGACGCGATGCGACAGGACAGGAGATGCGACAGCCTTGACATCGCCGGGACCGACGTAGTCTCGACCACCGATGACTGCGTATGCCTGAGCAAGTCGAGCCAGTGTGATCGCCGCACGAGAACTTGCACCAAACCCCAGACGCGCGTCGCCACGAGTCGAGCGGACCAGTGCAACGATGTATTCCATGAGGGAATCCGCAATATGTACACGGCGCACCGCCGCGCGTAGCTGGGCGAACTCGGCAATACTCACAACTGGCTGCAGGTCATCGACGGTTGCTGCGAACAGCTGGTCACGAACCACTTGAATCTCGTCCGCAGTTTCAATGGCTCCGAGACGCACCTTGACAGAGAAGCGATCGAGCTGGCTCTCAGGGAGTGGGTACGTCCCGTACTGCTCCGCCGGATTTTGTGTGGCCATCAAGAAGAACGGCGTCGGAACGTCGTGACGCGTGCCGTCAATCGTTACAGCGCCTTCCTCCATCACCTCAAGAAATGCCGATTGGGTTCGCGGCGGCGTCCTGTTTATTTCGTCGACCAATAGCACGTTGCAGAAGACCGGACCGGGAACAAACGTAAAGGCCCCATGTGACTGATCCCAGATGTTCGAACCGGTGATGTCCGAAGGGAGGAGATCCGCGGTGCCCTGTACACGCTGGAACTCACCTCCAACCGAGCGAGCAAAGGCTCGTGCCATGGTGGTCTTGCCGGTACCAGGTAAGTCCTCCAGTAGGGCATGGCCACCGGCTAGTGCCGCCGAACACAGCATGTGAACGGCCCAGTCATGTCCCTTGACAACCCGTCGAATATTGCTGACAAGCAGTGTGGCTTGGGTATGGAGGTCAGACTCCTGCGTGACGGTCATTTGGCGTTACTGCGCACTAGGTCGCCCCCTCGAAGACGTGGCTGAAGTCGACAGCTACCTACAAACTTACTGCCTCGAACGGCCGCGCGAGGCACAAACGGCCCCGGGACGTCCTTGCCTAGTCAGCTGACCGAGGCGAATCCACAATCCGGTGTTGGGTCTCCGTCAACGCATTGGCCGCCGTGCGACAGTCGGCATCACTCGGCCTGTCTAGACCGTAGCAAGCTTGCTCGACCGTTATGAGCGCCGGCGAAGGTTGTCCGGGCAGGCGCTCTGCCAGCTCAGTGGGCGTTTCGGCAACCGCGCGAGGAGCACCCGACTGTTCAAGTACGTGTTCCAACCTGGCGAAGGATGCAACGGGCTCCAGCAGGCCGACTCGTCGCGCAATGAGCTCCTCCGCTGGCCGGGAGCTCCGACGGCGACGCCAACGTTGCATCAGCAGCCAGCCAAGCGTTGATAGCCCGAGCAGCATCATGATTCCCAGTGCACCGATCAGGCGAGCGCTTTGATCGTCCAGCTGTTTCGCCAGCCAATCCTGAGCGCGCTGGAAGATGTTCGTGTTCGCTCCGGCCAGCGGAACTCCGAGGGTCGGATCCGATGATGCCCAACCAACGCCCGGCATCCAAACTTCTACCCAGGCGTGGGCGTCGACCCCTCGGTAGGTACGGCGACCATCCGGCGCGTCGACGCCATAACCAAACCCCGTAGCGACTCGCGTCGGGATCCCTCCGGAACGCAGCAGGAGAGCCTCTGCCGCAGCGAAATGCTCGCAATACCCCAAGTGAGATTCGAAGAGGAAGAAGTCAACGGGATCTTGGTCGCGCGCCGCCACGGGGGCGTCGAGGGTGTATTCAGCGTTGTCTTCAAGGTACCGCTCGACATTGGAAACTGCATCGGCGCGAGACGTCGCGGACGCCACGAGTTGTCGCCCCAGCTCTTTCACACGTGGCGTCACCGAGGGCGGGACCATCAGGAATCGTCCCGCGTCTGTTGGCTCGGCTCTGCCCGTCGTCTGCTCTGCTGCATCCGCGACCGAAAGTGTTGTCGCGGAGGTCACCGTATAACGCGAGGGATGCGGAAAATTTGTCACCGAAATGGCATCGCCCGTGTCCTGAATGGATAATTCCATCGAAGACTCAACAGAGACCATCTGACCGGGACTGATAATCGCGCCCGAGTAGTCCGGAGACGGAATGGCCGTATCAACTCGCGTCGGACCGCTAGCGGGTAGGTCGAACCGCGAACCTGGAAAACGTGCGAGTCCTGGAACCGTGCGAGCTTGTACAACCGCAGAAGTCGTCCAACCGCCGTTCGTGTAGGTATCAAGAACTGTGCTTCGCCAAAGGCTCGGCGAACTCTGCGGTACGGACCACATCGGGGTGTCAGGCAAGTCCCCCGTGGCTCTGAGATCCATCCCGCCGAACGAGTAGCCATCCACGCTTCGAGCTGTCGAGCCGTCTTGACCTGACCCAGCGTCGCCCAGCACCCCTGACAACCCAGTGCTTGCAGAGACAGCGGGAGGCTGCGGCATGACGAGGAAGACCGCTAGCCCGATTGAAATTGCAACGCCAACGGCGATTGACGACTTGTACTTCGAGCCGGACGAAGTATCGGGGCCGGTGGTGGAAATAACGACTTCGGGTGGGTTGTCTCCTGACATGCGGTGAACCATCGACAGGGCGACTAACCCCATCCCCATGCCGAAGACACACAAGACCGCAACCTGGACGTCTGTGGAAGTGCCGGCAGACAGGACCAGCATGGCAATAGCAAGAGCTAGCGACGCAACGACGTCGCGCTTGGACGTGATGGTGGCAGCCTGGATGATCGTGATACCCACCAAGGCGACGCAAAGTATGGGACCAAGGTTGTTCAGATCACTCCCGGCAACCCGAACGACGACCCACAACGCGATACCGAAAAGCAGGGTTGTCCCCACCAGCCGTCGGGCTGATTGGGCCTGCCGCGACGTCCACCAGAGTGAGATCAGATGCGCACCGAACAAGACCACCATCGAGACGATCGCGATCCCCGCGGAAATCAGGTCTGCAGCTACCAACGCAGCCAGACCGATGCTCCCGCAACCGGCGATAGTAAGTCTGATTGGCAGGGTTCCCTCCGGAAACGAGTTCATGAGACGGCTCCCGACATGGCCCCGGGAGCCCTCAGGAAGGACCACGCGACGCCATACTGCCGGGCCAATTCGTCAGCCGCGGGCTGCCAGTTCGGGTAGATCTCACCGATTGTGGCGACCAGCACTTCCCCCCCGACGCCGACCCGTCGGAAGCAGTCGGGCAAGGAGGAGACAGGGAGGAGATCAGGAACGGAAGCCGCGGCAAACCAGTCCAAGATGTCGACGGCAGTTCCGTACGTGACCATTCGTCGGGTAGCGGGCCCTCCTGTGACCGAGACCGCGCGACCGCTGCGCAACGCGTTAATGCACGTTGAAGCCAGGTGCGATACCCATTCCTCGGTCACCTGTGTCCTACCGTCCCCTGTTACGAGTAGTGCCAACCCGAAATCGCTGGGGACTGTCAGCTCGGCCACCATGTTCTGGCCGCGGCGAGCGGTGCTACGCCAATGCATGTGCCTCGTCGAATCGCCAGCTCTCCATTCCCGTACAGCAAACAGCGACGACCCGGAACGATCGATGCTTACACCTTCCATGTCATCTCCGCATCGACGCGAGGACGGAGCAGCCATGGGACGAACGGCCGGATGCACGATGAGTTCTCGATGCACAACTACCTGCGCTGACATCCACCGCAATCCAAGCCAGTCTGTTGTCGTTACGAAGAGCTCATGCTCAGTAGCCACTCCACGCTGAAGGGCCAATCGGGGAAACGACAGGCGAGCTTCCCCCCCAGGTGAGGTCGGCCTCACGGACAGCGTGTAGTCAGGAAAACCGGCGGACTGTACCCGTAGCTTCAGATCGCCCAACTGGCGACTCGACCGGTTATGAACATGGACTCGATGCTCTGCGACCTGACCAACAGCGCATCGCTTTGGCCCCTGAAAGCAGAATCCTGCCTCACTCAGTGCGCGTGATTGGGTAAACCACGAAGAGATCCTCGCTCCTACCATGAGGCAGCTCAAGAGCAGGAGCCAACGAGCCTGCGTGAGCGCGGATAGTGCCAACAACGTGATGCCTGCGCCGAGAACGGCACGCCCTAGGGGCGTTGAGCCGGAACGCATAGGTCGCCAAGGCAACAGGAACGAGCTGGAGAGCATGGCGCTCATACACCTTCCTCGTGCAGCTTCCAGAACCCGCCTAATAGACGGGGACCGGAACGCGGGAAATGATGTCGGTCAGAGCCTGCGCTGGCGTAAACGTGCTGGATTCGGCGACAACACGATGCGTCAAGACCGGAAGCGTCATTGCTTTCACATCACCGGGAGTCACATAGTCACGGCCGGCTATCGTCGCCCAGGCCTGAGCCATCCGAACCAGCGTGATCGCCGCGCGTGAACTCGCGCCCATGATGAGCTGCGGATGGTTTCGAGTTTGACGCACAACCTGCAACGCATGCTTGAGGACAGCATCCTCAACGTGTATCGCCCTTACACCCGCCCGCACCAACTCCAGCTCCTGGACGTCAATAATCGGCGTAATTTCATCGACACTCGGTCGCTGCAACTGCTCTCGAATGACCTGCAGCTCATCAGTCTCGCCTATATCGCCCAAGCCAACGCAGACAGCGAAGCGGTCGCGTTGGCTCTCCGGCAACGGATAGGTGCCGTACTGCTCGCCAGGATTCTGCGTGGCAACGAGGAAGAACGGGGAGGGAACCGCATGTCGGGTTCCGTCGATGGTGGCCGCGCCCTCTTCCATCACCTCAAGGAAAGCCGACTGCGACCTTGGGGGCGTGCGGTTAATCTCGTCAACCAGAAGTACGTGAGCGAAGATTGGCCCCGGAACAAACGAGAAGACGCCTCGAGCTTGATCCCAGACATTGGAGCCGGTGATATCCGAAGGCAGCAGGTCTGCTGTGCCCTGCACCCGATGGAATACGCCGCCGATTGACAACGCAAGAGCTCGCGCCATCGTCGTCTTGCCTGTGCCGGGGAGGTCCTCGATGAGCGCGTGTCCCCCAGCGAGAGCGGCGGCAACAACGGTAGCCACGGCGCCGTCACGTCCTCTAACCACTGAGCGCACACTGCTGGTCAACTCCCCAGCGACCTGCTGAATGCGTCCAGCCGGCAACGCCTGTTCGACAGGCGAAACCGAGGTGACGGTCATTTTCGACCCTTTCGAGGGAAGTGGACTCCATTTTGCTTCGGCCGAGCCCTGCCGAATCTGAAGGGTCACGGACCCTTGCCGGGACGGTCAGACCCACCTGTTTGGGTCAGCCGCATGGCTGGGCGGACATCGCGTGGTGTTTTCGGGTTGTTGGCAGTCTTCTGCGCGCTGCTCGTCTTGGCGGGTGGATCCAGTCAGCTAGCAGACGTCAGCCGACGAGCCAACCGGGCAGCGGAGCTCCTTCGGAGCCCGAACCCCCGATCCCTCCAAGCCGTAGAGGGTGCCGTTAGCAAAGGGTGGACCGTCACCAGGGTCGTGGACGGCGACACTGTTGATCTGTCGCGAGACAAACGACACCTGATTGTGAGAATGATTGGAATAGACACTCCAGAAACCGTCGATCCGAACATCGGGGTCGAGTGCTTCGGTCAGGACGCCTCCGAGTTCGCTTCGAAGGTTCTGCTCCATCAGAGGGTCGCGTTGGAGTATGACGCTTCGCAAGGTCGGCTCGACCGCTATGGCCGCACCCTTGCTTACGTCTGGGTCACGGCCTCTGATCCGCCGTGGCAGTACAACGCGCGTGCGGTGCGTTTGGGCTACGCCAATGAATTTACCTACCGAACTCCTTATCACTGGCAATCCGAGTTCCTGAGACGACAACAAGTGGCCCGCAAACTAGGTCTTGGGCTTTGGACGTCGTGCTACCGCGACCCAACTGGGCTCTGATCGAAGTAGCGATCAGCAACCATGTCCCGATAAGCTTGAAGCGCCTCGTCAGACGTCTCGATCCGACTCGAGAGTGGACTCTGAGGCGATTTAGCGTCATTGAAGTAGATCAGTGCACGCAATCTCGGGAACTCCGTGGCCAACATCTGTGCGGTTGACGAGAACAGTTCCGCTTTGGCGGACGAGGATGAACCGTCTGGCGCCTCTCTGACGCCCCACTCACCAAGCATCAGTGGCTTTCCCGGCTCGTTTTGCTCTGCCCAGTCGTAGAACCCCGTCCAATCCGGATAACCGGCGTACGTTCTGTTTGCCACACAGCCAAAGTCGCAGTCGGTCGGGTCCTGCAGGTAGGGGTCGTAGGCAATCCAATCCACAAACTCGTCGCCGGGATACAGCTGCGACCACATCGACTGCCACTTGGGATACCCCGTAACGTCCCACACCCAAATGGGGTACCCACTGCTGCCCACCGTGGCGCGTTGGGCAACTTGCATCTCGATGCGATCCTCAACGTGTCGGTACATATCCACAAAATCACTCGTCGTGTAGCCGGAGCCCGACGTCTCAACAACGTCGTCCTCTGGCTCGTGCTGCACCGTCAGAAAAACTGGCTTGTCCAGTTCGGCGATCCTGGATGCAACATCATCCAGGTAGGCGTCCGCGCTGCCGTCGGCCACTTCGCGCCAAGTGAGCACTTGGCCACCGCCGACCAAGCCAGGCTTGATGTTGCCAAAAAGCA
>DATKIY010000288.1:0-2557 GCA_035543875.1 Actinomycetes bacterium | reverse complement strand
TCGGCGGCTTTTGGGCCTTGCGCAGTCTCGGCTTGGGGAGTAGGAGGGGAGAAGTCCCCATCGCTTCGGAGGTTGGTCATGAACCGTTCGCGCATCTGGCTTGTCGCTGCAGCAGCCGGCGTCCTGATCGCACCAGTCTTTGTGGTCCCCGCGCAGTCGTCGGAAGTCCCCATTGAGCGCGACGAGCTCGCAGGTTTGTCGGGCAGCCTCCTGGAGTTGAACAAGCTGGCCAATGACGGTGCGTTCAGCGGTGGTGCTGGCCAAGTCAGCAACGTCACCTGTACGTCGACCGGAAATCCAGCGACCGCCGTCGACTTGAGTTGCGATGGACCGACAAACCCCGACAACGAGTTGTCGATCGCCGTTGACCCGGAGAACCCCGACCATCTGCTAGCGGGTTCCAACGACTATCAAATCCTGTTCAAGGGCGGGACGATCGTCGCGCGCGTCCCCACCGGGTTCTTCACGTCCTTCGACGGGGGCAAGACGTGGACCGACGGACAGATTCCAATGGGTTCTGGCGGCGGGGGAGGCAATGGCGATCCCGTTGCCGTGTTCAACGCCAAGTTCGACAGCGCCTCGATGGTCCAGCTGAACGCTGGTTGCGGTCAGGCCGGTCCGTACTGCGGTCACATCTCGGTCGCAGTCTCGAACTCAGCTGACGGCGGACTGACCTGGGGCAACCCGATCACCATCGCGCAAGGCTCCGGGTCGCTCACGCCGTCGGCAAACGGCATTTTCATGGACAAGCCGTGGGCGACGGTCGACAACAACCCGGCATCGCCACACTTCGGTCGCATGTACGTCACGTGGACGCGGTACATCCTGGACAAGGGCGCCTACATCGAGTCCCCGATCTATATGGCTTACTCAGACAACGCGGGCAAGACCTGGACATCTGGGCGTGAGATCAGCGGATCGTCGTCGACGCTGTGCACCTTCCAGTCAGCGGGCGCCGCCAATGAGTGTGATGAGGATCAGTTCTCCGCACCGGCCGCGCTGCCAAACGGTGACCTCGTCGTGCAGTTCGCGAACGGTCAAAATGACGCCACGTGGGAGAGCCCGTTCGAGTTCGAGGACCAGATCGTCACCGTGCGTTCGAGCGATGGTGGTCGTTCGTTCAGCAACCCCATCCAGGTGGCAAACCTGGAGGATGGAGTGGGCACCGACTACCCGATCAATGTCGATGGCCGTGCCACCCAGACCGGGTACCAGTTCCGCACGCAAACCGTGCAGGGGATGACTGTCGACCCGGTCAACGGCAACCTCTACGTCGCCTGGACCGACAACCGCAACGGCACGATCGACACTGGTGGCGTGCCTGTGACGCACACCGACGTGTTCTTGGCGAAGTCCACCGATGGTGGACGGAGCTGGTCGCAGACTCAGCAGATCACTGCAACTGGTGCTGATCGTTGGATGCCTTGGGTTGCGGCGCGCAGTGGCCAGGTGCGCATCGTCTACATGGAGGAGAGCGGCACAGGCACGTACCGGATTCGGATGGCTAAGTCGTCGAATGGCGGCAGCGCTAACAGCTGGTCGTTCAGCACGCTGAGCACGGCGGACTCGCAGGCGAACACTTCCATCTGGTTCCGTGCGCACGCCGCTGACTGTGACATCTGCGCCACGTTCATTGGCGACTACAACGGCGTCGTCATTGACTCTCTTGGCCGAACCCACGCGGCCTGGACGGACATGTCGCGTCTCGCCGAGATTCCTGGGTTCCGGGCAGGTGCGCCCCAAGACGCCTACTACGCGCGACGCTAACTCGTGTCCCGATGCACGGCGCTTGCGGCGGCGGCCTGTCGTGCATCGCGAGTGGTTCTGGCAACCGGACGACACTCAGTCGTGGTTCGTGACCAGAACCACCAAAAGCGGGGGTCGGACCTGGCGATGGCCCAACTGTGACCAATCGGGAGGTCATTGTGAACAGACAACTGCTACTTCTATCCGTACCCCCACTGGTACTGGGCCTGTTAGTACCCCTGGCGTCCGCGAGCGATGCCGCCAGTGGCGCAGCGAAATTCCAGATCGAAGCTGCGTCTGGTGGCGGTGATGGCACCCTCGGCATTGCTGCGGCCCGCGCCATGAGCCAGGGCTATTTGGTCCCCGACCAGGCAAGGTACGAGCGGGCCAAAGCTCAAGCTGCCAAGCGACTCTCATCAGGGTCGACAAAGGGCGGCCCCACGTTGGCGGCTCCAGCCACTTTGCTGCGCTGGGACGGTCTTACGAGCCCTGGGCACACTCCATCTGACTCGACCGGGGCCATCGGAACCACTCGGTTCATCGAGACGGTGAATGCCAAGGTGGGGATCTATGACCGTGCGGGAGCACTCGTCAACAGCGATTCGTTGAGTAACTTCTGGCAAGAAAGCGGTAACAACAACTTCGATCCGCAGATCATGTGGGACGCGAAAACGAAACGCTTCTACTACGCAGGCGATAGTGTCGCCAGCGCAACGGACAATCGATTGGCCTACGGGTTCAGCAAAACAGCGTCACCAAACAACGCGACGTCCGACTGGTGCCACTACCAGGTGGGATACGGAAGCGATTT
>DATKIY010000287.1:0-4620 GCA_035543875.1 Actinomycetes bacterium | reverse complement strand
CGCCGATCGTCTGCTGATCTGGCCGACCACCTTCAATTCGGTCGGCCAGCATGATCATGCCCGCGCACGAACCGTACGCAGGCATCCCCGCTTTGACGCGGGCTCGCAGTGGCTCAATCAGGCCAAACGTCACGGCGAGCTTGCTCATCGTCGTGGACTCGCCACCAGGGATGACTAGCGCGTCGACAGCATCGAGGTCATTCGCATCGCGTACCCGGCGACAGTCCGCGCCGCAGTGCGCCAGCGCTTGCTCGTGTTCGCGGACGTCCCCCTGTAAGGCAAGAACCCCGATGACTGGGCGTCCGGTCTTGCCAGACGCCGATGACTCCATCAGCAACGTAACGCGTTAACTCACCAGCCGCGGTCGGCGTAACGCTCCGACTCGGGGAGGGTGTCGATGTTGATGCCCACCATCGCTTCACCGAGCCCACGCGACACCTTGGCGATGACGTCTGGGTTGTCGTAGTGAAGCGTGGCCTGCACGATTGCGTTGGCACGTTTGACCGGGTCGCCTGACTTGAAGATTCCGGAGCCAACGAAAACACCTTCGGCGCCGAGCTGCATCATCATCGCTGCGTCAGCTGGCGTTGCTAGTCCCCCAGCGGTAAACATTACGACCGGCAGTTTGCCGGCGTCGTGAACTTCGCGGACCAGTTCGTAAGGGGCGCCCAGCTCTTTGGCTGCGTTAAACAGCTCTTCGTCACCCATTGACTGAATGCGACGAATATCGCCGAGCATCTGTCGCATGTGTCGCGTGGCCTCGACCACATTGCCGGTACCGGCTTCGCCTTTCGAGCGAATCATCGCTGCGCCTTCGGCGATGCGTCGAAGTGCCTCACCGAGATTGGTCGCGCCGCAGACAAAAGGCACTGTGAACTGCCACTTGTCGATATGCAGCTTCTCGTCTGCTGGCGTAAGCACCTCGGACTCGTCGACGTAGTCGACGCCGAGCGACTGCAGCACCTGCGCCTCAACGAAGTGACCAATGCGCGCCTTGGCCATCACTGGAACGGAAACGGCCTCGATGATGCCGTCGATCATGTCGGGGTCGGACATCCGAGCGACCCCGCCGTCTTTACGAATGTCAGCAGGAACGCGTTCCAGCGCCATCACAGCAACCGCGCCAGCGTCCTCGGCAATCTTGGCTTGTTCGGCGTCAATCACATCCATAATCACGCCGCCCTTGAGCATCTCGGCCATCCCGCGCTTGACGCGCGCGGTGCCAATCGAGGGGGTGCTGTCGGGGGCGGTGGTGGACACGTGAACCTCACTGGAAGGGGGAACAACGACGCGCGGCGCGCCACCCCCATGGTACGGGCTGACGCTTCCCGGCGAGTGATTCACCCCAGGTGGGGGCTATTTGGTGATTTGCGGCTCGCGGTCGTTGTCGTTCAGCGCGATCCAGACCTGCCCGGGGTCAAGCGCGATTTCCTTGCCGCGGTACTTCCAGGTAGTGCCGTCTTCGGGTTTCGGACGGGACCACGTGATCGGCCACGTCTGTCCGTTGCGCATCAACAGGGCCTTCCCGTGGCCAACAGTCTCGGTCATGGGAGTGACGCCGCCGTAGCTGTCGCCGAACTGCGAGGGGTACGAGTTGACCTGCTGCACGATCACCGTGGACCCGCCAAGCTGCGGTCCCTCCGTGGAGGTCGCGGCAGTGCCGTCCATCCAGAGCAGCCACTTGTCTTCCTTCTTGGACCAGACGAAACGCGCGTTAGCACCTGGCCAGGTAACCGTGACCGATCGCGCCGGCTTTCCGCCCGCAGGAACCTGCTCGTCAAAGGTGAACCCGACGTCCTTGGCTTTGCGTGCCTTCGGCGCACCCTTGAGCAGTGCCTTGGGGTCGGCAAACAGATCCCATGGTGGTGTGCGGGCCGGGTCGCGCGAGTAACCACTCGCACCTGCGTCGTTGCTTAATGGGTAGACGAATGCGCGCGCGATGTCGTCGAGGAGCAGTCGTTGAGCTCCGGAGAAGGCGAAGGCAATCTTGCCGTACTGACGGAGCAGCTCAAGGTCGCTGATTCGCGCGCTGCGCACCGGACCAATCCGCTTGGGGTACTTGGACGAGTAGACCGCCACGTAGCGAGTCAGTCCGTACTCAACCTCTTCAAGGTAGATCACGTCCGCTGCAACAAGTCCAGCGTGAGGGTCGCTGTTGACGGTGTTGTCCAGCTTGATCGCCAGAACTTTGTGGTCCTTGCCCTTGCGGCCAGACAGGAGTGTGGTCGGCGGTTCGGGCGGCGGTGTGGGTGTTTGCGAGACCGAGGTCGAAGCTGGCGACGCCGGCGCAGCCGCTGGAACATCGGCGCTGCAAGCGGCTAACGTCGAGACGACTACGCCCAGAGCCGCCACCGCGGCGAATGTCGACATCATCGGTCGACGGACCGCTGGACGGGAGTGAGGGGTGGGGCGTTCCCCGGGTGCAGACATCACACCAGGTTACGTGGCTGAACCAGCGAACTGCGCCAAGCCAGGCGCTGGCGCGTCGTCCATCTCGAAACCGATCGGCATCGGGGCGTGACCTGCAAGCCGCAAAGCCTTGACGAGCCAACGCTCCCTCACCTGCGACGTTTGCCGCACGGCCTCATTGGCGAAGTTTCGCGCCAACACCACTCGGCTGCACGCCTCAGCGAGGTCGCACAGGAGCTGCTTTCCCCGTGTCGTCTGCGCCATTGAATCGATCACTTCGGGCTCGTCCAGGACGCTGCGCAGGCTTTGCGTGAGAGCACTCTCCGCCTGGGGGCGCTCTTCTTCCAGCGCATGCTGCGCGCCCGTGGTGGCATCTGCAAGAAGCAACGAGCTCGCGGGGTCCAGCCAGCCGGAGGACGCGAGCTCCCCCACGAGCGTTGCGCGACGAAGCAGTTGGACGTTGAGTGCTTCACGTGCAGCCTCGACGCGAAGGTGGAGGCGATCGAGTCTCCCGATCAGTCCCCGCAGGTATAACCCCAAGATGGCGAGGACGACTACGCCCAGAACCCAGCCGACCGAAATCACGACTGATCACTACGACGGAGTCGACCTGCGAACATGCCAGGACCTTGACGGTCGTCCTCTCTGACGGTTTCGCCAGGAGCAGCCACCGTTTCGTACACCGACACAATGCGAGCGGCCACCTTCGACCAGTCGTACTGCGCAACCTGGTCATCGCCCAGGCGAGCCAACTCAGCCAGCCGCTCGCGATCGCCCAGCATTTCGACGGCGTGATTGGTCAGCGAGGCGACGTCGCCGACTGGGAAAAGCTGACCGCACCGACCGTCGTCAAGTACCGACCTGAACGCATCAAGGTCGCTCGCGAGCACGGCAGTGTGAGCGGCCATGGCTTCCAAAAGCACAATTCCAAAACTCTCTCCACCGACATGCGGAGCTACATAGACGTCAGCCGAAGCCAGAGCGCGAGCCTTCGTCTTACCGTCAACCCGCCCCAGAACCTCCACCTGCGACCGAAGCGCTAACGGAAGCATTTCATTGATCACATCGGCGTCGCCTGGACCGACAATCAGAAGTCGGACGCCTGGGTGCGCTCGCGCGATGTCGGGGAAAGCCTCAAGGAGCACGGACAAACCCTTTCGGGGTTCGTCGACACGACCGAGAAAAACCAAGCCGCCATCGGGGTGCGGCCAGCCTGGCAGTGGTTCCGCATCACTGAAGCGACTCACGTCGACCCCGTTGGGAATCAACACCGCATCGCCGCCGAGATTCTCGACAATCGTCCGGCGTGCCTCCTCACTCACCGCTATTCGGGCTCGCACCTTTTCCAGAGTTGCTTGCAGGATCCACGACCCCGCGCTCATCATCCGAGACCGACCGTCAAGCGACGCATGGAACGTGGCCACGATCGGACCAATCGCTGACCAGCACGCCAACATTCCCAAGCTCGGAGAAACCGGCGAGTGGACATGCAGGACGTCAAACTCGCCTTCGCGAATCCATCGGCGCACCCGCGAGGCAGAGCGCGGGCCGAACTGAACGCGCGCAATGGAGCCGTTGAACGGGACGGGAATGGTTCTGCCCGCCAGCACCACATATGGCGGAACGTCGGCCTCCTCATCGCCCGGCGTGAGTACCGAAACGTCGTGGCCGAGTCCTATGAGCGCCTCCGCCAGGTCCTGTACGTGGATGGCGACACCACTGGGGACGTCCCAGGCATAGGGGCAGACCAACCCGACCTTCATCGCGCAGCCACCAGGTCGTCCGACCAAATGCGTTGGAGCATGTGCCAGTCACTCGGGTGATCTCGTGCCGCCTGCCCGACGATGTCTGCCCAACGTTGCGTCGCCTGTTGAACTCGCTCTCGTAGTGACCCAGAGGTCGCAACGACGATCTCAGGAAGGAACTCGATATGCGTGCGCTCGCGGTCGTAGTACGACAGCGTCGGCATCAACGTGGCTCCGGTGCGAGCAGCCAGAAGAGCGGGCCCCGCCGGAAACCGAGCTGACGCGCCTAGCAATTGCACCTCTATACCGGACGCGGTGAGGTCACGATCGGCGAGCAGACAAACGAAACCGTCAGCTTCGAGCCGACGCCGCAAAGTGTCGGCGACATTTGTGCCCCCAGTGAGCGGTATGACTTCCATTCCAAGCGACTCCCGGTATGCCACAAAGCGATCGAACAGTGACTCCG
>DATKIY010000286.1:0-2086 GCA_035543875.1 Actinomycetes bacterium | reverse complement strand
CCTTCTTCGAAGCGAGCGACGAATGGTTCAAGGTCAAGACCTGCGAGCCGGGCACGAAAAACGGCCGCAGTGGAAAGTCGCAGCAGGTGCTCGAGCACGTCGATCTCACGGCCCTCTTCGCTGACCTCAAACTCGACTTTGCCTCGCAGTGTGGCGACAACACCTGGCAGATCGCTGATCTTCGCGACAGCAGGTGACTCTTCGACAAGTGCCGCTCGACGAGCTGCGGAAGCGGCAACGGATTCTGCCGCTGCGACGCCGAACCGTGCAGAAACTCCAGATCGCGCGTCGACCGCAGGGGACTCGCGCACCTCGCGGGCAAATCGCGCAACCACCTCCAACAGGTACTCCGGCACGGCAGCTTCCAGGTGGCACTCCTGACTGAGCACCGCTAGCTCATCGTCGAGCTCAATCGGGTAGTGAGTCCGCACCTCGGCACCAAAGCGGTCCTTCAGCGGCGTGATGATACGACCGCGGTTTGTGTAGTCCTCGGGATTTGCGCTGGCTACGAGAATCAGGTCCAAGGGGAGACGGAGTTGGTATCCCCGCACTTGGATGTCCCGCTCCTCGAGGACGTTCAGCAACGACACTTGAATGCGCTCGGCCAGGTCGGGGAGCTCGTTAATGACGAAGATTCCGCGGTTGGTACGGGGAACGAGGCCGTAGTGGATCGTTTCCGGGTCGCCTAAAGTGCGGCCCTCTGCCACCTTGATGGGGTCAATGTCTCCGACAAGATCGCCGACGCTTGTATCGGGGGTGGCAAGTTTTTCGCCGTAGCGCTGCGAACGATGCAGCCACGTCACCGGCAGCTCGTCGCCTAGCTCGGCCGCCAGGCGCCTGCATCGCACGCAGGCCGGCTCGTAGGGATGGTCATTGATCTCGCACCCGGCTACGGCCGGTACCCATTCGTCGAGGAGACCCGGGAGGGTTCGAGCAAGCCGCGTCTTTCCTTGCCCGCGCTCGCCAAGCAGCACAAAGTCGTGCGATGCGATGAGTGCTCGCTCCACCTCAGGAATGACGGTGTCTTCGAAGCCAATGATCCCCGGCAAGGTGGGCTCTCCGGCACGCAGACGTTGAAGAACATTGTCCCGAAGCTCATGCTTCACAGACTTGTGACTGTGTCCGCTGGAGCGGAGCCCACCCACGGTGGTTGGCGAGTCGGCAGGGGCAGGCGGTGTGAGATCCATGAGGGGACCGTACGTCGCTAGGCCCGACGGCGCACCTGCCATCGTCCAGACGGGTGGACCCTGTGCCACGAGTAGTGCGTCTGATGGCCGGTTAGGACACGATGAGGAGACTTTCAAAGAAACGGGAGTACCGAGATCGTGGTGAAGTGCGGGACCGGCGTGGCCGTTGGCTTTGACCTGACTCGGGTCGCTGAGTCAGCGGCCAGCATGGCCATGACCGAGCTTGGGTCGCTTCAACCTGATCTTGCTTGCGTCTTTGTTCACGGAGCGGCTCCGGATGATGTTGCTTCCGCACTCCTCACCGCAGCCAAGATCGTCAATGCGACGAGTTCCATTGGGTGCTCGGCTACCCATGGTGTCATCGGCGGCGGGCACGGCATCGAAGATGTCTCCGCAGTGAGCGTCTTCGTCGCCCATGTTCCGGGGATTCGCCTTCGGACGTTCCACCTTGAGGTGATGCGCACCTCCGACTCCATCGCCGTCGTGGGGATGCCGCCCTTGGATGGAGATGATCGGCTGGCGCTCGTCCTCGCCGACGCCTACTCATTCCCGGTCGAGGGTTTTGTCGAGCAGTCCGACGAGACGCTGTCCGGACTGCCTCTGGCCGGTGGTTTGGCGGTCGGTGGGCAAGGGGCTGGCTCGACACGCCTGTTGGTCGACGGACGAGTGGTGGATCGCGGCGCGGTGGGAATGGTCCTGGGTGGTGACATCGGGGTTTCGGCGGTCGTGAGTCAAGGCTGTCGTCCAGTCGGCAACCCGATGACCATCACGCGCTCCGAGGGAAATGTGTTGCTTGAGCTCGCAGGTCGTCCGGCAGTGCAGCGCTTGGAGGACGTGCTCATCACGTTGACTCCCGAGGATCAGGCGATTGCGAGTAGCGGGCTGTACATCGGGGTTGC
>DATKIY010000285.1:0-13971 GCA_035543875.1 Actinomycetes bacterium | reverse complement strand
TCATCCACCAGTCTGACTTCCACTCCAGGAAACGGCTGACCGACCGACCCTGACGTTGTGGAACCAGAAACCAGCGTCGAACTGACGCCAGGCGCGGCCTCGGTGAGCCCATACCCCTCATGCACAAACAGTCCCGTCGTCGCGAGCACCTGTTGTTGTACGTCGACCGGCAATCCTGCGGAGCCACTGAACAACAACCTGACACCAGCAAGTGCGGGCGCAAGATCCGGCCGCTTCGCCCAAGCTGCCCAAATAGCCGGTGCGCCAGGGATGTTGGTGACGTGATGCTGCTGAATCAGACGCAAAGTGGCTTCGGGATCGAAGTGGTCAACCAAAACGGCGGTTGCCGCCTGCCGCACCACCGCACCCAACGTGCCGTTCAACGAATAGATGTGAGCCAACGGCAGCACAAGCAGCACGACGTCATCCGGGGTGGCAATGGGGCGCTCGAGAGACGCGACCTGCTCGATGCTGCCGCGCAGCGCCCGGTGGGTCAACATCGCACCCTTCGGCTCACCCGAGGTGCCCGACGTGTACAAGATGACTGCGAGATCCTCGCCTCCGACGCCGGTTTCCACCTGGTCACCTGACGGCTGCCCGCTACGACCGGCTTCCAGCAACGCGTCGAATGAACGCTCACCACTGGCGTCCGGTCCAGCCACCACAACTTGCACATCAGCGCCGGTGAGCCGCAGCGCCGGCATCGAGTCGGCGTCGGCGACAACTAGCTTGGCGCCGGCGTGGGTCAGCAGCGGCCCGAGCTCTGGAGCAGTGAGGCCAGGGTTCAGCGGGACCGCAACCAGTCCTGCCCGGAGGACACCGAAATAGGCGATCACAAACTCTGGGCAGTTCCCCAAAAACAGCCCAATTCGATCACCCTGCGTGAGCCCTGCCGCCAGAAAGCCGGCCGACGCCGCATCCACGGCTCGGTCGACATCGGCCCAGGTCAGACGGGTCGCACCGACCGCGAGGGCGGGCCCATCCGGACGCTGCGCGGCCGCCTGCCGGACGTACTCAGCAAGGTTGGCGCCGCCGTGATCACTCACGGTGAGTGAGTCTGGCACAGCCCGCCTTACCACCGAGTACGCCATCCGAGCACTACTCCAAATGGGTGAACCGGGTTCACCACCCTCCGAACGGCCCCGAGACCGGAAGGGAGAGCCGAACTGCCCGTTCGCCGGAGGAGTACACCGTGTTGCGCCGTCTATCTATTCGGCCATTGGTCGCCTTGCTGGTCTGCCTTGTCGCCACCGCGGGTTTGGTAGCGGCAACTCCCGGACGCGCATTGGCCGGACCCAACGAAGGCGACTTCTTCAGCGCCGCGAACTCTGCCCGTTCGTCGGCTGGGCTTCCTGCCTACGCCTACGCCGGAGACCTGGCGTACGCCGCGCGCGCACAAGCCGAGCGGATGGCCGCATCGGGACAGTTGGAGCACAACCCAGACCTTGGTGGCTCGGTTTCGAACTGGCAGGAGCTAGGGGAAAACATCGGCTGTGGTCCCGACTGGTCGAGCATCCAGCAGGCACTAATGAACAGCTCTGAGCACCGAGCAGCAATTCTCGACTCCGGTTACACGCAGATGGGTGTCGGCACCGCCGTCGACAAGGACGGAACGCTGTGGGTCTCGGAGGTCTTTCGACTCCCCGCCGGCGCAACTTCTCCAGCGGCTCCTTCAGCTGGGTCGTCCTCGAACACTTCTACTGCCGCGACCACAAGTGGGACGCCGAGCGCAACCGTGGTTGCCGCACCAACACCTACCCAGATCCTTCGCTCGAAGATCCAGATTGCACGCAAGAAGGTCTCTGGTCACGGCAAGCACGGCGGGTCGAAGGACCCACTGATCGCGGCACTTCACTACTCAACCGTGATGCGCACTGTCGCTTAGCGGCGCTTGACTCATCTCGTCAACGATTGCTCAGTGGACGCACTGATCAAGACAGTTGTCGCGCGACTTAGTCTTAGGCAATGACAAGCAACGGGTCGGCGCCAGCTGTCGTCGCCGGTGAGGCCGCAGCAGCAGTTGCCCCGTCGCAAACAGCAGAACCTGCGACAGACCTGCGCGCAGCGGCCTTCTTCGACATAGACAACACAGTGGTTCGCGGGGCATCGCTCTTTCACCTCGCGAGGGGTCTTGCCAAACGTAAGTTCTTTACGGCGTCCGACGTCGCCTCGTTCGCATGGAAACAGGCAAAGTTTCGGGTAGCAGGGAATGAAGACCTAGACGACATGGCGTCGGCAATAGACGCGGCGCTGTCTTTTGTTGCCGGCCATTCGATCGACGAACTCGGTCAACTCACCGACGAGATTTTCGACGAAAGAATCGAAGGCAAGCTCTACTCGGGAACCCTCGCATTGGCCGAGCAACATCTGGCCTCCGGGCAGCGGGTGTGGCTCGTTTCGGCGGCACCCATTGAGGTGGCCAGCGTCATTGCCAGGAAGCTCGGACTGACTGGAGCACTCGGCACCGTGTCAGAGGTAGTCGACGGCATCTACACCGGGCGACTCGTCGGCGCGCCGCTGCACGGGCCAGCTAAAGCGGAGGCAGTTCGGGCCCTCGCCGAGCGCGAGGGACTCGACCTCGCCTTGTGTGCCGCCTACTCCGACTCAGCGAACGACATTCCGATGCTGACTCTCGTTGGACAACCGGTTGCGGTAAATCCCGACGCCCGGCTTCGGCGTCACGCACGCGCGCTGGGGTGGAACATCTACGACTACCGAACGGGCCGCAAAGCAGCCAAAATCGGGGTACCAACCGCAGTGGTCACGGGTGCCGCTGCTGGCATAGCCGTAGGCGTGCTGACGGGCAGACGTCGGCGATAGCTCGCCCACATTGCGAGACGACCCATTCGGTTTTTCGCTGTCGAGATCGAAGCAGATGCCACGAGCGCGTCGACGAGATTGTTTGCCCAACCAAACACGGGAAACGAATTCCATCGGTATCTGCGCGGGACGAACACGAAATGCGCAGGTTTCGGGGACGTAAATTTGTTTCGAAATTCCTGAAACGCCATCGACTATCAGCCCCATCGATGGCTACGTTCGCGCTTCCACCCCCGCCTGGCGGATGACGGGAGCGGCTTGTGAACGAAGGCCTGTACGACCCCAACTACGAACATGACGCGTGCGGCGTCGCTTTCATCGCGACGCTCTCCGGACAAGCAAGTCACAGTGTGGTTGCTGACGCGCTCACCGCGCTTCGCAATCTCGAGCATCGCGGTGCCTCCGGTGCGGACCCCTACACCGGTGACGGCGCAGGCATTGTGCTGCGAGTACCTGATGCATTCTTCCACGAAGTGACGCCGTTCGATCTGCCCAGCCCGGGTGCATACGCAGTGGGTGCCGCATTCGCCGCAACTGCCCAAGACGCCGAGCGATTCGCAGGGGCAGTGCCGGCAATAGCCGAGGCGGAAGGTCTTGACGTCCTGGGCTGGCGGGACGTGCCGGTATCACCTGAGCTGCTCGGCGCAGAGGCAGCAAGATCTCGACCGCTCATGCGCCAGCTGTTCCTAGCAACCGCCGACGGGCTCAGCGGTCTTGCGCTCGACCGCCGGTGCTTCGCCTTCCGAAAGCAGCTCGAACACGCAACCGACGTCTACTTCCCCTCGCTTTCGTCGCGCACCATCGTCTACAAGGGAATGCTCACGGCGAGCCAGCTGGAGCCCTTCTATCCGGACCTGTCGGATCACCGCCTCGCAAGCCCGATCGCGGTGGTGCATTCCCGCTTCTCAACGAACACGTTCCCGTCGTGGTCACTCGCTCACCCCTACCGACTCGTGGCCCACAACGGCGAAATCAATACTGTTCGAGGTAACCGCAACTGGATGCGGGCACGAGAGTCCGAGCTGTCCAGCGGAGCCATTGGTGGCGACGTCCAACGCTTGCTCCCCATTTGCACACCAGGAGCAAGTGACTCTGCGACCTTCGACGAGGTTCTTGAGCTACTGCACCTGGGCGGCCGGTCACTGCCGCACGCCATGCTGATGATGATTCCTGAGGCATGGGAACACCACGCTGCAATGCCGAGCCAACGGCGCGACTTCTACCGCTATCACGCAACACTGATGGAGCCGTGGGATGGCCCAGCAAGTGTTTGTTTTACCGACGGTTCGCTGGTCGGTGCAGTGCTAGACCGCAACGGACTGCGGCCGGGACGCTACTGGGTTACTGACGATGACCGAGTCGTTTTCGCTAGCGAAGTCGGCGTGCTCGACATTGACCCAAGCAAAGTGGTCAGCAAAGGTCGACTGCAACCTGGTCGCATGCTGCTCGTGGACACCGCCGAAGGTCGCTTGATTGACGATGACGAGATCAAGGCACAACTCGCCGAGGCAACGCCTTACAGCGATTGGCTCCACGCGGGAGTCATCGAGCTGACTGATCTCCCCGACCGAACACACGTCATTCACTCGCACGAAAGCGTGCTTCGTCGGCAACAGACGTTTGGCTACACCGAAGAAGAGCTCCGACTGCTGATAGCGCCGATGGCCAGCGAAGGCGCCGAAGCGCTGGGGTCCATGGGCACTGACACCCCAATTGCAGTTCTATCGCAACGTCCGCGGTTGCTGTTCGACTACTTCACCCAACAGTTCGCCCAGGTGACCAACCCGCCGCTCGACGCGATTCGCGAAGAACTGGTGACCTCGCTCGCGACGTTTGTGGGGCCCGAACATGACTTGATGTCGCCTACCCCTGCCTCATGTCGCCAAATCAGCGTCCCCTTTCCAGTCATCAACAATGACGACCTAGCCAAACTGCTTCACATCAACCACGACGGCGACCTTCCGGGTTTTGCGGCCGACCGGGTGAAGACGCTCTATCGCGTCGCGGGCGGTGAGGCAACGCTCACCGAGCGACTAGAGAACATCTGCGACGAAGTTACTCGGTTGATCGAGCGAGGCATCCGGTTTGTCGTGCTGAGCGATCGTGACTCCAACGCCGAGCTCGCACCGATTCCTTCCTTGCTCGCGACAGCCGCAGTGCACCACCATCTGGTTCGATCAGGAATGCGAGCCGCCGTCTCGCTACTGGTTGAAGCGGGCGACGTGAGAGAGGTTCACCACGTTGCATGCCTGATTGGCTACGGCGCTGCAGCAGTCAACCCCTACCTCGCGATGGAGACGGCTGAAGACCTCGTGCGGGAACGCGCCGTACGCGACCTGACACCGGAACAGGCGGTCAACAACCTCGTTCAAGCCTTAGGCAAGGGTGTCTTGAAAGTCATGTCGAAGATGGGCGTATCGACTGTGGCCTCGTACCGAGGTGCGCAGTTGTTCGAAGCAGTCGGGCTGAGCCAAACCTTGGTGAATCGTTGGTTCACGGGAACGGCCACTCGGCTGGGGGGCGTCGAGCTAGAAGTCATCGCAAGTGAGGTCGCCCAACGCCACGCGGTTGCCTATCCAGCGGCTGGCTTGTCACCGTCTCACCGCAGGCTCGACGAAGGTGGCGAGTACCAGTGGCGACGCGATGGCGAGATCCACCTGTTCGATCCGGAGACAGTCTTTCGGCTTCAGCACGCCACCCGCGAAAAACGGTTCGACATCTTCGAAAGCTACAGCGCACGCGTCAATGAGCAGAGCGAACGTCGGTTGACGTTGCGCGGGCTTCTCCAGTGGCGCCCCGACCACCGACCACCCGTTCCACTCGACGAGGTTGAGCCCGTCTCCGAGATCATGAAGCGATTCTCAACCGGCGCCATGTCCTACGGGTCGATCTCACAAGAGGCACACGAAACGCTTGCTATCGCCATGAATGGGATCGGAGCCCGCTCGAACAGTGGCGAAGGCGGGGAAGACGTTGACCGACTGCGGGACGACGCGCGGCGTTCGGCCATCAAGCAGATTGCGAGTGGACGCTTCGGGGTGACCTCCGAGTACCTCGTCACTGCGACGGACCTGCAAATCAAGATGGCGCAAGGTGCAAAGCCCGGCGAGGGTGGCCAGCTGCCCGGTTCCAAGGTGTACCCGTGGATCGCCAAGACACGACACGCCACCGCCGGTGTCGGCTTGATCTCACCCCCGCCGCATCATGACATCTACTCCATCGAAGACCTCGCCCAGCTGATCCACGACCTGAAGTGTGCGAACACAAGCGCACGAGTCCACGTGAAATTGGTGTCCGAGGTCGGGGTCGGCACCGTCGCAGCCGGTGTCGCCAAGGCACATGCCGACGTCGTGCTGATCTCAGGTCACGACGGCGGCACGGGTGCGGCGCCGCTGACCAGCCTTAAACATGCAGGAACTCCTTGGGAGATCGGCCTCGCTGAGACTCAACAGACGCTGCTGATGAACGGACTGCGCGATCGGATCGTTGTACAGGTTGACGGGCAGCTACGTACAGGGCGCGATGTGATGATTGCCGCCCTGTTAGGTGCGGAGGAGTTCGGCTTTGCTTCCGCTCCGCTGGTTGTTATGGGTTGCGTCATGATGCGGGTGTGTCACCTAGACACCTGTCCAGTGGGTATCGCAACGCAGGATCCCGTCCTACGACAACGCTTCGCCGGTCAACCGGAGTTTGTCGCCACGTTCTTCGAGTTTGTCGCCACCGAGGTGAGGCAGCTTCTTGCCAGCCTTGGCTTCCGCACCTTGGACGAAGCGATTGGACAGGTTGAATGCCTCGACGTGGACCGGGCAGTCACACATTGGAAAGCATGCGGGCTAAAGCTCGAGTCGCTCCTACATGTTCCTCCGCCGCCGCAGAATCAGAGCGCTTCAAGGCGGGCGACAACCCAGCAGGAGCACGGGCTAGCCAAGCAGCTGGACAACGCACTGATCCCGGCAGCGATGGATGCGATCACAACTGGTGTCAGCGTTCAGCTGTCAGCCCCCGTGCGCAACACCGATCGATCCGTGGGGGCGATGCTCGGGGCAGAGGTGACTCGACGGCGAGCAACTAACCCACTCGCCGATGACACAGTCGACATCACGCTTACTGGAAGCGCTGGTCAGTCGCTCGGAGCGTTCCTACCCAAGGGCGTGACGCTTCGGCTGTTTGGCGATGCCAATGACTACGTCGGCAAGGGACTGTCCGGTGGACGCATCATCGTCCAGCCGTCGTCCGACTCGCAGTTTGCTGCCGAGCTAAACGTCGTGGCTGGCAATGTCCTGCTGTATGGGGCCACGAGTGGTGAGTCCTTCATCCGAGGGTTGGTTGGTGAACGTTTCTGCGTCCGTAACTCTGGGGCTACCGCCGTGGTCGAAGGAGTAGGAGACCACGCGTGCGAGTACATGACCGGCGGTCGCGCGGTCATTCTCGGAGCGACGGGACGCAACTTTGCAGCCGGGATGAGTGGTGGGATCGCTTTCGTGCTGGATCTTGATCCGTCGTTGGTCAACAACGACGGACTCGAACACGACAAGCTCTCCAACAACGATGCGCAGTGGCTGGCCGAGCTCCTATACCGATACGCGGTTGACACGTCCTCACCCCTCGCCGCCCGGCTGTTGGTCGACTGGGAGTCCACGCGTTCTCGATTCACCGCGTTGGTGCCGCGGCAGTACCGAGCGGCCATCGAGCGTGAGTCGTTGGAGGTCGTCAATGCCTGACCCCCGCGGGTTCCTCACCACCGAGCGTGTGACGGCGACACGCAAGCCGGTCGACGTGCGCATCAGAACGTGGTCTGAGGTCTTCGAAAGATTCGGCGACGAGCAGGTCAGTGAGCAGGCCGGTCGATGCATGGACTGTGGCGTTCCGTTCTGTCATCACGGATGTCCGCTCGGAAACGTCATCCCTGAGTGGAACGACCGAGTGTGGCGTGGTGACTGGGAAGCAGCCGGGCAACGACTTCACTCAACCAATAACTTCCCCGAGATAACCGGGAGGGTTTGCCCCGCTCCCTGCGAAAGCGCATGTGTCGCCGGTATCGGTGGTGACCCGGTGGCCATCAAGCAGGTCGAAGTCGGCATCTCTGACCGCATGTGGGAGTCAGGGGGCGTTGTCGCCCTTCCACCGGGACGATTGACCGAGCGGACGGTGGCCGTGGTGGGGTCTGGTCCGGCGGGACTGGCAGCTGCACAACAGTTGACGCGCGCGGGGCACACCGTGGTCGTTTACGAGCGCGACGACCGGATCGGCGGGCTGCTCCGATACGGCATTCCCGAGTTCAAGCTTGAAAAACACTGGATCGATCGGCGGCTGGACCAGATGGTCGCCGAAGGGACTCGCTTTCAAACTCGAGTCAATGTGGGCACGGAACCCTCGTTGCGTGAGCTGCGTCGTCGGTTTGACGCGGTCGTCGTCGCAGTGGGGTCGACGCTGCCGCGCGAGCTGGACCTGCCAGGTCGAGACCTGGCAGGGGTCCATCACGCCATGGACTACTTGAGCCCCGCCAACCGCGTACAACAAGGCGACCTCACGTCGTCGCCGATCGATGCGGCAGGAAAGCGAGTCGTCATTATCGGGGGCGGAGATACCGGTGCTGACTGTTTGGGAACTGCCCATCGGCAGGGCGCACTGACGGTCACCCAGCTGGAGATTCTTCCCGAACCGCCATCGACGCGTGCGGCGTCGACACCGTGGCCGACCTGGCCGCTGATGCTGCGAACGTCAAGCGCGCACGAAGAAGGAGGCGACCGCGTTTTCTCGGTGAGCACTCGTGCTTTCGTCGACGACGGCAGCGGTCGGGTCGCAGCCATCGAGGTCGTGGATGCCGAGATCACCGCACACGGAGTTGTCGGAGACGAATCGTCGGCGCGAGTCATTGATGCCGACTTGGTCCTGCTTGCGCTCGGTTTCGTCGGTCCTGATGCATCGACGATGCGTCAGACCACCTCGATTGAGCTTGACGAGCGGGGCGTTATTCGTCGAGATGACGGCTACCAAAGTCACGAGCCAGGGGTCTTCGTCGCAGGGGATGCAGGGCGCGGACAGTCGCTTGTGGTGTGGGCCATCGCTGAGGGACGCGCGTGCGCGAGCGCTGTTGATCAATGGCTTACTGGATCAACAACGCTGCCAGCGCCGGTGCGACCGACTGACCGACCGCTCACCGCCTAATCGGTTTTCTCGAAATCTCGGGTTATCGTGTGGGTAGGGCGCCGCGTGGGCGCCCAATTTCTCGTAAACCGTTAGCCAGCCGTTCTGCAGATCGCGACGCGCCGTACCGATAGGAGGAGAATGTCCGGCGATGTTGGGTCTGTCATTCCCGAAGCAACCCCGCAACCGCAGCAAGCGCCGTCCCATAGACGCCAGCGGCTGCCGTTCCACCACCGGCCAGCGCTAGACGGTATCCGTGCCATAGCCGCCTTGCTGGTGGTGTTGTTCCACTCAGACGTTCCGTTTCTCGACAACGGCTATGCCGGAGTAGACGTCTTCTTTGTCCTGTCGGGGTTTTTGATCACATCGCTGCTGATCCGAGAGATAGACGTTGACCATCGGGTCAACATCATCGCGTTCTACGCGCGACGGGCGCGAAGGCTGCTGCCGGTTGCCTTGACCGTCTTGCTCGTGACGGCAGTCGCTTTCCGGTTTATCGTCACACCGCTTGAGGTCGCAGAAGCTCGTGGCGGATTCATTGCGGCTGCGTTGTACGTAGCCAACTGGTTCTTCTTGGCGCAGTCGCAGGACTACTTCGCCGCGGACGATGCTCCCAGTCCCGTGCTGCACTATTGGTCGCTTGCCGTTGAAGAGCAGTTCTACTTCGTCTGGCCCATCTTGCTGCTGCTGTTGGTGCTACTGGCCAAGCGCTACCGCGTCGACCTGCGATGGATCGTCACAACGCTAGCCGTCGGTGGAGTTTTCTACGCCGGCTGGCTGTCGATCGACCATCCCATGGAGTCCTACTTCGGCACCCTGGCTCGCGAGTACCAGCTGATGATCGGTGCGATCGTGGCGCTCACAGTGTTCCGATGGCAATCCGGACGAGCGAAGCTGCTTAGCTTCCTGCGAGGAACATCGGCTGCACAGATTCTGAGTGCGGTCGGTCTCGCAGTCATGCTCACCGCAGCGAGCCCGCTCCTTGGTGGCCTCGGACCATTCGGCCGCGGAGCGCTGAGCTGCCTGGGAACAGCATTGCTTGTGGTGGGGCTCGAGGTTTCCGATGAGTCGGCCATTGGGCGCGGCTTGAAATGGGGTCCTGCTCGACGCATCGGCGCTTACTCCTACGCCATGTACCTGTGGCACTGGCCAGTCATCGTGCTCGGCGACGACCTCGACCTGCTACCCACGATGTGGGTGCCTAGAGCAATCATCGTTGTGTCGGTCACCATCGGTTTGTCGGCGCTGACCTCGGTCCTGATCGAAAAACCGATGGGTCGTATTTCGCTTTCTAGTCAACCGCGTCGACGCACGGTCGCGATCGGCGGCCTGCTTGCCGCCCTGATGACTGCGGCGGCGATGCTGGTGATTCTTCCGGTCAACGCCCAGACCGAAAAACTCGTCGAAGCCATTACGGCCGAGAACGATCCTGCCCGCTATGCCACGACCGTGGCTGTCACCGGGTCTACTGACCCAAACGCGAAGACGGTTCTACTTATCGGTGACTCACACGGACGTTTCTGGGTGAACGGAGCTGCCGACTTAGCCGCCGAGCAGGGTTGGCGGTTGGTGAGTGTCCGTCGCAACGGCTGCGCGTGGCCCAACGTCGATCGAGTCGACCCGGCCATCGACGGCGTACGTGACTACTGCCAGGAGTTTCGCGACAAGGCGCTGGAAGTTGCTGAGCAGGAGCAACCGGACGTCACGTTGTTGGTTGGGCGGTCTTTGCTTGGTGGCACCGCGGCCATTCTCACCGCAGACAGCACGCGCGTGACGGCCGGCGATCCGGAGTGGATCGAAGCCATCAAGTCGGGGACCGATTCCTACCTGAAGGACCTCGCACCCTTCACGGGCAGCATGGTCTTGATCGAGCCCATCCCCGAGACTGAAACGCCGATGGCGGCATGCCTGTCCACCGATACTCCGCCCGATGAGTGTTCTCAGCCCAGCATCGATCCACCTGGCGCCGAGCTCGTCGAGACCTACTGGCGGAGCCTGGAGTCTGACCCAGCGATCACCAGCCTCGACGTGGATGACTTGATCTGTCCCGACCACGTGTGCCCCGCGATGGTCGGCGACGTGATTACCCATCAGGACTCGCACCACTTGACCGACGCATACGCAGCGCTACTGATGCCCGACATCGAAAAGCGACTCGCGGAGACCGGGCCAAACCTTGCTGCGTTGAACTAGGCGGCTAGAAGAAGACGCTGCGACGTTGCATGAGCAGCTTGTACAGCGCGTGTTGGATCGTCTCGCGTACTTGGTCGGTGAGATTAAACATCAGCATCGGGTCGTCGGCTGCACCGTCAGGGAAAGCATCGGTCTCAATGGGTTCACCAAACTCGATGTGCCACTTGCTGGGCAGCGGAACCATTCCGAAAGGACCAAGCCATGGAAACGTTGGCGTAAGCGGGAAGTACGGAAGCCCGAGCAGCCGCGCCAGCAATTTGGCGTCACCGAGGATCGGGTAGATCTCTTCGGCACCGACGATCGCGACGGGAATGATCGGCACTTTGGTGCGGAGTGCAGCAGACACAAACCCACCGCGTCCAAACCGCTGCAACTTGTATCGCTCCGAGTACGGCTTTCCGATCCCCTTGAATCCTTCCGGCCACACGCCGACGATTTCTCCCGACTCCATGAGACGTTCGGCGTCTGGGTTACATGCGAGAGTATGTCCGGCTCGTCGGGCAAGCTGGCCAACCACTGGAAACGAGAACACGAGATCGGCGCCAAGCATGCGGAGGTGCCGCTCTGCGGGGTGATGGTCGGCCAGCGCGACCTGAGTCATGAGGCCGTCGAGCGCAACTGTCCCCGAGTGGTTGGCAACAATGAGTGCTCCGCCCTCGCTAGGGACGTTTTCAATTCCATGGACTTCGACGCGGAACCACTTCTCGTACAGCGGACGAAGCATGGGAACCAGCACTTCGCTGGTGAGCTCGGCGTCGAAACCGAAGTCGTCTACCTCGTACTCGCCTTCGACCCGCTTTCTCATGAACGCCAGCGCGCCAGCTAACCGCCGGTCCCAGCCGGAGCCGGACTCTGCCGGTCGGGTCGACGACTCCGAGGCGTCCGAGTTGGACTTCGGATGATCTCCATCGCCAGCAATGGGAATGACGCGCGCATCTGTCACTGCGTGGCCATCCTGTCGACGCGTTCCAGTGGCAGCACTCGCCCGAGAAGGTGTCGTTCGACAAACGAGTCAAACGTCTGTTGCGTGGTGTACTGCGGCTCGAATCCCAGAACCTGTCGCATTTTTGTAGTGTCGATCCCACGACCGTACTTGAGGTATTCCACCTGTTCCGACGAAAAATCGAGCATCCCAAAACGCCGACCAACCTCGCGCGCGACGAACGTGAGAGGAGACGGAAGTGGGGTGTTGATGCGTCCGGCACGAGCGATGGCTTGAGACAACATCAAGACGCCGTCACCGGCAATGTTGAACGTTCCGGGGTGGTCCTCCGTGGTGCATCGCAACAACACTTCGAGAGCGTCACGCTCGTGTGCGAACTGCAAGCGTCCGTCAAACCCGAACACGGTCGGGACCACCGGGAGGGCGAAGTACCTTGAGAGCGGAGTGTCCATTCCCGGTCCGAGAATGTTGGCGAAGCGAAGCATGCTGAGTGAGACGTCGGGTCGACGCCGTGCGAATCCACGCACATAGCCTTCGACCTCGACCGAGTCTTTGGCAAAACCGGACCGCGGCAGCCGACGAGGTTCCATGTCTTCGGAGAACATCGCCGGGTCTTTCGGCGAAACTCCATAGACGGTCGAGGACGACTTCACCACCAGGTGCTTAACCGTTGGAGACTTCTGGCACGCCGCAAGCAGCTGCATGGTGCCGATGACATTGATCTCCTTCATCGAAGACCGCCCGCCAACGCCGACAGGCGTCGCAATCACATTCATGTGGACGACCGTGTCGATATCAGCTGCCTTGATGACCTTGGCAATCACCGGGTTACGGATGTCGGCGCGCACAAACTCGGCGCGGCCAATGTCGGCCTCAGGTGGAATGACATCGACTCCGATGACCCGCTCGACCGAGGGGTCCTTCTGGAGGAGTTGGGCTAACCGCCCACCGAGGTAGCGTGAGACGCCGGTGACGAGCACCACACGCGCCATGCCAACCTCCGAGGGCGTCTTCGCAGCGACTACTTCTTGTTGCGACGCTGGACGCGCGTCTTGCGCAGCAGCTTGCGGTGCTTCTTCTTAGCCATCCGCTTGCGGCGCTTCTTGACGACAGAGCCCACAGTGATTCTCTTCCTTTGACTTCGTGCGCAACACGACTGCTGCGAGGACCGTGCGGCGCCACGAAACGGCGCTCGACGAGGTCTAGCGTACCTGCGGGGGCGCGAGGACCCTATCCCGCCTCAATGAATGAGTCTCTGAGGTAGTCGTGAACAGCCTGCTCGGGCACTCGAAAGGAACGGCCGACACGGATGGCCGGCAGCTCAGCTGAGTGAACCAGCCGATACACGGTCATCTTTGACACCCGCATGAGCGTGGCAACTTCAGCCACGGTCAAGAATTTTGCCTCCGCTAGCGAAGGACGCTCTGCCGTCATTCTGCACCGATCCCCATAGCGAGGACCGCTCGCCGGCTTCCCCACCGGCGCGACAACGGCCCTCGCGCTCACCTCAGCGTAGTGACGGTTGGGGCGTAAGGGGAATGGGAAGCGTGATCTCTCACCCATCAGGCGGTCACTCGTCCGGCTCTCCAGCCGCCGCCGGCATTCAAATTCAGGCTGTTTTGCCTGGTGGTGCGCCGGATCGGTAGTCGGCGGGTTTGGTGGTGAACACCCGCCCGGACGGGGTGGTCCATTCCAAAACCCCACCGGCTAGTTGCTGCACTTTCCAGTCGGAGTGGGTTTTCAACACATGATGAGACCGGCATAACACCGCTAGGTTCCAGGCCACGGTCGGGCCGTCCGGCCACGGGATCGTGTGATCTAAATCCATCCCTTTGCTGACCGCTGACCGTCGACACCCCGGGAACCGG
>DATKIY010000284.1:0-14071 GCA_035543875.1 Actinomycetes bacterium | reverse complement strand
CACCGGCAGGAACACCTTCGATCACGATGTTAGACAACTCAAACAGAACAGCTCGCAGTTGCTCGTCGGCCTGCCGTTGCGCAGCCTCTGCTGCCTTAACGTCATCTGCCATCTGTTTGGACTTCACGAGCAGTTCTTGCTTGCGTTCACCGGACGCCTTGGCTACTTCTTTGCCGGCAGTCTTTTGTTCGTTTCTGAGTGCTTCATACTCGCCAACCATGGTGCGGCGGTGTTCGTCAGCGCGCAGTGCGACATCGACGAGGTCGGGGTCTTCGCCTCGAATCCGTTGTGACGCCCGAACCGTTTCCGGTTGTTCGCGCAGAAATCGAATGTCCAGCACCTGATGAGCGTACCGACGTTCAGCGGGCAGACGCGACTGGGATTCTCTTCGATCGATCAGCGTGCGGGCGCGTCGATGCGAGCACGTCGAAACGACAGCTGGAACAAGACATCGGGAATCACGTCGCTAGCCACGGGTCGAGACCAGAGGAAACCCTGTCCGACGTCGCAGCCCAGCTCGCGTAGACGCTGGGTGACATGCTCGTCCTCGACGCCTTCGGCGACTACTTCGAGACCGAACTCGTGGGCAAGGTCGACCATGGCCTTAACGAGGGTTGCTCCCCCTGGGTCGTCGGCCAGCCTCACGACGAACGAGCGGTCGATCTTCAATGTGGTGAGCGGCATCGCCTCGAGCTGTGCCATCGAGGTATAGCCGGTCCCAAAATCGTCAACGGCCAGGCTGACACCCAGCCCGGCCAGCTTGTGAAGCATCTCGTGACTACGCACTGGGTCTTCTATCAAGGCACTTTCTGTTACCTCGAGCTCAAGTCGCTCGGGTTCGATCTGGTGACTGGCCAACATGTCCTCGACGAAATCCGCAAATGACGGTTCCAGCAGGTTCCGTGCCGAGAGGTTCACCGCCACCGGAAGATGTGCGAAGTCAGCGTCAACCCGATCCCACTCCGACATTTGGTGCATGACCATCTCGAGCACGTATCGAGTAAGTCCGTGGATCAGCCCGGTCCGCTCAGCAAGCGGGATGAAGTCGTTGGGTGGAATGTTGCCTCGCGTGGGATGCGCCCACCGCAGCAAGGCTTCCATGCCAACTGCCTGGCCATTGTCCAGATTGACCTTGGGCTGGTAGTGAATGCTGAGTTGCCCAGTACCCAGCGCACTGCGCAGGTCCCCCAACAACACCAATCGGTCCGTGCTGTTGCCGTCCTCGCCGTAGGTGTAGACCAGAACTCCAACGTGAGTTGCTTTGGCTGCGTACATTGCCGTGTCCGCGCGCTGCATGAGTTCGGTGCTGTTTTCCGCGTGCTCAGGCATGACGGCGACACCGAGACTTGCTTCAACGTGGAGCACCAGCTCGCCAACGACGAAAGGCTCATCAAAGACACTGTGCACTCGGCGGGCAAGCCGTTCCGCGTCAGCTATCGACCCAACGATCGGCGCCAGGACTGCAAACTCGTCTCCACCCAACCGGGCGACGGTATCCGCATCGCGCAGCACCTCTCCGATTCGAAGCGCGATCTGAATCAGCAGTGCGTCACCGCGGTCGTGACCCAGCGTGTCGTTGACCTCTTTGAACCGGTCAACGTCGAGCATCATCAACGCCAAGGGTTTCGACGTTCGTTCGGCAGCCGTGATCGCTCGTTCCAGCCGGTCATTGAGGAGACGCCTGTTGGGCAAGTTCGTCAAAGCGTCGTGAAGGGCAAGTCTCTCGTTCTCATCGGCTTGGTCTCGAAGCTTTCGGCTCGCGCGGTGAACAGTTCGGTAGAGCAGCAGCCACGCCAACATCAAGATGACTGCCACGACAGCTGAGACCGTCAACACTGACTTGCGCACAAACTGTTGCGTTGCCTCCCAGGGCAGCTCCACAACGGCTACACCGATCGCTCCCGTGTAGTCATCTCCGTAGGTGACAGGAACATAGACCGCCAGCGACGATTGCCCGTTACGTTCGACCACACTTGAAACTGGTCGCCCTGAGTCGAGGACGTTTGCCATAAGTTCTGGGTCAGCTACTGGCGCCGTGCTGAGGTCACCGTGCTGGTAGTACAGCGGCTCGCCGGACGTGGAATACAGCGTCAACCCGTCGAGCACAGCGACATTGTTCGAGCTGCCGATCTTGTCCAGCTCGACGATCACCCCCGACGGCACCGAATCGGGTTCCGTCCAGAAGGTACGGAGGCTGTCGGTCAGCGTGCTCTGAACTCCAAGGGTCACGAATGATTCCGCAACCTTTTCGCCGTCCTGCTCCGCCTGCGCCCTCAGCGCGCTGGAAAACAACCAAGTGATCGCGACGGCAAGAAGCAGCATTGTGGTCAGGCTGACCACAGCGAAGGTCCTCGTGAGGGTGAATCGGCGCACGAGTTGGCCATCGGCAGGCGGGAGAGCCCGGTTTAGCCCGAATGGGTCAGTTCCTTGATCAATTTCCTCGGAATTTCTTGAGAAAGCCTAGGGATGACGTGCCCTCAGGCGCGTCCGTCTCGAATCCTGGCCAACCAGGCCTGCGCATCGCGAAACTCCTCGTCAGCCACGCCTCTTCTCACGGTCGGGGTGACCCCGTCCACTCGCGGGTAGGAACCAAGGAATCGCACCTCAGCGCAGACCCTCCGCAGTCCCATCAGCGCCTCGCCAACGCGTGCGTCATCTATGTGCCCCTCGATATCCACGCAGAAGAAGTAGTCACCGATCCCTCCGCCAGTTGGCCGAGACTCGATGCGGGTGAGATTGACGCCGCGCACGGCAAACTCGGTGAGAATCTCCAACAGTGCGCCGGGATGGTCCTCGCCCATGAACAACACCAGCGAGGTCTTGTCGGCTCCGGAAGCTGGTTGGGGTGCGGCTGGCGGGCCGACCAGGACAAATCGGGTCTCCGCCGGGTTGTCGCCAATATCGTCTGCGAGCGCCTGTAAGCCATAGACGCGTCCCGCCAGCGGCGCCGAAATGGCTGCGTCAAAGTGGCTATTCGGGTCTGCGACTGAAGCAGCGGCAGACGCGGTTGATGCCGCCGAAGCAAATTGCGCGTCCGGCAGATGCTTAGCCAGCCATCGTCGACATTGCGCTTCAGCATGAGGGTGGGTCGTTACGTTTTGAACCTCTGACAACTGCACGCCTTGCCTCGCCAAGAGCGAGAAACTTACGTGAACCTGTGCCTCGGCGAGAATAGTCAATGCCGATCCCGTGGCGAGCGCGTCGAGCGTTGCGCTCACCGAACCTTCGACTGAGTTCTCCAACGGCACCATGGCGCCGGCAATCTCGCCGGCGCGAACCGCGTCGAGCGCACTGATGACTGAGGTGAATGAAACGGCGTCGGCATCAGTCGAGTCCAGCCAACCCAAGAGGGCGGCTTCGCTGAACGTGCCCTCTGGACCCAGGTAGCCATAGGGCAGGGGAGGCGGCGAAGACACGATCACACCTTAGTTGCTGTCGGTGCCTCGCTGCGCGTATCCGATCACTTGTTCCTCCTCAGGCGAGAGCAGAGCGTCGCTCGCACCACCTTTAACGCCCTTTGCATAGGTGCGGGTTTCAGTTCGCCCATTGATGGAGCTAATGACCAGCCCGTCGCCCGCGTCGTCGAGCAGCGCGGCGGAGAACGACATGCGTCCACCCATATCGTTGAACGCGTCGTAGCGAACCACGGCGACGTGACGAATCGCATCGGCAAGGTCCAGCCGCAGCGACTCAACCCGCGATCGCGTGCGCTCCACGTCGTCGCGTAGCTTCTCGACCTCGACGGCCTTCCGGCTTACGGCTGTTACGAATGACTCCTTGCCGTCATCGCCCTGCAGAAGTTCGTACTGTGCCCGCATTCGTCGCAACCGCAGACCGTTGATCAATGCAAATATCAACGCGATCACAGCGACAAACGCTGCACCGAGCGCAATCCAGGCAACAACGTTCGGATCGAGGTCTGATGTCACGGGGTTCCTGACGATGGCAAGCGAGTAGTCGACTTCGGATACCGAAGCGCGCCCAGGTTACCGGCCCACGTAGACGTCTCAGCATCGGATCGAGGCCAGCCACCGTTCCCGTTGGCACCGGACTAGGTTCGTGGTCGTGGATCCGACAGCCTTCGTCGTGACCTTCATCTTGATCTTGCCGGCCGAGCTACCGGATAAGACCTTCATCGCCACCCTGGTGCTGTCGACGCGTTACGCGGCACTCAGTGTGTGGATCGGAGTTGGGCTGGCCTTCGCAGTTCAGTCCGCGATCGCAGTCGCAGCCGGACAGGTTCTGTCGCTGCTGCCCCGCACGCCGGTTCTGATCGCAATTTCGGTGCTGTTCACGGTCGGAGCTGTGGTGATGTTCCGCAGCGCTGCAAACAGCCAACCCAGCACCGTTCTCGAAGAGGAGGCGGAGCACCCAGAAACCCCACCAAATCCCGGACGCTGGCGCGCCATCTGGGTTTCCTTCGGTGTCCTGTTCGCTGCGGAATGGGGGGACCTATCGCAGTTAACTACCGCCGGTCTCGCAGCTCGATTCGACGCACCTTGGGCCGTCTTTTTCGGATCATGGTTTGCACTGCTCCTGGTTGCTGGGCTCGCCGTTCTGGCCGGTCGCTGGCTGGCCAGTCGGCTGTCCTTCGTGGTCATCCACCGGGTCTCAGGAACACTACTGGCGCTACTTGCCGTGATCACTGCACTGGAAGCGTGGGGCCTGTCATTGATATGACGACCGCGTAACCGCGAACAGGCGTGAGGCCCGGACGCCACCGACGGGGGATGCAGTGACGTCCGGACCTGGTTCAGGGTCGAACATTGTTGCGTCGGATGCAAGTTGATCCGCAAACTTTCACACGACTTGTTTCATCGCGGGTCCAGGACTCCGAAAGATCGCTGGAATGCGCGGCTAGTGCAGTGTCAGCTGACGCGCCCGCAGTGACTCACGTGCTCGGCGCTCTGCCCCAGACAAGGCCGAGGTATCTGCCACCGCGTCATCAAGTCGCTTCCGGAACTCGGCCGCCGACTCTTCGACATCTTCAACTGTCGCACCATCTGGCAAGTCCCACACCGGCACTAGCAACCCCATCGACCGGAACGATCCGAGGTATCGCGACCCATCGCCCATCCCGAGGCCGTCCGTCAACATCCGGGCCAATCCATTGATCGCTTTCTCCTCAGGCTCTGCGAGGACCCAACGCAGCTGCGTACGGTCACCAAGCTGCATCCAATAGGCCGCCTCGACCGTCGCCAACCGTGCGGTCGGCGAAGCTGCGGCGTTTGCTCGCTCCAAAGTTGCCTTCGTTGCAGCGTCTACGTCAGCTGTCCCGTCGAACCAGAAGTCAAACCCCGAGTGAACGATGACTCTCGGTGCGACGCTGACATCCACCAAGTCTTGAATTCGTGGCGCATCGGCCGGCACCGGACGAGGCGGCACACTGTCACCCGGAGTCAGCGCGAGCGCCTGACGTAGCGCGTCACCCATGTCGCGAGCCACATCGCCGGATGATGTTTGGGTCTGCGCCGCCAACATCACCGTCCCATCGTCCGCAACCTGCGCCGGCCACGCCATGGGCAGAACTGTCGCGAGTTTGACGCGCATTGATGCGTACTCACCCGTCAACGTCAGCTCGCTCGTCGCAGCAGGGACAAGTTCTCGCATCGCAATCCAGTCGGCTTCTCCGGCTAGCCCGTCGAACGGTCGGAGGACACGCGTGTGTTCAGCTCGTACAGCTGCGCGACCATGGCAGGCCTTGAAGCGACGACCAGAACCACACGGGCAGGGCTCGCGCGGGGCAGTCGTTGGCTCACTCATCTCATTCTTGGACGCCACGCAGCGAGACTACTGGGTGTCGGCGTCGGACTGACTGTGGTCGGTTGACGACGCTTGTTGCAGTTGTTCCATGACTTGCTTGGGCCGATTAGTGATGATGGCGTCCACACCGAGCCTGGCAACAAGCTCTACGTCATTAGGATCGTCAACAGTCCAGACATGGACCTGGTGGCCTTGCGAAATCAGCCGCTGAACGAATTTGGGGTGCGCGCGCAAAATTTCGATGGAAGGTCCGGCGACTGCGACGCCGCGGGGGAGTGATCCCAGGCGATAGCTGACCGGCACCCGCTCCATGAGCAACACCATGGGAAGTCCCGGAGCCAACCGTCGAACTCGTCGAAGCGCAACCTCGGAGAAACTCATCACGCGCACCTGGCCGGAACCCGGCCCTGCCTGCGCAGCCAAGCCAGCCTGCGCGAGAGTCTCGATGAGCCGACGCTCGACCAGACCGGCGTATCTGGTGGGGTGCTTGGTCTCAATCGCGAGGTCAATCGGTCGCGGAGCATCGACAACTAGCTGAAGCAACCGAGCAAGCGTGAGGACACCGTGAGCACCGGCGCCCAGTTGGTCCGGCTCTTCAGCATCTTGCGCTGCGCTCTTCCACGACCCAAAGTCCAACGACTCTAGGTCGGCAAGTTCAAGAGTTGAGAGCACGCCGCGGCCGTTAGACGTGCGATCCACCCGCCGGTCATGGACACAAACCAGATGGCCGTCTGCGGTAAGGCGAACGTCGGCCTCGAGCCCATCGGCGCCATCGTCGATCGCTCGTTGGTAGGCAGCCAGCGTGTGCTCCGGCGCATCGATGGATGCACCGCGGTGGGCGATGACCAGCGGCCGATTTGTCGGCCGGTCAGGTCGTGGAACGAGAGCCATGGCCCGCCCATCGTGGCAGGGATTGCTAACTGTCAGGCAACCAGCACGCCGGGATTGAGCAAACCTTCCGGGTCTAGTGAGTGCTTGATACCAGTCATGGCCTGCACCGTCCCCTCGTCGCGCGCCCACCGAAGATAGGGCGCCTTGGCACGGCCGATCCCATGCTCGGAGCTGATTGACCCACCGAGTGATACCACGAACTTGAGTACTTTCTCGTCGGTCGTGAAATCGTCAACTTCAGCGCCGACCACCTGGACGTGCAGGTTTCCCTCCGCAAGATGCCCAAAGACATAACAGTCGTGGGGCGCTATCAGTTCGGGCAGCGCATCGAGGCAAACTTGCAACTGGTCCAGTGGCACCGCAACGTCGAGGGAATGCACGCTGCCCAACGTGCTGACCGCCTCTGGTTGACGCTCGCGATATGCCCACAGTCGGCGGTCCACCGCAGCGTCAGCATCCGGTTCCAGCGACGGTTCACTGGCAGTCTCGATGAGGACATAGAGGGGCCACGTGCTCTGTAACGGATGCGGCAGGCCCGCAGCGCTGCAGACCAGTTCCATCGAATGCCCGACCACTATCTCGGCAGCCAACAGGTCATCTTGTCGAAGTAGCGCGAGCGCGTCCCTGACGTCGCGCACACCCACTAGCGCCGTCACGCGGCTCTGGCTCATCGGCGCCACCAGGCGCACCCGGGCTGCCGTGACCACACCGAGCGTGCCTTCACTCCCGACCAACAGTCCGTTCACGTCATACCCCGCCGAGTCTTTGGGTAGCCGCGTGAGCTGACGCGCGATGGTCCCATCCGCCAGTACCACTTCTAGGCCAACGATCTGCCTACGCGTGTCGCCCCAATTAACCACCCGCAGTCCTCCCGCGTTGGTGGCGATGGTTCCACCAACCGTTGCCGTGTCGCGCGAGCCGAGGTCAACGCCATAGGCCAGACCGGATGACGTTGCGTGGCGGTGTAGCGACGCGATCGAAACGCCAGCACCCACGGTGACCTGCGCCGCGTCAGCGTCCACTTCGTCGAGTCTTTGAAGTCGGGTGGTCGACAGGACGAGTCCAGCGTTGTCGGAAGGGACGCCGCCTCCCACTAGACCGGTGTTCCCGCCTTGCGCGGTCACTGGAATTCGATAGCGCGAACACGCTCGGAGAACAGCACTGACTTGTTTGGTCGAGGCCGGTCGAACGACGAACCTCGGCGTTGTCGACCAGCGTCCAGTCCAGTCGGTCCCATACGACGCGGTTAGCGATGGCTCCGCAAGAACATGCGAGGCACCCACGGCATCGATGAGCTCAGCCTCGATGGTCATTCAACCAGCCTAACCACGCACCGCTTACTGCTGTGGCGTCAATGATCCCCAGTACGCACGGGCCGCCTCCATGCGCTGCTCCTGCCGTTCCGTTGTCAACGTGACAATACGAATCGCCATCAGTCCGGCCGCTATTGCTGGCAGATGCGAAACGAGCAGTATGCGGTTGGGTGTCAACCAATCGCTGTTCGTGACGGCGCCAATGGTCAACACCGCACCCACAGCCGCAGAGATTCGCGTCGCTAGGTAGGAAAACCACCACCAACCGATGAGAGGCTCAGCGGCCTGATATCCAGCCAGGCTGCCCGAAGAGGCATCAGGGCGACTCCCCCGCATGAGGTCATGCATCCCTTGCGCGGGAAACCACAACGAGACGATCGGAACCAGCCAGCCTGCGATTGCCCAGCCAGTTCCCCGACGCATACCGACCCCCCAGACCTGCACATTTCGTGTGGCGCGGTATTGCCAGACAATCCAAACAACAACGATGGCAAGAGTGAGCAACGTGGAAGCTATCCCAAGAGCTGTGACCGGCACTGTCAAGCCCAAGGGTCTGTGAAGGGCGTAGTCCAAGCCGTCAGAGTCGCGGTTCGTCAGCCAAAGCAGCACAACCATCTGGGCAAACGCCGTCACCACTGCAATACCGATATTTGCCCACAGCAAAGCCACTAGCGCCTTACCCAAACCCTTGACGGCTAGCAACGGCCCGGGTGCCGTCCCGGCGACCGGCGGGTCGCCATGCCGGTTCCAGTCGCTGTTCTCCGATGGGGCGTTCCCGTGAGCCAAGGACATGACTGGCGATTGAAGCACACGGAGGGGCCGACCAATCAGTGTTTCGCGTACTGACCGACCAGTTGAGCGTCCCCATGAGCGTCAACTTGAGCCTTACTTCAGCAGACGTGACATGCGCCGATCCGCAAGTGGCTTGCCGCCTGTCTGACAGGTGGGGCAGTACTGGAGCGCGGAATCCGCGAACGAAACCTCTTGCACAGTGTCCCCACACTCGGGGCAGGGCTGACCCTTCCGACCGTGCACGCGCATCCCAGCGCGCTTGTCATCTTTCAGTTCCGATGCTGGCAATCCGGCCGACCTCTCCACGGCGTTCTGCAGCGTCTGTCGCATCGCGTCATACAGCGACTGGCTCGCGGCTTCATCGAGTGACCCAGCTGTCTTGAACGGTGAGAGTTTCGCGACGTGAAGGATCTCGTCGCTATAGGCGTTGCCAACACCAGCGATCACCGACTGATCACGCAGTAAACCCTTCAGCTGAGTGCGACCGTGGTCAGTCAAGATGCTTCGAAACTGCCCGACATCGAAACTCGGCGAAAGCGGATCCGGGCCCAATCTCACGATCCCTGGCACATCGTGCGGGTCACGCACAACGTATACCGACAGCTTCTTTTGAGTCCCTGCCTCAGTGAGGTCAAACCCAGAACCGTCGTCTAGGTGAACGCGGAAGGAAATGGGGCCTTTACCGCCCGGTTTGAGGAGGGTTGTTGGTTGGCTCTCCCGCCAACGCAGCCAGCCGGCCCGAGCAAGATGCGTGATCAGGTGCAGGCCGTCGACGTCGATGTCCAGGAATTTCCCGTGCCTTGCGACGTCGCTGATCTGCAGTCCACACAGCGAGGTGACGGGCGGGTCATACGTCTTGAGCACGCTGATGCTCGAGACATCTACCCGCGCTACCACGCGTCCCACCAACTTCTGCCGCAGAAACAGCGCAAGAGCCTCGACCTCGGGTAATTCCGGCATGAGACCAGTGTCCACCTTCTCCAACCGTCCACGGTGGAACTCCCGAAGTTCGAGGTTCACCCACACGGCGGAACACACTCGGCCCGCTTCGGCCGATGAACCCATTGAACGGCGCAGCCGGTGCCACGCGAGGGGGTGGCATCGACCGCGCCGTTCCCTGTTGTATCTGCCATGCTGACTTGGCTGGCTCGACTACATCAGACCAGAGTGCGGACACACCAACGCCGGATCGACCAAGTTGGCCGCAGTCGCCATGAACTGATCGACGTCTACGAGCCGCCAGCCTTGTTCGACCAGCCGCGCAACTCCCAGATGCGGTCCGGGAATCGCAAGGAACAACCTGCCGGTGAGAGTCGAGAGCACAGCCAGTAGCGAGTCAGCTGAGTGTTGTGGTGCGGCTGCCACGAGATGTGAGACGCCGTAGGTGGATCCCGCGCCACCCACCGCGCCCACTGCCACCACCTCGCTCGCGAAACGCACGACGAACAATCTCGACTGCGGTCGCGCTGCCCAGTAGGCGTAGTCCTTACTGCGATCGATCCCGGTCAGTTCCTGCTCGCGCAAAGCACACTCAGGGACGTCGACGTCCTGCACAACATAACCCGGTGGAGCCAGCGTCGACTCACCTCGCAAGTACAAAACCGGCCACAACGGAGCCATACCAAACCGCATGTACAACGGCAACGCACTCGGGTGAGACGAGCTCAAGGTCATGCGGTCATCGGCTCCAGACCAGACCGCGTCAAGCAGTTCCTTACCGATGCCCTGTCCTTGTCGTTCCGGAGCAATGAACAAGTCCGTAAGCATGTCCACCTGATCCACGCGCACGGTCGCGCCATATCCAACAATCGATCCCTCGACCTCGGCGACAAACAACCTCCCACGCTCCAGAACGTGGGCGGAATATCGCGGGTCATCGCCAGCACCTTCGCCGCTCTGGTCGGTGAGCCTTGCGACCTTCGACACTCCAGCCAAGTCATCGAGCGTCGCGCGACGAACCTGCCGACTCACGCGCTGGGCGGACTCGACGCGTCGTCACCCATGCCTTGCTCCCGCTTTCGGAGGTCGGCCTCCCATCGACGCAGGGACTCCTCGTGTTCGCGGTCGAGTCGTGCAAGGTCGGCTTCCAACCGAGAATCGATATCGCTTGGATAGCTGAGCTGTCTTTCGTTCTCGGGGAACCCACTGCCGGGCGCCCAGTGCCGTTGGCTCACGCCGACCGGGCGACCGGCGACGAGATAGGCGATACAGCCGACAAGTGGGAAGAACAAGATGAGAAGAATCCATGCCCACTTCGGGAGGTTGCGCAGCTCGGCGTCGGGTGTCTGTATGACATGCACCAAGCAGTAGACAAGCAGCACAACTTCGATCAGGAATGGCAGCGTACGGATCATTGAATCCTCGTCAGGTCGGGTTCTCTCGTATTCGATCGTCCCACCAACTTGTCAATCACGAAACGTACTTCGGTCAAGTTCTTGCAACACGAGGAAAGCCCCGCATGTGCCGCGAGCGCGATAGCGTCGACGCATGAGTTTCGACGTGCTGGACTGGCGCCGGCAAGTCCACGCGATCTACTCAACGGTCCGCCAAGAGTCAGACCCCGCGACCGCTCACGCCCAATGGGTGGAGCAGCGAGACCACCTGCTGAAGACCCACCCAGCTAGCCCAGTCCCTGCGGAGTTCCGCACCGCCTTTCCGGGTGCGGCGGTCGCGCCCTACGACGAGACGTTCCGTTTCGTGGTTCCGGTGTTGTACGCGGAGTCCCAAATCCGTGGAGTGTCGACCGGAACCGACGGCATCGTTCGTTTCGAACGAGTCGGGACCGTCGAGCTTCCAGCCATCGGAAGCTTGGATGTCTGGTGGTTGATCGGATACGCCGGTGGCTATTTCTTGCCTATCCGCGATGCCGACACCGAGTCCTACGGCGGCGGACGGTACCTGCTTGACACCGTCAAAGGTGCCGACCTGGGGGGAGATGGAAGTGCGCTTGTCGTCGACCTGAACTTCTCGTATCAACCGTCCTGCGCCTACGACCCAGCCTGGGCGTGTCCGCTGGCCGGCACCGGCAATACCGTGTCCAGTGCCGTACCAGTCGGCGAGAAGTACCGAGAGGTGAGCTGACCCGCACGCTACCGTCTGCGAGTGCGCAACAGCGACCAACTCATGCGCCAGCGGTTCGGCGCACAACTACTGACCCAGCGGCCCGATCCGTGCGTGGATTCGGCGGTCGACGTTGTTCGTCATCTACTTGCGGTGCAGGCGCAGGATCCGCGTGGCATGCGGCTGAGTATCCGTCCGCGCTGCCCGGGTTCGACGCGCAGCGATGTGGACGCAGCGCTCAACGACGGATCGCTAGTCGTTGGTTGGTTGAATCGTGGCACCCTTCATCTCGTTCGTGCAGCGGACTACTGGTGGCTGCATGCTCTAACAACTCCACAGCTGCGCACATCCAACTCGCGACGCTTGAACCAAGAAGGCGTAAATGGAAGCGACGCCAAACGCGCTGTCGGGATTATCGAGAATCAGCTCAAACATCAAGGCGTGCTTACTCGTTCGCAGATCCGAGAGTTGCTGAAAGCCGCGGGGATCACCACAGAAGGACAAGCCCTCGTTCACATTCTGCTACGGGCATGCATCGATGGCATCGCGGTGCGCGGCCCCATGGTCGCTGACCACCATGCCTACGTTTACGCCGAGGAATGGCTCGGGGCTCGCCCCGAGGTTGAGCTGGATCAGGCTGTGGCGGAGCTGGCAGTCCGCTACCTGCGCGGACACGGGCCGGCGGACGCACCGGACTTAGCGAAGTGGGCGGGGATCACGCTGACGGCTGCCCGTCGCGGTTTCTCACAGGGCGTCGGAATCAGCCAACGCGAGGATGGACTGTTCATCCTCGCCGACGCGCCAGCTGAAGTGTCGAAAGTTCCGGCCCCAACACTCCTTGGGCCGTTCGATCCATTGCTGCTTGGTTGGCGATCGCGAGACTCAATCGTCGACGTGCATCGGGGCATCATCACAACCAACGGGCTCTTCCGAGCCTTTGCGCTGGTGGCTGGAAGAGCGGTCGCCACGTGGCGCTGGGTTGGCGGGAACGTCGTGCTCGAACCGCTTGAACCGATCAGTAAGCGCGACTTAAAGATGCTCGACGAGGAAGCTTCAGACGTAGTCCGCTTTCTTACTTAGCCTTGGACGTCTTTCAAAAGGTCGTCAAGTATCTCGTCGCGATGGTCGGTGACCAGCGAAATATGACCGTGGCCTTTCACCATGCGTGCCTCTGCTCCTGGGATGTGATCAACGAGCCAGCCGCCGTGAGCGGCTGGAACCATCCGATCGAGGTCGCCTTGCCACACGGTTACCGGAACGGACATGCCTGACAGGTCAAATCCCCACGATTTTGTGAAGGCTATGTCGTCGTCGATCCATCCGTCGAACCCCGGCTCGAGTGCCCTGCGCACTTCTCGCGCCATATGTTCGGCGTAGCCTTCACGCAACACTCTTGCGTCAATAGGTGCGACGAGCTCGCCAAATGCTTCGACAATGTCATCGGCAGTGACCTGCCGAAACGGCTCGGCGAACTCTGTCATCCACGACCGCAGCGCGGTTTCGCCTTTCAGCGCAGCTCCAAACTCGTCAACATTCTCCGGAGCCATGCCGGACAGGAAGTCGAGATCGCTCGCGCCAAACGGGCCGACACCGGCCAAGGTGGCGACGGCTTTGCACCGATCGGCCAGAACCGCACCGCACGCCAAAGCGTGAGGGCCGCCACCTGACGCGCCCGCCACCAGGAACTCACGATGGCCAAGTTGCTCGAGCAACTCAGCTGTGTCGGGAGCGGCTTGCGCGATATCGCGGCCAGGGAGCCGTGCAGACGTCGCGTACCCGGGTCTGCTGGCGCAGATAAGCCTGAGTCCCCGCTCATCGCAGCTGGCGTCCCAGTCCGCAAAGGCGGTCCCGTCTGACGGACTGCCGTGGTGCATGACCAGCGCGAATCCGTTGGGTGCGCCGCCAATGAACACGTCGACTTCGCGTCCATCACGGAGTGTCATCGATTGGGTAGTTGCCATCGCTGTCGGACGCTACTCCCCGCTGACCTTGAACGACAGAGCGTTTGGTCTGCGCAGTGAAGCTCCGGTCGCCGCGCTCATGCCCAAATTCTCGTAGAACCCGAGCATGTCCGGGTCACACGTCAGATCGACCATGTAGAGCTGCGACAGGCGATCGAGCATGAGCCGCAACAGCTGCAAACCGATACCCCGACCTCTAGCGTGTGCCCTCACTTCGAGCAGCGGAATGTAGGCCGAAAACACGCCGTCGCTGATTGCCGAGATGAACCCAACGACTTTGGAGTCGTCGTC
>DATKIY010000283.1:0-6886 GCA_035543875.1 Actinomycetes bacterium | reverse complement strand
GCGCACTGCTCTTGCCTGACACAGTTGTGGCTGTGGATCGTTGGGACCTGGTTCCGCGATTTTCGGCATTCTCTGCCTCGTGGCTATCAGTAATCGTGCTCGGCCGACTCCCATCGACCAGCGTCCCGAACTTCGCGAAATCGCCCTGCTGCAGTGCGAGGTTGTAGGGCGAGATCAGCTGACAACGTTGGGTATCGACGACAGCAGGGTTCGAGATCAGGTCCGTGCTCGTCGATGGCGAGTGGTTGGCCGCGCTGTGGTCCTGCACAGAGGCGTCATGACCAGGGAGCAGCGTTGGTGGGTTGCGGTTATCCACGCTGGCAAGCGGTCAGCCCTCGCCGCGGGATCAGCGGCGGAGTGTGCGGGTTTGAAGGGCTGGGAGTCAGAAATTGTTCACGTCGTTGTCCCGCGAGGCACGCGAGTCCACGCATTGCCGTGGATGCGCGTTCACATCTCCCGACGATTCAGCGCCGCTGACATCCATCCGAGCCGATCTCCCGCTCAATGTCTTGCCTCACGCGCTGTGGTCGACGCGGCATCATGGAAGCCGCACCCGCGACTGGCGTGTGCGGTGCTGGCTGCGGCTGTTCAGCAGAGAATCGTCACCGCTCCTCAGCTACGTGAGCAGATCATCGCAGCGGGTCGAATTAGGCACAGACGCGCCATGTTGATGAGCCTGGATGACATCGAGGGTGGCAGCCACGCGATGAGCGAAATAGACCTGGTCCGCCTTTGCGGCAAGGCTGGTCTTCCATCACCCGAACGCCAGGCTGTTCGAGTTGACTCATCAGGTCGCAGTCGCTACCTCGACGGGAGGATTGTTAGGCCTGATGGTCGGGTGATACTGATTGAAGTCGATGGTGCGATGCACCTGAACGTAGTGCGATGGTGGGAAGATCAACACCGCAGTAACGACTTGGTGATAGAGGACAATGCGATCATCCTGCGATTTCCCGCTGTTGTTCTGCGAAGCAATGAAACAGCCGTCATCGCGCAATTGCGGCGCGCCTACTTCGGAAGTAGTTGACTGTCAGGCATCACCAGCGGCCGGGCGCGGCAAGTGCCTGACACGTCGTCGCATGGCACAGCGAGTTGGCGGATAGGGTCGGGCTGTGACGAGTCGCGGGATTTTCATCGCCTTTGAGGGTGGTGAGGGCGCTGGCAAAAGTACCCAGTCCACGCTCTTGACTGATTGGCTCGTTGCGCGTGGTCACAAGGTGACGGTGACCTTTGAGCCGGGCGATACCCCGGTCGGTAAACAGCTGCGGGGGCTGTTGCTTGGACACGAAACGGGCGAGCTCAGCCCTCGCACCGAAGCCCTGCTGTATGCGGCCGATCGCGCTGAGCATGTCGCAGCGGTTGTGCGTCCGGCCCTTGGTCGCGGCGATGTTGTGATCACCGACCGCTATGTGGATTCGTCACTCGCCTATCAGGGTGCGGGACGTGAACTGACCGTTGACGAAGTAGAACAACTCTCGAGCTGGGCGACCGACGGGTTGACGCCGGAGCTGACTGTCCTGCTCGACATTGATCCTGAGATTGGGCTCAGTCGTTTCGACGCGCCTGCCGACCGGCTCGAAGCCGAGCCGTTGAACTTCCATCAACGGGTGCGCCAACAGTTCCTGGATCTTGCCGCAAGGGAACCTTCCCGCTATCTCGTGTTGGAGGCGACGGGCACGCCAGACGAAATCCACGCAGCGGTGCGGGCGCGACTCGAAGCGTTGCTCGCATGAGTGTGTTTGACGACCTGGTCGGTCAGCAGGTGGCAGTCGAAACGCTCAGGGCAGCGGTCCATGACGCGGGTGGTCCAACTTTGGCCGGCGGACGTGCCATGACTCAAGCGTGGCTGTTTACGGGACCGCCTGGATCGGGGAGGTCAAACGCTGCGCGTGCTTTCGCCGCCGCGCTGGTGTGTCAGACCAACGGTTGTGGTGAGTGCACTGCGTGCCACACCGCATTGATCGGAACTCACTCGGACGTAAATCTCGTCGTCACCGAGACACTGTCCATTGGTGTCGAGGTCGCCCGAGACCTGGTACTGGAGGCGGCGACAGCTCCCAGTGTTGGTGCGTGGAGGGTCATCGTCATTGAAGACGCTGATCGACTCACTGACCAAGCCAATAATGCTCTCCTGAAATCCATCGAAGAACCAACTCCTCACACAGTGTGGTTGCTTTGCGCTCCTTCGCTAGACGACGTTCTGCCCACCATTCGATCTCGCACACGACACGTCAGTCTCGTTACTCCGTCGGTCAAGGATGTTGCTGACTACCTGGTGCGAACTTCAAGCGTCGACCCAGCGATCGCGTCGTTCGCGGCTCGCGCGTCTCAGGGTCACATAGGCCGAGCCCGCGGGTTGGCGACCAGTGAGTCGGCCCGCCTGAACCGTGCCGAGACGTTACGCATCCCCCTACGCGTGGTCGATCTCGGCACATGCCTCACCACAGCCAGGGATTTGGTTGACGCGGCTACTGACCGTGCAGAGGAAAGGACAAAGGACGCGGATGCGGTCGAACGCAGTGAACTGGCCAGAGGACTTGGCGTCGACAACCCGCAGCGCGTCCCCAAGTGGGCGGCACCGCAGTTCAAAGAGTTGGGGAAGGTTCAGAAGAAACGGGCTGGTCGAGCTGTCCGGGACGAGATCGATCGTGATCTGCTCGATCTTGCGTCGTTCTACCGCGACGTGTTCGTCGTCCAGGCTGGCGCTGACGTACAGCTAGTCAACGCGGAGCTGTCTGGAGAAGTGGAGAAGGTCGCGACACGCGGCGCGGCGGAGTCGACGCTTCGATCAATGGAGGCAATCCTTAGAGCCCGTGAACGTATTGAAGCCAGTGTCGCACCGCTTTTGGCTATCGAAGAATTGATGCTGACGCTCCGCGTCGGCTGAAGGCAAGGGGAACGCAATGCAGGTAGAGATCCGTCATCAGCCAAGTTTTGCCGTTGCCCGGGTGCACTTGGCACCGTCAGAGCAGATTCGGGCCGAGTCCGGGGCCATGGCAATGCACTCCTTCGGCGTCGCTGTTGAGGCTCAGATGCGCGGTGGGCTCATGGGCGCGTTCAAACGCGGAGTACTCGGAGGTGAGTCGCTATTCGTGACTACCTTTACCGGTCACGCCACCGCGGCAACCTGGGTCGACTTCGCCGCGAACTTGCCTGGCGATATCTGGGTCACCGACATCGCACCTGGACGAGAACTTGTGATCACGCGCGGCTCCTGGCTTTCCAACGCGGCGGGCGTCGAGCTCGACACGAAGTTCGGTGGACTGACGATGTTCGGTGGCGGTGAGGGAGCGTTCGTGCTGCACGCTTCGGGAGAAGGTCCCGTCGTGCTTGCCGCTTACGGGGCGCTTGATGTCCACGAGTTGCAAGAGGGCCAGGGGTTCACGGTCGACTCCGGACACCTTGTGGCCTATGACGCCACCATCAAAGTCCAGGTGCGGAAGGCGACGTCAGGGATCGTCCAGACGTTGAAGTCAGGCGAAGGCCTGGTCTTGGACTTCCAAGGCCCAGGTCGGGTCGTCACACAAAGCCGCAGCCCAAACAGCTTGGTGACTTGGATTCAGTCGGTGATCCCGGGTAGTCGCGGGTGAGGAAACACACCCGTCTGATAGGTCTTGTCAGCGCGCTTCTACTGGTTTCCGGTTGTACTGGTGGTTCGGAAGCCGAACCACCAGCTCCAACCGATACACCGAGCAAGACTCAGCCAGTTAGCAGCGGCCTTGACCGCTATTACGAACAGTCAATCCAGTGGCACGACTGCGACGAGTTCGAATGCGGGACGCTTAAGGTGCCCTTGGACTACTCGGCACCAAAAGACGGATCGATTCAACTCGCACTTACGCGTCGTCGCGCAGACGATCGCGAACATCGAATCGGTTCACTGCTCGTCAACCCGGGTGGCCCGGGCGTGTCCGGTATTGGGTACGCGCAGAATGCAGAGTCGTATTTCAATCAACCGATTCTGGACCGCTACGACATCATCGGGTGGGACCCGCGCGGCGTTGGGCAGAGCACTTCGGTCGAGTGTTTCGACGACCAGCAAACTGACGAGTTTCTAGCTGCCGATGGAACCCCTGACAACCCGCAAGAGGTAGCAAACATCCTTCGGTTGCAGCGGGCCTTCACTCGAAGCTGTGAGCAGAACTCGGCAAAGCTGATCCCGCACATCGGCACGATGGACTCCGCTCGCGACATGGACATCCTCCGCCAGGCTCTTGGTGAAGGTAAGACGGACTACTTCGGCGCTTCCTACGGCACCGAGCTTGGGGCGACCTACGCCGACCTATTTCCTGAACGCGTCGGACGGATGGTTTTGGACGGAGCCCTCGACCCGTCTGTGTCGTCGAACCAACTGGCGTTAGGCCAGTTGCGCGGTTTTCAGCGCGCAGTGTCGGCGTTCATCGCCGACTGTGTAGGTCGTGACGGTTGTCCTATCGGACCGACCGAGGCCGATGCGGAACAACAGATCGTCGACTTGCTGAACCAAGCGGACCAAACCCCGCTGAATACGGACTCGGACCGGGACCTGACGGAGGCGCTGGCAGCGACGGGCATGATTGCAGCGATGTACGACCAGGCGAGTGGCTGGCCAACTTTGAGGTTCGCCCTCGATCAGGCACTGAACGGTGACGGGACGATTTTGCTGGCGCTCGCGGACTCATACAGCGAGCGCAACGCTGACGGGAGCTACGCGTCGAATGTAAACGCGGCTTTCCCCGCGATCAGCTGCACCGATCGGCCAGAAACCCTGTCCGTGAAGCAGATTGAAAGACGAGTGCCGAGGTACGAGCAGGTGTCGCCAATCTTCGGTCGTAGCTTTGCGTGGGCGGGCAGTGGGTGCTCGCAGTGGCCGGTGAAAGATGGAGCCTTCCCCCAAGAGCTTCACGCCAAAGGCGCAGATCCGATCGTGGTGGTCGGGACCACTCGTGACCCCGCAACCCCGTATGAATGGGCCGTTGGCCTTGCGAAACAGCTAGATTCCGGCGTCTTGCTGAGCCGCGACGGCGATGGTCACACTGCGTACAAATCAGGTAATACCTGCATTGATGACGCGATTGATGGCTACCTGGTAGACGGCGTGGTGCCGCAGAATCGCACGCGCTGCTAGGTACCGTCGGTTGGCATGAGCGCTTCCCCGGTGGCTCATAGCCATCCCTCCGTGGAGATTTCGCATCCGCGTCATCGGATCGTCGCAATCGACAACGCAAAAGTGTTGTTGGTTCTGTTGGTGGTCATTGGTCACGCGCTGACCCCATCGTCCGGAAGCTCAGTGGCGTTTGCCGACGCGTTGTACTTGTGGATTTTCCTGTTCCACATGCCCGCGTTCGCTTTCGTCATGGGACATGTGACAAGAGTGATTGGGTCGGAGGCGAGAAACGCGCGCCGTCTTGTCACACGACTGCTCGTGCCGTACCTAACGTTCAATGCGCTCTACCTGGTACTCGACCAGGTTCTTCCAGGTCGCGAGTCGGCCATTGACCTGTCGGTGCCGTACTGGTTGACGTGGTTCCTACTCTCGGTTTTCTGGTGGCGATTGCTTGTTCCGGTGATCATGCAACTTCGGTATCCCATTCTTGTATCGATAGGAATCTCTCTTGTTTCCGGCTTTGCGCCAGCGATTGATGAGGCGTTCGCCGCATCACGGACGCTGGCGTTGCTTCCGTTCTTTGTGATCGGCGTATCTCTGCGGACGGATCAAGTGCTCTGGCGTGGTCGTCGGGTTGGTCGTGCGGCCGGACTTGCGGTGCTAGCACTCGCGGGATTTGTGGCTTGGGGTCTGCGCGACGTTATTGCGTCAAACCCGAGCTGGCTGTACTGGAACGACGGCTATCACGCACAGGGGTTGGACCCCATTTCGGGGCTCGCAGTCCGCGGGTTGATGCTTGCGGTCGGGGTCCTACTGACCTGTTCTTTCCTGCTGGTTGTGCCTCGAGCTCGCACGGGCTACACGGCTCTCGGTGCTTTCATCGTCTATGCCTACCTATTGCACGGCCCGGTGATCCAGGTCTACCGGCAGACGGCATTGCCCGATTTAGTAACCAGCTGGTGGGCAGTGCTGCTAGTTGTGGCTGCCTCGGTCGCTCTCGGGCTTGGATGTATGCAACCAGTCGTTCGTCGCTATGCTCGCCCCCTGGTTCAACCACGTCTCGAAGGACTCTTCAAAGTCCCGAAGGAACCGGCTCCTGGACCAAGCTTTGAAGCGCAAGTGACAGGGCCGCCGCAGGATTTGGTCGGAAGGAACTGACTACGTGAGCGATGTAGCCGGGTCGAGCACATCTCCAGAAGCCGGCGTCCGCTCAGCAAGCAAGCTGGTCTTGTTAGTCCTCGCATCTGGCCAATTCGTCATGACGCTCGACAGTTCGGTCATGAATGTCTCGATGGCAACAGTGGCTGACGATCTCGGTACAACCATCACAGGCATACAAACGGCTATCACTCTTTACACGCTTGTCATGGCCACCTTGATGATTACTGGTGGGAAGATCGGGGCGATTATTGGACGAAAACGCGCGTTCGCCATTGGCCTGGTCATCTACGGCACCGGTTCGTTTGTTACCGCGATCTCGCCGAACCTAGATGTGCTCCTGATCGGCTGGTCATTCCTCGAAGGAGTCGGTGCGGCGCTCATCATGCCCGCCATCGTTGCGTTGGTTGCATCGAACTTTCCGCCAGAACGGAGAGCCGCGGCTTACGGTTTGATCGCGGCTTCATCTGCGATGGCCGTGGCTGCTGGCCCGCTCATCGGTGGCGCTGTCACCACGTTTGCTTCGTGGCGCTACGTGTTCCTCGGCGAAGTTGTCATCGTGATGTGCATCTTTCCGACGCTTCGCAAGATTGCAGATACTCCTCCCGAGAAAGCAAAGCTTGACCTGTTTGGATCGCTGCA
>DATKIY010000282.1:0-2432 GCA_035543875.1 Actinomycetes bacterium | reverse complement strand
TTATGCGAGGGCAGGACTAATGCAACCTCCCGAGTCTTACGACGTTCCGGAACGTGGCACTGAGGGTCGGCTGCCGGTATCTGAGCCTCCTGCCGTTCGCCGACACGTGTTTGTGCTCTTACGTCGTCATCGGGGCAAGTTCATTGCTCTCATCGCCCTTAACGGTGTTGCTGCTCTCGCGTCAGTGATCGGTCCGCAAATTCTCGGTGACCTCGTCGAGGGCATCGGCAACGGAATCACGCTTTCCTACGCTAACAAGGCCGCGCTCATTTTCGTTGTGGCGTTGTTGGTGCAAACCGTTTTCACGTTCTTTGCTCGGATGCGCGGTGCCGTGCTTGGCGAGGCAATCCTTGCCGACCTGCGCGAAAGCTTCTTGACCCGAGTGGTGGCGTTGCCCCCCGGTGTTGTGGAACGAGCTGGCACCGGCGACCTCGTCACCAGAACGACAACCGACGTCGATCGGCTCTCGTATGCAGTACGACTCGCGGTTCCAGAGATGACCATCGCGATCGTTACAGCGGTGCTGGTACTCGGGGCTCTACTACTCACCTCACCGATTTTGGCGCTGTCGTGGCTGTTCGCGGTTCCGGTCATCGTCATTGTCGTTCGGTGGTACTTCCACCGAGCGCCGATGGCGTACCGGCGCGAGATGGCGTCGTACGCCACCGTGAACGCCGGGGTTGCCGAAGCCGTTGACGCTGGCCGGACCGTCGAGGCTTACCGCCTTGGCCCTGCCCGTATCGAAAGGACTGACAATGCGATTCGACGCTGGATCAGTTGGGAGCGCTACACGCTGTTCCTACGTACGGTGTTCTTCCCGTCCGTCGAGGTTGCGTACATCATTCCGCTCGCTGCAGTCCTTGCGCTGGGTGGTTGGCTGTACGCAGATGGCCAGGTAACCCTCTCGCAAGTCACCGCCGCAGTGCTCTACACCCAGATGCTGATCGAACCCGTCGATCTCATTTTGATGTGGTACGACGAGCTTCAGGTTGGGCAAGCGTCGCTCGCGCGGCTTCTTGGTGTTCACGAGGTGCCTGACCCTGAAACTGATGACAGCCGTGAGCCAACAACCGCAGAGTTGGAAGCCCGCGAAGTTCGCTTCGGCTACCGCGAGGGTCGCGACGTCCTGCTCGGTGTCGATCTCGACGTCGCGCCCGGCGAGCGCATTGCCATTGTGGGTCCTTCCGGCGCTGGTAAGTCGACACTTGGTCGGCTGCTTGCGGGCCTTCATGCTCCGCGCACCGGCACGGTCGAGATGGGTGGAGTGCAACTGTCGCGACTTCCTACCGAGAAGGTTCGCCGCCACGTCGCACTGGTCACGCAGGAGCACCACGTATTCGTCGGAAGTCTGCGCGACAACCTTCGACTGGCCCAGCCTGCGTCGACCGACACTGAGCTGTGGGAAGCCATCGGCGCGGTCGATGCCACTGACTGGGTCAGCGCGTTGCCCAATGGGCTTGAGACTCAAGTAGGTGTGGGGCGGCACAAGCTTGCTCCGGCTCAGGCCCAGCAGCTGGCCCTTGCTCGACTGGTCCTTGCCGACCCACACACGTTGGTGCTCGACGAGGCCACGTCGTTGCTCGACCCTCGCGCTGCCCGTCACCTCGAGCAGTCACTTGCGGCGGTGCTTGAAGGGCGCACCGTCATCGCAATCGCCCACCGGCTGATGACCGCACACGACGCAGAACGCGTGGTCGTGGTTGAAGACGGTCAGATTTCGGAGGCAGGCAGTCACGACGAACTCGTGGCAGCCAATGGTCCCTACGCCGCGTTGTGGCGCTCGTGGCGCGACGAGGACTAGCGGCTTACGGCAGGACCGTCACTTCAACGCGCTGGAACTCCTTCAGGTCCGAGTAGCCGGTTGTAGCCATCGCACGCCGCAACGCCCCAAACAAGTTCATCGAGCCATCGGGCGCTCGAGATGGCCCAACCAGAACTTCGGCCAGTGTTCCCACCGTCCCGACTCGAACTCGTTCGCCTCGCGGCAGCTCGACATGGTGTGCCTCAGTGCCCCAGTGAAGTCCGCCACCGGGTGCGTCGGTTGCCCTTGCCAGCGGCGACCCCATCATCACTGCATCGGCGCCACACGCGATGGCCTTGGCGATATCACCGCTACGGCCGACACCACCGTCAGCAATGACGTGGACGTATCGACCGCCTGACTCGTCCATGTAGTCGCGGCGCGCAGCTGCAACATCGGCCACCGCCGACGCCATAGGGACCGCGACCCCCAACACGTCGCGGGTGGTGTGAGCGGCACCGCCACCAAAGCCGACTAGAACTCCCGCGGCACCTGTCCGCATCAAGTGAAGTGCCGCGGTGTACGTCGCAACTCCACCAACAACAACAGGCACGTCCAGTTCGTAGATGAACTGCTTGAGGTTCAGCGGCTCGGACTGACTCGACACGTGTTCAGCGGAAACCGTGGTGCC
>DATKIY010000281.1:0-6168 GCA_035543875.1 Actinomycetes bacterium | reverse complement strand
TGTCTCCTGAGCAGTGAGCGGAAGTAAAGCGGCGTCCTGCGCTGGCCCGGCACGTAGCCGGTCGAGTACTTGCGCGGTGACCGCAGGGTCGAGCAGTGATTGGCCGGCAGCGACTCGACGTACTGCATCGACCAGGTCGTTCCCTCGGATCTGCTTGAGGACGTACCCGGCGGCGCCGGCCATGATCGCGGCGAATAGCGCCTCATCGTCGTCGTACGACGTCAAGATGATCGTCGCAACATCGGGGTAGTTCGAGCGCAGCTCCCGACAAACATCAATCCCAGACCCGTCCGGGAGTCTGCCGTCGAGGACGGCCACGTGCGGGCGCAGCGTAGGCAGTCGCCGTAGCGCCTCTGCGACCAAGCCCGCTTCGCCGACCACCTCAATATCGCCGTCGGCCTCAAGCAAGTCCTTCAAGCCCCGACGGACGACCTCATGGTCGTCAAGGAGAAAGACCCTGATTGGGCCATCGTCCGGCGACATATCTGGGTCTGAGGCTTGGTCGGTCATGGGACCTGTCTACCGGACTCGGCCCAAATCCACACTGGTCGAGCGACCGTCAACGAGGTGCCATAGGTCCCTAGACAAACCGGGCCATTCGTCCCTGTCCGCGCGACGAGGTAACGCTCACGATGGAGGAGACCACGTACGGAGGTGACCGTCATGTCTGCCACGTCTGCCTTCATCATGACCGATCGCCGCGGATCGAGGCCAGCCAACCGCCGGATGCTGGCCGCTTGTCGAGCGGTGGGTGCGTTGTTCCTGGTCAGCGCGGGCATCCACATCGGCATCGCAAGTGCTGGACCGCAGACGTATCGCCACTTTGCAGATCAGTCACCAATCCCCCTGGTCCAAAACCTATGGAGTGACGTCTTCATGGCGCACCCCACAGCATGGGGTTTTGCTGTCGCGATAGGTGAACTCGTGATCGGGCTGCTCATCCTTTCCGCAGGTCGCTGGCTGCAATGGGGACTTGCGGCGGCGATTGGCTTCCACGTGGCACTGATGCTCTTCGGCTTTGGGTTCTGGCTTTGGTCATTGCCGATGTTGGCCGTCTTGATCGCCATGTTCGTTGCCACGGCGAACCTCGACTATTCGCCCCGATCTCAGGGAGGTGACTCGTCGTGAACGGCGCTCCGAACCACATCACGCAAGCAACGGCCCCGCTGACCGAAGACGAGATTCAAACACTACTGCGGGCCGCCACACTTGCCCCTTCTATTCACAACTCGCAACCTTGGGCCTTCGCAGTCGGCGAGCGACACGTAGAGTTGTATGTCGACACCTCCCGACAGCTCGAAGCGGCAGACCCATCGCGACGGTCGATGTTCATTTCATGCGGTGCCGCGCTCTTCAACTTGCGTGTGGCAGCTGAACATCTGGGCTTCCACGTGGCCACGCACCTACTACCCGACGACGTGGACGATTCCTTGGTTGCGGCAGTGGAGTTCACCCATCGCGATCGGTGGCCGGGTCGGCTTCACGTCTACTACGCCGCAATCCCGGCCCGTCGGACCAATCGCCACCCTTTCTCTGACAGGCGGATCCCCTCGACCGTACTCACCTCGCTGGTCGAAGCCGTCCGACTGGAACGCGCCAGCGTTCGTACCTTCGACGATCCGGACGAGATATCGCGAGTTGTCCGACTGCTTCACGACGCCGAGGTAGCGGAGAGCACCGACGCTGCACTAGCCGATGAACGAAGCAGCTGGATCGGAACACCCAGGCCCGATGACGGGATCCCGATAGACGCACTTGGCCCCCATCCAGATGCTGCCAACGCAGCGTTCCGCGACCTTGGACGAAGCGTCTCCGCCCATTCTGAGTCCGCAGAGTTTGAAAGGACGCCGACGCTCGCCGTGCTCTCCACGACGCACGACGAAGTTATCGACTGGGTGCGAGCCGGCCAGGCGTTAGAACGGCTGCTTCTTGAAGCGACGATGGCCGGTGTGTCCGCCTCGTTTCTGAACCAGCCGCTCGACCAGACCGACCTGCGGTGGCTCGTGCGCTCGTTCGACTCCGGTGCCGGCCACTCGCAGATGATTCTGCGTCTCGGTTTTGGCAAACAAGTACCAGCGACACCTCGACGGCCGTTGGATCAAGTACGGCGGACGGCGCGGCTAAGCTCCACACAGTTTGACGGCTAGCCGCCGGTGAGTTCCTTGGCGTAGCAACGGTTCTGCGCGGCTTGCGCGTAGTAGCCGAAGCCGGGGATCGGTTCGTAGCCACTTGTCTCGTACAGCCGCATCGCCTCGGGTTGCTGCACGCCCGTCTCCATCAAGATGCGGTCGTATCCCAGTAGGCGACCGTGCTCTTCTACCCGCGCCAACAACCATCGCGATAGACCGCGACCGCGGAAGGGTCGGCGAATGAACATTCGCTTCACTTCAACGCTCTGCTGGTTGTGTTTGCGCAACCCAGCGCACCCGACCGGCTCGCGTCCGACGAAGACCATAAGAAACCCTCCACTGGGGGGTGCGAACTGCTTGGGGTCTACTGGGGTTTCGTCACGTCCGCCGTATCTGGCGACGTACTCCTCCTGCAGCTCTTCGATGAGCTCCTTGGCGGTGGCCGAATCAAAGGCAACCTGTTCGATGCGCAAGTTCTCAGTGTTGATAGTCACGACGATCCTGAGCCGTTGACTCTTCAGGCAATGACCGCCTGACTGCCTGATGAAGCGAGGCCGGGGTCATTACGCCGATATTTGCAGATCCGTCGACAACGGTTACTTCGCCAGTCGGAGACTCCATCAACACTTGCAATACACGGCGCAGCGAGTCGCCGACCCGAACCGTGATGTCCGATTCGCCGTAATGCGTCACGCGGGAATCACCAGGCAACACGTCTGCGTCCTGCAGCGTTGCGACTTCCAACCGCGTGACCAGTCGATCGTCACCGACAAAGTCTGCGACAAAGCCAGTGGCTGGATCCCCCAAGACCCACGCCGGTGGGTCAAACTGCGCGAGATGCCCGCCCTCTTGCAGAACTGCCATCTTGTCGCCAAGCCGAACAGCTTCTTCGATGTCGTGGGTGACAAGCACCACCGTCTTCTGCAGCTCGTCCTGCAACTTTCGAAACTCTTGCTGGAGCCGCCCACGCTGTACTGGATCAACTGCGCCGAACGGTTCGTCCATCAAAAGCACCGGAGGGTCCGCGGCCAAGGCCCTTGCCACACCCACCCGTTGGCGTTGCCCGCCCGAAAGCTGATGTGGGTAGCGCTTGCCGAACACGGTTGGGTCGAGTCCGACGAGCTCCAACATTTCGGCGACGCGCGCACGACGCTTGTCCCCGTTCCAACGCAAAAGCTTCAACACCGTGGCGACGTTGTCGTTGACAGTCCGGTGGGGAAACAGACCGCTGTGCTGAATCACGTAGCCCAACTGGCGCCGCAGCTCCACTGGGTTGACCGTGCGGATGTCCTCACCACCGACCTCGACGTGGCCGCTGGTCGGTTCGACGAGCCGATTGATCATCTTCAGGGTCGTGGTCTTGCCGCACCCGCTTGGACCAATGAGCACGGTGACCTGACCACGTGGGATATCAAGAGAGAGCTGATCCACTGCCAGGGAACCGTCTGCGTACTTTTTCGACACGTCGAGCAGCCGAATCATCGGCTCCGCGCTAGCGTCCACGCGTGGCCCTCCCGATGGCAGATGCTCCGCCGAACCCTTGGTTCAGCTGGTCGTACGTCCATGACAATGCCGACACGCTACTGGCAGCTACCCAAGAACACGTCTACCTAACGATCGCAAGCATCCTTGGCGCGTTCTTGATCGGGCTGCCCCTGGCCATTGCAGCCTTTCGGATTCCGGCAACCCGACCCTTCATCTTGGCCATCGGCGGAATCCTCTACACGATCCCCGCCTTGGCGCTGATGACCGTGCTTTGGCCAATCTTCGGACTCTCGCCTTACAGCGTGGTGATTGCGCTGGTTCTGTATGCCGTGCTCATCGTCATTCGCAACATATTGAGTGGCTTAGACGACGTTCCGGACGACGTCATCGAGGCTGCACGCGGGATGGGCTTTGGCTCTGGCCGGCTGTTGCTTCAGGTGCAGCTGCCGCTTGCCGTCCCCAGCATATTTGCTGGGCTCCGCGTCGCGACGGTCTCAACGATCGGGCTAGTCACGATCGGCGCACTGCTTGGTTACGGCGGGTTGGGCAACCTGATTCTCAGTGGCTACACCAATAACTTCTACCACGCACAAATCATGACGGCGACAATCCTCGTTGTCATTCTTGCCGTGGTTGCTGACGTTTTCCTGCTACTCGGCCAGCGGGTCCTCACCCCATGGCTTCGTCGGGTACGACCATGAATGACATCCAGGAAACCTGGGCCTGGCTCACTGATCCAGCCAACTGGACCGGGATCAATGGCATCCCAGTACGCACTTTGGAACAGCTCACGATTTCGTTCACGGCATTCGCGATTGCGGCGGTTGTCGCACTCCCGATCGGGTTAACCCTGGGTCACCTCGGCCGTGGTGGCTTCGCCGCACTTAACATCGGCAACATCGGTCGAGCCATTCCGACGTTTGCACTTCTTATCATCTTCGCCAGTTCGGACGCCATCGGAGTAGGAACCCTCGCTGCGATTCTCGCGCTGACATTGTTCGCACTGCCACCGTTGCTGACGAACACCTACACGGCGATCCGCGACGTCGACCGCGACGCTCGCGAGGCCGCCGTCGGCATGGGACTAACCGGACCTCAAGTTCTGTTCCGGCTTGAAGTTCCGTTGGCGCTTCGTGGGATCTTCACTGGCATCCGAACTTCACTCACCCAGGTAGTCGCGACGGCGACTTTGGCGGCGGTCGTGGGCGGCGGCGGGCTGGGTCGCTACGTCGTCGACGGTTACGCCCTGCAAGACACCGGCATGCTCTTAGGCGGCGCGGTCCTGGTGGCCGGTTTGACGCTCATCGTCGAGGTGGCGCTCGCTCTCAGTCAGTATATGGTTACTCCGCGTGCCCTTCGGCGACGCGTGAAGGGTCGAGACGTCGAGCTGCGTAGCGATCTGATCACGGTTTCCTGACGGTCGGGTTACCGCCGGGTGCGGCTGTCGCAACGACGTGTTTGGATCAATTCATCACGGGGCAAGTCCCCGACCGGACACGCGGGCACCGGCCCGGGACACACAAGGCGGGACTGTAATGACCGTTCGATCTCCCATCAGGCACTCGACCATTTTCAAGCTGGCGGGTGTCGCTTTCGTCGCAGTACTCGCCCTCAGCGCATGCGGCGACGACTCCACCGACTCGTCGTCTGAGCCATCACCGGGGACGAGCAGTGAGCAGATGGGCGATCTCACGGTCGCCGCGTTCAACTTCGGCGAGAGCAAGATCCTCGCGAACATGTATGCGCTCGTGCTCGACGACGCTGGTTACAACGCGGACGTTAAAGAACTAACCACCCGAGAGGTTGTTGCTCCAGCGCTTGAGGAAGGCAAGGTTGACGTCGTTCCCGAGTACATCGGGACCTACACCGAGTACCTCAACGTGAGGGAAAACGGTGAGGGCGCCAAGACGCTGGCCACCACAGACCCACAAGACACCCTTGCAGCGCTGCAGCCGCTCGCAAACTCGGTGGGCGTCACCGTGCTTGAGCCATCGCAAGCGCAGGACCAGAACTCGTTTGCTGTAACCGCCGACTTCGCTGAGCAGAACAACCTTGAGACGCTCTCCGACCTGGGTGCGTTGGGCGGCGAGTACACCTTGGGTGGCCCTCCCGAGTGCCCCAAGCGTCCCTTCTGTCAGCCGGGGCTTGAGGACACATACGGGATCAACATCAGCGAGTTCAAGCCCCTCGACACCGGCGGCCCGCTCACCAAAGAGGCAATCAGCGACGGCACCGTCGACATCGGTCTGGTCTTCAGTTCCGACGGCGGGATCGAAGACCTGGGCCTGAAGGTGTTGGCCGATGACCAAAACCTGCAGACTGCCGACAACGTCGTCCCGGTCATGAACACCGATGCTTATAGCGAGACCGCAGCATCAGCGCTGAACTCCATCTCTGACGTGTTGACGACCGACGACCTGATCGCGCTCAACAACATGGTCGACATCGAGCGCAAGCAGCCAGAAGAAGTCGCACAAACCTGGCTCACCGACCAGGGCCTCATCAGCTAACCCCATCGCAATGCGGAAGATTCGACCACGTATACGTGGTCGAA
>DATKIY010000280.1:0-5821 GCA_035543875.1 Actinomycetes bacterium | reverse complement strand
TCCGTGTCTTCCAACTCCGTGTGGAGTAGCTATGCGCGTGGTGGGGCATTGCTCGAAGCGCTCAGCGAGGGGCGATCGCCTCGAGCTGTCTGGTCGGCTCTGCCCGGACAGGATTGGCCCGAGTTTGTCGCAGCTGCTGTCGCGGCAACCTATGCGAGTGGTCGTGGCGCGGTCGTGGTGGTTCCGGATGCTCGAGATGTGGTGCGCGTCGATGAGGCGCTTGTGGCTGTCCTCGGTGCTGGTCGCCATCTGGTTCTGACTGCCGACCTCGGACCGCGCGAACGTTATCGGCGGTGGTTGGACCTGCTACGCGGCCATCGTCGCATCGTCGTAGGAACCCGGGCCGCCGCGTTTGCTCCGGTGTCCAATCTGGGCTTGGCCGTCATCTGGGACGACGGCGACGATCTGCACTCAGAGCCGAGAGCTCCCTACCCGCACGTCCGGGAGGTTCTGGCGCTGCGGGCGCACTTGCATGGTGTGGCACTCATCGTGGGTGGGTATGCCCGCACCGCTGAGGGTGCCTCGATGGTCGAAACTGGGTTCGCTGCATCCCTGGAACCTGCTCGAGACGCGCTCAAGCAGCGCGCGCCTCGGGTGCGTGCGACCGACGACGGCTCCAGCGATGATCCGGTGGTACGCACAGCGCGCTTGCCGCCACTGGCGTGGAGAACTGCGAAGCACGCGCTGCAGTCCGGACCGGTTCTGGTCCAAGTTCCGCGGAGTGGCTACGTCCCAGCCGTTGCGTGCACCCGGTGTCGCACGAGGGGTCAGTGTTCGGTGTGCCGAGGTCCGCTCTCATTCTCACGTGCGGGAACCCAGCCGACCTGTCGGTGGTGCGGCGCTGTCGCCGCATCGTGGCAGTGCCAAGAGTGCGGCAACGATCGGCTGCAAGGACTCGCCGTCGGGGCTCGTCGTACTGCTGAGGAGTTGGGGCAGGCATTTCCCGGTGTGAAAGTTTTGACCTCCAGCGGGGACAAAATTATCGACCGAGTTGCCAGCCAGCCAGCGTTGGTCATTGCGACGCCTGGCGCTGAGCCGTTGACCGACGATGGCTACGCGGCTGCGTTGCTCCTTGACACGTGGGCGCTGCTTGGTCGACTCGATCTGCGGGCCAACGAAGAGACGCTCAGACGCTGGATGACTGCAGCGTCGTTGGTGCGTCCGGCTGAGACGGGGGGACAGGTCGTTGTGGTCGCCGACTCGTCGCTTCGACCGGTTCAGGCTCTGGTCCGTTGGGACTCAGTGGGTCATGCTGCCCGCGAGTTGCAGGACCGTGCTGAGGTTGGTCTGCCGCCTGCTACGCGAGTGGCAGTGCTCACTGGTATCCCCGCAGCGATCGAAGATCTGCTTCGGCGAACGTCGCTGCCTGGCTCTGCAGTTGTCCTGGGGCCAACGGCTTTCGCAAGTAGCGCTCGTCCCGACCAGGTGCGCACGCTGATTCGAGTACCTCGAACGGCAGGTCTTGCGCTCGCTCATGCACTTCACCAAGCATCGGGGGAGCGTAGTGCTCGCAAAGAACCGGACACTGTCAACATCCGCATCGACCCACAAGAACTTGGGTAGCCGGCGGCTGGCTCGCGGAGTGGTCAATCCGAGCAACTAAACTGGACCTAACCGAGCCCGAGGAGCCTGCTGCATGACCGTCCAGCCCATCCGTCTTTTCGGCGACCCGGTCCTGCGCATGCCCGCACTTCCTGTGGTCGACTTCGACAAAGAGCTTCGAACCCTGGTCAAAGACTTGACCGAAACCATGTTGGACGCCCCGGGCTTGGGACTTGCGGCTCCGCAGCTCGGGGTGTCGCTTCGAGTCTTCACCTACGACGTTGATGACGAGGTGGGTCATCTCATCAACCCATCACTCGACCTCACCGACGAAGAGCAGGACGGCGAGGAAGGCTGTCTGTCGCTGCCGGGGCTCAACTTCGATACCAAGCGGGCATTTGGAGTGGTCGCGAAAGGGTTCAACATGCACGGCGAGCCGGTGGTGATCGAGGGCACCGACCTGTTGGCCAGATGTGTGCAACATGAAACCGATCACCTCGATGGGATCTTGTTTATCGATCGGCTCGACCCAGAGCAACGGAAGTTGGCCATGAAAGCCATCCGCGAAGCAGAGTGGGCTGGCGAGCCGACACTGACCGTGAAGGCCAGCCCGCACGCTACCGGCGGTCGGGCTTTCTAGCCGATGCGCTTGGTCTTCGCCGGAACCCCGGACGCGGCGGTGCCCGCCTTACTTCGACTGCTTGCGTCACCTCACGACGTCGCGGCTGTTCTGACACGGCCGGACGCTCGGGCTGGCCGTGGCCGCAAGTCAGTCGCCTCTGCAGTTGCGCAGGTCGCAAGCGACCGCGGTCTTCGGTTGTTGCAGCCGGCATCCGCCTCGGACCCGGACCTACTCGCACAGCTCACCGAACTTTCTCCCGACTGCTGCCCGATCGTGGCCTACGGCGGCCTGATCCCCGCTTCACTCCTGGCGTTGCCGAAACACGGATGGGTCAATCTGCATTTCTCGCTGCTGCCAGCCTGGCGCGGGGCAGCACCCGTTCAGCATGCAGTTCTTCGTGGTGATGAGGTGACCGGCGCGAGCACCTTTCGACTTGATGAGGGCCTCGATACCGGACCAGTTTTCGGAGCAGTGACCGAAACTGTTTTGGCTACTGACACCAGCGGTGAGTTACTGCGTCGGTTAGCTATTTCGGGTGCGGAGCTATTGCTCCAGACTCTCGACGGCATTGAGTCTGGAAAGCTCCGACCGGTGCCACAAAGCTCCGTTGACGTGTCGTTGGCGCCGAAAGTCACCGTCGACGATGCGCGGGTGCGCTGGGATGTACCGGCATTTCACATTGACCGTCAGATACGCGCGTGCACGCCGTCGCCTGGTGCCTGGACGACATTTCGAGATGAGCGGCTCAAGGTGCTACCGATCACCGCCTTGGCTGACGAAGTTGCTCCGAGCAATGACGCTGTGCTGCGTCCCGGTGAACTCTCGGTGGCAAGAGCAGAGGTTCGCGTCGGGACTGCCTCGCACCAGGTTCGACTAGGGCAGGTGCAGCCCCAAGGCAGGCGAGTGATGCAAGCGGCCGACTGGGCTCGCGGGCTGCGCGTCCTACCGGGAGAAACCTTGTTGTGACGCGCACGAGGGTGGACCCGACAAGACGTGTGGCGCTGGACGTTCTCCAAGCCGTGCGTACCCGCGATGCATACGCAAATCTGGTCCTTCCCTCACTACTTACAAGCCGGCGGGTTACCGGCCGAGACGCAAACTTCGCGACTGAACTCACGTACGGAACCCTTCGCGGACAGGGGACCTACGACGTCATCATCGGACATTGCGTCGACCGTCCGGGTACGCGGCTCGACGCCATCGTTCATGACATCTTGCGGCTCGGCGCGCACCAGCTGCTTCGCATGAATGTTCCCAACCACGCGGCCGTGGGAACCTCCGTCGAGCTCGCCAAGTCTGCTGGGCGAAGCGGTCTGAGCGGACTGGTGAACGCAGTGATGCGGCGCTTAGGGGAGCAGTCCCTGGATGCGTGGCTTGAGCAGGTGATACCGAACGGCGCCGCGCAAGCAGTGGAGCTCTCGATCCGGTACTCGCATCCCGAGTGGATCGTGACAGGTTTTCAGGACGTGCTTTCGGACTGGTCCGAAACGCAGGCGCTCTTGGTGGCAAACAACACAGCGGCGACGGTCACACTGGTTGCTCGACCTGGCCGTTGCACAGTTGACGAGCTAGTGGCGGGGGGTGCCCGCGCTGACACCTGGTCGCCCGTTGGTGCGTCATGGCCCGGTGGTGAGCCATCGGCGCTGCCTGCCGTTCAGCAAGGCAGGGCTGGCGTGCAGGACGCAGGAAGCCAGCTGGTTGCACTTGCGCTCGCGAATGCCGAGCTCGATGGTAAGGACACCGCTTGGCTGGATTTGTGCGCAGGTCCGGGAGGCAAGGCGGCTCTGCTCGGTGGTCTTGCTGGCCAGCGCGGAGCAGCACTAACCGCCGTCGAACCGCAACCGCATCGGGCCACGCTCATCAGCCAGGCCGTCGACAACGATGTGGATGTCGTGGTCGCCGACGGACGGGACCAGACGTGGGCCACGGGCACCTACGACCGCGTGCTTGTTGATGTTCCCTGCTCGGGGCTCGGCGCCCTTCGGCGACGACCCGAAGCCCGGTGGCGACGCAGCGCCTCCGACGTCGAGCAGCTGCAGCTACTACAACGGCAGCTGCTTACGAACGCAGTTGCTGCGATACGCCCAGGAGGAGTCGTTGCGTATGTCACGTGTTCGCCGCTGCGCTCGGAAACATCCGATGTCGTGTCCACAGTGCTGGGTGCGGATTCCGGGCTTAGCCAGCGCGATGCTCGTCCATTGCTGCCTGGAGTCTCGCACCTTGGCCCCGGTCCTGACGTGCAGCTCTGGCCGCATCGGCACAACACGGATGCGATGTACCTAGCAATCCTGGAGCGCAACTAGCGAGGCAGTGGCAGAACAGGCCCAACTCCGCGTGCGCGTAGCGCCCGCCAGGTCTGCCAGAACTGTCTGGCGCGATGTCGTTTGCCTCGCCAGTCCGATCCGGTCACTCGATGCTGCAAGTTCACAGGCACCTCCACCACGCGAAAGTTCTGTCGCAGCAAGTCGATGGTCAGACCCACTTCAACGCCCCATCCATGAGCGAAGGGAAGTGCTGCGACCAGCGCCTTTCCGGTCAGTGCACGCTGACCGGAAAGGGGCTGAATGGGTCGCCAACCGGTCGCTTGTTCGACGCCGTCGCGTGCGAGCCGGACGACAAACCCGTGACCACCGCCCGAAGTCGGTTGTGGCGGCAGGGTTGCGATGGCCATGTCTGCCTCACCGGTCAGCACGGTGTACAACAGAATCGACGCTTCGTTCGCCGTGTTGCCGAGGTCCGCGTCGAGGAAGATGACTGGTCGCGGCGTCAGTGAGGCGGCGCGTTCGAGCTCGGCCACAGCCATGGCTCCGCGTTCGAGCGCAGCAGCTTTCCCACGGTTGACGGGTTGTTTTACTACGACGGCACCTGCGCGGCTAGCAGCCTCGCTGGTGTTGTCGGACGACCCGTCGTCGACGACCACCACCAAATCGATACGGTCCATCGAGACGACCGCTCGAACGGTTGCCGCGATTCTTTGCTCCTCGTTAAATGCCGGGATAATGGCGGTCGCGCCGTCCTTGGTGAGGGTTGGATCCCCTGCGGGTTGCGGGCTCGACGGACTCACACGCCGGATACTTCCACAGCACAGGAGACGCTGGAACTCCCGGAGTCATCGAGGCACCTAGACTCTCTCGTCGTGCAGACCCGTCGGCGTGAGCAGTCCGGGGCGTCACGCTATCGAGCACCCTTGGTTGTGGCTCTGCTGATTGCGCCGCTGGTGCTGCTCATCGCTGGCTCGGCGTGGGGAACGCCCGGCGGCAAGCTTGACACGACTGCCGAACCACCAGTCGTCTTCATCGGAGTGCCCGGATTGCGTTGGACCGATGTGTCGGCCGCTAGCACCCCGAACATCAGTGCCTTCGTCGCCGACACCGCCGTCGCTCAACTTTCGGTGCGGTCGGTCTACCGAGTGACTTGCCCGATCGATGGGTGGCTCACGTTAGGAGCCGGTCGCAGAGCCGCTGCCCAGCGTGTCCCAGACATCGATGAAACCGAGAACGTCCCTGATCTCAACGAGTTCTGTGATCCGATTCCGCCAGTTGTCGACCACCGGGTCGAGGGCTGGGACTCCCTTGTTGCGTACAACGATGACCTTTCCTTCAATGCCCAGCTCGGCCAGTTGTCAGACGCGATTCGCAGCAACGGCGAGTGCGCGAC
>DATKIY010000279.1:0-5080 GCA_035543875.1 Actinomycetes bacterium | reverse complement strand
CACCGGACCGGTGACCACCGGAGCTGCCGGCGCAGCAACCGCAACAGCAGACGCATCGGCGGACTTCTCGCCGTGGTTCTTGTTCGACGCCGATAGCGGCTGCCCGACCTTGCAGTTGTCGCGGTAGATCGCGAGCGCCTTCAGGCCAAGCTTCCAGCCCTGGAAGTAGACCTCTTCGATCTCCTCCACCGTCGCTGTCTCCGGCATGTTGACCGTCTTGGAGATCGCACCGGACAAGAACGGCTGGGCAGCAGCCATCATGCGAACATGTCCCATCGGACCGATCGTCCGTGCGCCCATGGCGCAGTCGAACACCGACTCATGTTCTGGCTTCAGGCCTGGCGCATCCACGACGTTGCCGTGCTGTGCGATGTGCTCGACAATCGCTTCGATGGTCTCGTCGGTGTAGCCAAGCTTGCGCAACGCCCGCGGCACGGTGTTGTTGACGATCTGCAGCGACCCGCCGCCGACCATCTTCTTGAACTTCACCAAAGCAAGGTCTGGCTCAATTCCCGTGGTGTCGCAATCCATCATCAGACCGATGGTTCCGGTCGGCGCCAGCACCGACGCCTGCGAGTTGCGGTAGCCGTTCCGCTCCCCCAGCGCCACGACGTCGGCCCACACTTTGGTAGCCAGTGAGTGGACGTCTTTGTCGAGGCCGGTGTAGGTGCGGACGACATCGTTGGCGGCCGCGTGCTTACGCATGACCCGCTTGTGGGGTTCAGCGTTGCGCGCGTAGCCCTCATAGGTTCCGACCACCGCCGCCAGCTCAGCAGACCGTTTGTACGCCGTACCTGTCATCAGCGAGGTGATCGAAGCAGCCAGGGCCCGACCAGCATCACTGTCGTAGGCGAGTCCGGATGCCATCAACAGCGCGCCGAGGTTGGCGTAGCCGATACCGAGCTGACGGAACTTACGGGTGGTGTCGCCGATTGCCTGCGTGGGGAAGTCGGCGAAACAGATGGAGATGTCCATCGCAGTGATAACGAGCTCGACGACCTTGCTGAAGGTCTCAGCGTCGAAGGTGTCGTCATCCCGCAGGAACTTCATGAGGTTCAGCGACGCGAGGTTGCACGACGAGTTGTCGAGATGCATGTACTCGCTGCACGGGTTGGACGCAGTGATCCGACCCGACTCCGGACAGGTGTGCCAGTCGTTGATCGTGTCGTCGTACTGGATTCCTGGGTCGGCGCAACGCCATGCCGCCATCGCGACCTTGTCGAACAGCCCTTTGGCGTCAACGGTCTCCAGAACCGAACCGTCAGCCCTGGCGCGGAGGCCGAACTCGCCCCGCTCCTCAACGGCGCGCATGAACTCATCACTCACTCGCACCGAGTTGTTGGCATTTTGGTACTGAACCGAATGGATGTCCTTGCCCCCGAGGTCCATGTCGAAGCCGGCATCGCGGAGGGCACGAATCTTGTCCTCCTCGCGGGCCTTGGTCTCAATGAACTCCTCGATGTCTGGGTGGTCGATGTCGAGCACCACCATCTTGGCCGCACGGCGAGTGGCTCCGCCCGACTTGATGGTTCCTGCGCTGGCGTCTGCGCCGCGCATGAAGGAGACCGGACCGCTAGCTGTTCCACCCGATGACAGCAGCTCCTTGCTGGACCGGATGCGGGAGAGGTTGAGCCCAGCACCGGATCCGCCTTTGAAGATCATCCCTTCTTCGCGGTACCAGTTGAGGATGGAAGTCATGGAGTCGTCGACGGCCAAAATGAAGCAGGCGCTGACCTGCTGCGGGGCAGGAGTCCCGACGTTGAACCAGACCGGGGAGTTGAACGAGAACACCTGGTGCAGCAAGGCATAGGTGAGCTCGTGCTCGAAGACCTCAGCGTCGTCAGGCGTGGCGAAGTAACCGTGCTGCTCGCCACCAGCCCGGTAGGTCTTGACCACGCGGTCGATGAGCTGGCGCAGTGACCACTCGCGGGTGTCAGAGCCCACGGCACCGCGGAAGTACTTCGTAGTGACAATGGTCGATGAGATAACCGACCAGAAATCGGGGAACTCCACGTCGTGTTGCTCAAACACGACCTCGCCCGTCTTCCAGTTGTTCTGGACGACGTCGCGACGCTCCCATGTGACCTCGTCATAGGGGTGCACACCAGGTGTGGTGAAGATGCGATTGATACTCATGCCGCGGCGAATCACCTCCGGCCGGTCCTCGCGCGTGCCTTCACCGATGGTTCCCGCATCCTGCTGGGAACCGCTCACCATTTCTGTCATAGGTGTTGCCCCTCCATGGGCTGTATATCTGGGCTGTAAATCCGGGCTGTAAATCCGGGCTGTACTGCTTGGTCCTGCTTTGTTCAACGTTTAGGGGTGGGCGTTGGTTCCTCTCCGACGGGCTCACGCTCGGCGCGTAGCAGCGTGATTTCTGCCTCGAAGTCCTCAAGCGACTCAAACGACCGGTAAACCGACGCGAACCGCAGGTAGGCCACCTCGTCCAGCTCCCGCAGCGGCCCCAAGATCGCCATGCCTACCTCGTGGCTGTCGATTTCGGCAGCCCCGGTGGCGCGTACTGACTCCTCCACGCGTTGAGCCAGCAGAGCAAGATCGTCTTCAGTGACGGGCCGGCCTTGGCACGCCTTGCGGACGCCCACGAGCACCTTCTGGCGGCTGAACGGTTCCGTGGCACCGCTTCGCTTGACCACCACCAGCGTGGCGTTCTCAGCGGTCGTGAACCGCCGCCCGCACTCCGCGCACTGCCTCCGTCGCCGGATGGCCGTGCCGTCGTCCGCCGTCCGCGAGTCAACGACCCGGGTGTCGGTGCCCCGACAGAACGGACAATGCACGACGACTCCTCGGGTCAGCTGGTGATCAACTGGGGAAAACTGCGGAAGATTTGGGGACGAAGGCGCGAAATTTGGGGACAAGCTGGGTGTAACAAACCACAATCTGTGGACGAAAAACACGGTTGTAACTACTAGATGTAGGGGGAACCGTACGCCGCAGGAGTCTCGCTGGCAAGCGTTGGCCGAAACCAATCTTTTGGGCGTGTCGCCAGGCTGGCCGCCGGGCGGAGAACCAACCGTTCATGGTTGGTGCAGAACCCGACTTACGCCGGCACGAGCAGGCTTTGACCTGCGGCGACGCTGGAATTCGGAAGATCATTGAGCTCGACGATCCGAGCCACCGTGTCCCGTGGGTCGACCCCAGGAGCCACAGACTCCGCGATCTGCCACAGTGTTTCGCCGGGCTGAACCACCCATGAATCAGTGGGCACCGAGCTAGCCGGACTCGAGGAATCGACGGCTAGCGCATGGCTAGCGATCTGCCCGACCGAGAAGACGCCGAAACCGACCATGACCAATAGGGCCACCAGCACCAGACGCCCGCGAAACGTCAGTCGAGTCACCGACGCACTCCCAGTCCCACCCGGCGAACGGCGCACCTGCGAGCTACGAAGCGCGCGACCAGCTGGCCGCAGTGCCTGACGTGCCTGAAGAGCCTGCGGGGCGGTGAGTGTGTGGGACATGAGGACCTCCGGGGAAGGTGGTCGAACGGCTGTTCGATCGAACGTCTGTACGATGTCTACACCAACTCAGCCAAAAAGTCACGACACGACTCGAACAGTTGTTTGAAACATCCGTTCGATTCACGCTAAGGTCGGTGCTACAACAACCGTGCCGGATGGGTCTGACAGTCCAGCAGGGCTCGGACAGTCCAAGGTCCACCTAGGTCAGCCAGCGAGGAGTTCGATCATGAGCAAGGTGCGCGAGATGCCAGATGGTCCCCCCGCCGCCGATGGTTTGACCAACCGGCAGCGTCTGGTGTTGGAGTACATCGCGCAGTCGGTCGAGTCGCGGGGCTATCCGCCGAGCATGCGCGAGATCGGCGAGGCAGTCGGCCTCGCCAGTCCCAGCAGCGTCAAGCACCAGCTCGCGTCGCTGGAGCGCAAGGGGTTCATCCGCCGCGACCCGAACCGTCCCCGCGCCATCGAAGTCCGACTCCCGGACTCGACAACCAGCCATGTCGATGTCACCGACAGTGGCAACCAAGTCCTACCCGCGGTCAACGTCCCGCTCGTTGGACGCATTGCGGCCGGCGGGCCGATTCTTGCCGAGCAAGCCGTTGAAGACGTCTTCCCGCTGCCCAAGCAGATCGTCGGCGATGGCCAGCTGTTCATGCTCAAGGTCGTTGGCGACTCGATGGTCGACGCAGCGATCTGCGACGGTGACTGGGTCGTCGTTCGCCAGCAGCAAGTGGCAGACAACGGCGACATCGTTGCGGCAATGCTCGACAACGAGGCCACCGTCAAGACGTTCAAGAAGCGCGATGGTCACGTGTGGCTGCTCCCACACAATGACGACTACGACCCCATCCTTGGCGACGACGCCGTTGTTCTCGGCAAGGTGACGGCGGTTTTGCGGAGCGTCTAGCTGGTCGCGCGCTCAAAACGCATGAGCTCATGACCCTGCTCATCAATGAACACCAACACGTCGTCATCGAGCCCCACTGATCGCGCACCGCCGATCGCTGCGACGTTGACGTTGTCACAACCCATCAAAGTGCTAACGCCAGTCGTCGCAAGGAGCTCGCCGGTTTCGGGGTCCCCAGCCCACCCGCCGCCAACGCCGTTGCAGCCATCGGACCCGACCAGCCGCCGTCTGCAGCGAACTCTACGTAAGGATGGTCGGACCAATGCTGGCCTGCGTTCAGGGTCTGCTGCGGATACCAGCGGCCACCGACCAGATTGTCCACACCCGGACTCATCGACGAGGGAAGTGGCTTGAAGCCAGATTGCAGCCAGTCACGCCCCTCGCCCGACGGCTTCCCGGTTGCCTGTCTTAGGAGTGAGTTCTCATCACCCTGGGCATCTTGAGCTGACTGGGGCCAGCTAGCGACGTCACCGGGCAGATTCAGTGGAATGACGACGTCGCCCTTCACGTCCAACAGCTGCGGCGGCTCGAGGCCAGTAGCGAACCGCTGAACCTTCGACACGTCGACAACCAGCCGTGGCCACTCGTCCGGACAATCGCCCGATCCGCCATAGGCGTAGGCGGTGAACAGCCCGGTTGACGTGGCGCGCCAGTTTCCGTCGAACGTGCAGGTCGAGCCGTAGATCGCGAACTCGGAT
>DATKIY010000278.1:0-2826 GCA_035543875.1 Actinomycetes bacterium | reverse complement strand
GTCATACCGCTCATCGGTCTTGCCTTTTCCAAGCTGTCCGACTTTCGCGTTATGACGACGGTGTGTATCGCCGCCACGATGTTGGGCGCGACGTTTAGCCTATTTGCGCTAACGGCATTCTCAGTCGACCAACCTGCAGCTCCAGATTGGGACTCGACCAGGCCGCGCCCAGCATGCGTGGAGCACAGCGGCGGCACGAATACCTGCCCAGGTGGCTAGCACGCTAGCGGCGCGAGCGCGACGGACCGGAGAGCGAAAGACTTTGTCGGTGGCGGTGGAATTTGGACAGTTTGTCGTCCGAACCGGCAACCACTTGGGTGAAGGCGACAGCCCATTCCTGGGTCGCACTCATTGCGTGGGAGAAACTCCAGCTTGGATAGGTCACCGAGTCATTTTGTACGGCCGGGGGTCCAGTTACCGGTCGCCGTGACGATCGTCGTACTGCCAAACCGCTGCTTTACCCTGCGGGATCTCTACGTACTCAGCAGGGTCAGTTGGGAAGTAGAACGCCCACCGTCCACCGGTCTGCTGGTAGCCGAGTCCCTGTTTGGTTGGTGGTTTCGAGATGTTGACTTTGCGGTCATGCTCCGGCCCACCCCGCAACAGCAGCCACACTCCCTGTTGAGCGCTCACCTCCCCCACGTTAGCTCGTCACCTCTCATTTAGTGCGTTACGTTCCCGATGGGAAACGGTTGGCCAGAAACTGGGCGACGGATGCGCTGTTGGCGGCGGTCAGCGGGCCGGAGCGTTTGAGCAGCTTAGTCAAGCCTCTGCAGCCGACCAACGGCACGTCACCGATGGTGTCACCGAACCAGGGTAGTTCGTTGCCATCGAAGAAGAGTGCACCACGAACCGGTACCGGCGTATCCCCATCGGCAAGTGGCACGGAACACGCGTCCAGCTGTCTTGGCACTAACGCTTCCTTGAAGGTTCTAATTCATGCGTTCGACATCAAGCCGACTCGTGGCTGTGTGTCAACAACTGTCACGCTGCGCGAAGACTTGCCGACACAACTTCCGAGGAGTGTTGCGCTCGGGATCGGTCAGCTCGACGCACCGGCCGAACACGGAGACATAACTAAGTAATCCGAGTCATTGCTGCGTTTCTGTCTTCAGTTCTAAATTGCGGCGTATCCAAAGTAGGGAGCCGACGATGAAACGTGCGTGGATTCTTATTGTTGTGGCTGTCGCAGTATTGCTAGCTTCAAGCGTCCCGGCACAGGCGGCGCCCCCGCGCCAAACCACACGCGTCGACAATTTCACACTGACTATTCGGTGTGACGGGTTCAAGCTGCACGACGATGTGCAGGTTTCGGTTCACATTCAGCGGTTCTTCACCTCCGACGGGAAACGCAGCCGAGCCACGGTCCACATTCGCTGGCAGGGTGTTATCACTAACCCCGCAACAGGAGAGTTCCTCACCACTGATCCCGGCTACTGGCAAGACACCTTCGCCAATCACACCATCACCACACGTGGCCTCGTCGTCAACATACGCATAGCCGAGCTGGGCATCTTCATCCACGACGTCGGCCGCACCATCACTAATCTCCGCACCGGCGAAGTGACCTTCGAATCATCCACTGACGCCAACCACCAAAACTTCGACGACCTCTGCGACGCACTCGCCTAGGCCCTTAACCCGCCTAGGTGAGGGGCCTCGTCGCGCGCTCTTGGCGATGGTCAGGCGATAGGAGTTATCAGTAGGGCGTTCGATGGAGACCCAACGTGCAACGTGGTCGACGCTTCGTAGTTCATGGCTCAGGGCACTAGCCCAAGGCAACCAAGTCGCGAATCCGCCGCCGCTTCCACCACGCCTTCAGCCTTCAAGCTGAATCCGTTCGCAGTGGTGGTAGTGGTCTTTGTGGTCGATGGGGTGGCGCAAGTAGAGGACCAGGTCCACGCCGTGGCCACAGCGGATGACGTCAACGCGTTCGTCGCGATCGAGCCAAACAATGTCAGCGCCGACACCTCCAGAGACCGTGTCCCGCCCACCACCAGGTCGCAGTCGGTCGCGCCCAGGACCGCCCCGTAGACGATCGACGCCCTGCTGGCCACGTAGGTAGTCAAGCGCCTTACCTCCGGCGAGTTTTCCATCCCCAAAGCCTTCGGTGATCCTGTCCGACTGCGGACCGCCCCAGAGAACGTCGCTGCCCGGACCGCCAATTACGACGTCAGTGTCAGGGCCTCCAGCGACGGTGTCGCGGCCCGGCCCACTCCAAAGCACGTCTGAGCTTCGCTGTCCAAGAATGTCGTCAGCCCCGGTGCCTCCTCTCAGGCGGTCGGCTCCTCCTTGCGCGCGCAGCACGTCATTGCCCTTACCGCCGAAAATGTTGTCCCCCCTGCGACCGCCAGACACGTGGTCGTCACCATTCAGGCCACGCATAAGATCCTGACTCTCGGTGCCAAGCAGAACGTCATCGCCAGGTGTTCCCACGACACGTTTTGCGCTTGCTGGTCCCGCCAGCAACGGTAGAGCTGCCAGGATGAAGACGATTGAAAGACTGATCCGTGCCCGCATGACAACTCGATTCCTGGGCTAGCTGCCGTCGAGGTTTCGCGCCGCTCACTTGACCCAGTGTTGGCGGATGCTGGTCAGAGTCCTCCGCGTGGCATGAGTAGTCAAGAAGTGAGCACACCGGCGATGGATCGAAATAGATCACTCATGCGCGGTACCGGAACCTTGGATTGCAGCTCCTTGCTCGCCTTGTCTTGTGCTCCCTCGTCATCCAGGAGTTCGGCGTAGCGGTCAGCGAGGCGTTTGCGATTGGCGACTTGCTGATCTCGGACCTTGCTGTACTCGAGGAGTTGAAGGTCGGCCCAAACG
>DATKIY010000277.1:0-4750 GCA_035543875.1 Actinomycetes bacterium | reverse complement strand
AAGGTCAGGACGCAATACTCTCCCCACATGGGCTTAGAAGTTGGGCTACAGGCAGCACTCGTTCACATCGTTGGGGCCGAGGACACCGCACTTTCAGTGGGCAGTGGAGATGTTGAGGTACTCGCGACGCCGCGGCTGCTGGCGCTCTGCGAGGCGGCATGTATCGGAGCGCTCGGCGACGCAGACCTCGCCGCGGCGACGACCACGGTTGGCACTCGGGTTCAGCTTGAGCACCTCCGGGCATCGACGGTGGGGGAGACAGTTCGAGCCGCTGCGCGGCTCGCTGCGGTGGACGGCCGACTGTTGCAGTTCGAGGTGGCAGTGACCGATGACAGCGACCGGCTGGTCGGTCGCTGCACCCTTACCAGGGTCCTCGTCGACCGCGAGCGATTCGTCGCGCGGGCTGCCAGCCAGCTCGACGCTCGGTGATCAAATGTGGAGCCGTGTCTAACGGCGCTATTCGTGTCATGGCAGAAACTATGCTTGACGCAAGAACCTGCCACCAGTGGCAGAATTGACATGGTCCATCAATTTTCTGCCATTTCTGTGCCATACTGACCTCGTGCTGCACAACGTCGTCGCGCTTGCGCTTCCAGGGGTTGGCGCGTTTGAGCTGGGGGTGTTCTGCGAGGTCTTCGGCGTCGACCGGAGCGACCACGGGATACCCCGCTTCGACTTCGCCGTGGTGTCTCCGAACGCCGAACCGGTCCGCTCGTCTGCTGGCTTTTCCATCAGCCCTGACCACGGCTTGGACCGTGGCTACAAGGCTGATCTGGTGTGCGTGCCGGCGTCCGAGGGCGATAGCGACCTGAGCCCGGCGGTCGTCGACCTGCTGCGGTCAACGGTTGAACGAGGTGGGCGCGTGATGAGCGCTTGCACCGGCGCGTTCACGTTGGCAGCGGCCGGTCTACTTGACGGTCGCCAATGCACCACGCACTGGATGGCCGCAGACGATCTCGCCAGCGAGTACCCGCTTGCGCGCGTCCAGTGCGACGTCCTCTACGTCGATGATGATCCGATTTTTACGAGTGCTGGAACTGCGGCCAGCATCGACAGTTGTCTGCACCTGGTTCGTAAGGAGCTGGGAGCGTCCGTGGCCAACGGAATTGCTCGGCGGATGGTTGTGCCACCGCACCGCGAAGGCGGACAGGCGCAGTACATCGACGTGCCAGTTCCTGAGACCGAATGCGAAACCCTGCAGCCGCTGTTGGGCTGGTTGCTTGAGAATCTCGATGAAGACCACACAGTCGACGAGTTGGCCACCAGAACGCATTTGTCCTCACGAACCTTTGCGCGCCGTTTCCGGAGCGAGACAGGGACCACTCCGCACCTGTGGCTGACGCAGCAACGCCTACTGAGTGCCGAGCGGTTGCTGGAGCAGACCGACGAACCGATCGAGCGAGTGGCTACGCTTTCGGGGTTCAGTTCGTCGTCGCTTCTGCGCCATCACTTCGTGCGTCGGCGGGGGACGACTCCGCAGCTGTATCGACGAGCGTTTCGTCAGTCGGCGTAGCGGTTAGTGGCCTGAACTCACGTCACTTGATACGTGAGGACCTGCAGCATTAGCTCCATGTCGGCGCGCGGCAGCCAGTCTCGGCCGGGCTCGCGTTGGTAGCCAAGCCGTTCGTAGAACGTAAGCGCCGTGGTGTTACTGCCGATGACCGACAGCACCAGCGACCGGAAGCCTTCCCGCTTCGCGATGTTGTTCGCTTCGCTCATCAACTGTCGCCCGACACCTTGCCGCTCGCGACCAACAGCAACTGCAAGCATGCGCACTTCGAGTTCATCCTCGCGCGCGATCTGTGCATAGGCAGTCCCCGGTCGCCCAAGGGTCACGGTCCCTGCTAGCCGTTGGTTGGCGTCGACGGCGACAAGCAGCTCGGCCTGTTCCCCGCGTGACCGCGCATCGAGGAGCACCTGGCGGTAGGGATCGTCCTGACCGTCTGCGAGGACTGGTGCGTAGGCGTCCGCGGTCAGTGAGCCGACTGCTGCGTACTCAGCGGGCAGGGCTGTCCGAATCAGCAGCGTGGTAGCTGACAAAGCTCAGGCAGTGGTGCGAACGCGGTTGCGCCGCTTGAGCGCCCGGCGTTCGTCTTCGGACATTCCGCCCCATACTCCGGCATCCTGTCCGCTCTCAAGCGCCCACTGGAGGCACGCGTCCATAACCTCACACCGTCGACAAACGGCCCGAGCCTCTTCGATCTGCAACAACGCTGGTCCGGTGTTGCCAATCGGGAAGAACAGCTCTGGGTCTTCGTCACGGCAGGCGGCACGGTGGCGCCAGTCCATGCGGATGCACTCTCCTCGTTACTCTGAGCAAGGCGCCCGCACGAGCGATCGTGACCTGCGGCAGGCTTGCTCGCGTCACCCGGCCGGTCGCCGGGGCGGACGCGTGCTTCCACCCTTACAGAACCGGGCGTAGTCCACAAGACGATCTGACCCCCCGATGGGTCCGGAGACTTGTCGGATTCGTCACAGTCCGCCAGGTCCAGTGCCACGTTTGGGCAGGTCAGGGTCGCTTCGTCGCGCCCGGCTGAGAAGGGTCTAGACGACCACCGCCAGCGCTCGGGGGTGGGACTGGAAGTCCACCTGGGTGGTGGTCCCGAGGTAGTCGCCATCAACCTGGAACGCCACTGGCTCCAAGCTGGAAACAGAGAATCCGGCAAGATCATTATAGGTGGTGACGTCGCTACCCTTGGGCACTCGACCGTTGGGCGTCAGCAGCTGCCTGGCGGTCGTCAGGGTTCGAACCAACCGCAGGCGATGCAGTGCCAGTACGTCGAGCCCGTGATCAAAGTCGGCGCCGGGGAAGGGGTCGACACGAAGCCGGCCCAGGAAGGTCCAGGGGGAGGTGTTCCCGACGAGGACCAGGCTCAACGATGGTTCGGGCGGCTCTCCGTCGCGAGCCAAGGTCAGCGGTGTGTGTCGCCGATCGGTTCCTCGAAAGTACTGAGCCACGGCCGACCGGAGGTAGAGCGAGTTCGACGAACGCTTGCCCTGCTCGCGCTTGTGCTCAACCCTGGCTACGACCTCCGCGTCGAGTCCGAGCCCGGCCGTGAACGTGAACCAACGGCCGTCGGCGCGGCCAAGTCCGATACGTCGTCGGCGTCCAGTCTGCAATGCCTCCAGCAGGTGCCCAGTGGCCTCGATCTGACCTTCAGGAATGCCGACGGCGCGGGCAAACACGTTGGTACTACCGCCCGGGACGACCGCGAGAGCCGGTGCGCCTTCGACCCCGTCGGTGAGGAGCCCATTGACTACCTCGTTGACGGTGCCGTCGCCACCAACCGCTATCACAACGTCGTAGCCAACGTTGCGTGCATCGGCGGCTAGCTCTGTTGCGTGCCCGCGTGCCTTCGTTTCGGTCACATCCAAAACGAGCTCACTGGAAATCGCGGAAATCAGCACCTCGCGGGTGCGGTCGCTGGTGCCGGTGGCTTGCGGGTTCACGATGAGCCGGGCACGCAGCATGAGCCACAGGCTACGCGGGTGACTACGCTCCCGGCCGTGACCCCAGAACCAGAACCCGAAGCGCTGCCTAACCCGCCCGGCGCGCTACGCCTGCTGGCACTCCTGACGGCCGCCGAGGGGCTGGTCATGATCGGTTACGCGATGGCTGACCTGGTCATCGCGGCCGTAGCTGGCAGCGACCAGTGGGGCGCTGTGTGGTTTGTGGTCGTCGGCCTGGGACTTTGGGGGCTCGGCCTGTTGTGGAGTGCGCGAGGGCTCCTACGGGTGCGTAGATGGGCCTTCACCCCAGTGGTCTTCACCCAGCTCATGTTCGGCCTGTTGGCGCTGACGTTCTTCGGCTCCGCCAGCGTCGTGGCCAAGGTTGCCTGGGGAGCAGTCTTCACGTTGGCCGTAGTGGTCCTGCGTCTGGCTTTCGCACGTGATGTCCGCAACGCACTCATTACGCCAGCCGCAGAGCAGTGACCTGCACCTAAATGACGCGAGTGGTAGATCTGGGACACTTCTCGGCGCCAAAACGGCCATCAAACTGTCCCAGATCCGCCACTGGCGGGTTTAGCAGTCTGTGCCGAGCGTCTCGGTGCTGCCTTTGAACGAGCTGATGAGTTTGTCGGCGTTGCCGTAGGTCACTTCGCCGGTTGCGCCGATCCCCAAGAGCGTGGTCGCAACAGTCCTTCCTGAAAGCACGACGCAGCCCGCAACGTGTCCTTCTCGTTTGACGGTCGTGTCTGAGTCTGCGGACTCCTTCGTGACAAACCAGTGGTAGGCACCGACACCGGGGCATTTTGCGTTGGCAATGCCCTCGACGGGGTCCATGTAGGTCTGGCAGTTCCAGTCTGAGGGCAGAGACGCAAGAAACGCTTCGGGCGTCGCCGCATCGCCGTCGACCTGGCCGTCGGGTTGGAGAATCCACCAACCGGCCCCTACAACGATGCTGACCAGTGCGATCAGTCCGACCACAACCCACGCGATCGATGTCGACCGATGGGGTCGCGCCTCTAACTCGTCTGCCATGCAGCATTCTCCTTGAGCGGTCCTGTTCTGGTAGCAGCAAGTGGCGGGTTGGTGTCAGTTCCTACGCAAATAACTGCGAATTTTTGACGCGAATCCGCCACTGGCGGCTAGACGGCTTCTGGGTCGCCGGTGTCGTTTATGGCGCCGCGCGCGAGCCGCTCCAGTGGTTCGCCGGTGAGCCGGAACACGGTCCACTCGTCCATGCCGATCGCTCCGATGGACTTGTAGAACTCAACGGCGGGGTTCCAGTCGAGGACCCACCAGTCCA
>DATKIY010000276.1:0-5906 GCA_035543875.1 Actinomycetes bacterium | reverse complement strand
CGTGGCCAAGGCGACGGCCGAGTTCGCGCGTGTGCTCGGGCCGGGCGGACGTCTCTGCTCGTCGGTGTGGGTCAAGCCCGAGGAAAATCCGTGGACGACGATCGCTATGCAGGCCATCGCGACGGAGGCGGTACTCGTGCCACCCGACCCGAACGGGCCGAATATGTTCCGGTGCGCTGCGCCGGGATATGTCAGCGCCTTATACGAGGCTTCGGGGCTGCGCGACCTTGCCGAGTGGGACGTCGACGTCGAACTCGTGACGCAATCCCCCGCGGAATATTGGGAGATGATCAGCGAGCACGTCTCGCTCGCGGCCGCCGCGCTTCAGCAGGTCGACGAAATGGCGCGGCAACGGATCGCGAAAGCCGTCATCGCCAAGGTCAACACCTACGAAAAAGACGGCCAGGTAAGGGTTCCTGGAGTGGCCCGCTGCATCGTCGGCACGAGGTAGGGCCGCGCGCCACGTCGGCTCAGGTAATCGCGAGCTACTCGCGGAACGAAAAGAGCCGCACGCCGGAGTCGAAGGGCAACGGGTCGGTCTGCAGACGATGCGTACCCACCCCGATCCAATGGTCGGCAGGGGCGTCGAAAGCAACTTCTCCATATCCAGCCTGCGCAAACCAGTCGCGGATTTGCGGAGTCAGGTCTGCGGCTGCTCGATGTCTGGTCCAAATGACGCAGGCACCGGGAGCACATAGCCGCGACGTGTTCTGGATCGTGTAATGCACATCTTCGTCGGAGATGTTTCCGAAAATGCCACATAGCAACAGCACATCGGCGGGGACGACATCCTGGTACGCATCCAGTAGAGCGGCGTCGCCCTGAACCACCTCAATCGCCGACAATCCGGCATCAACCAGGGACGCCCTAGCGACCTCGCAGTTATAGGCGTCCGCCTCGACGAGTCGCCCTGAGACAGCCTGTCGACGCGAGTTGCCGACGAGTGCCGCAACAACGTCGCGGCCCTGCCCGGCGCACAGGCTAATAAGCCGAACGCGAGCACCAGGAGCATCGTCTATCGCTTGCCGCGTTCGGGCCACAACGATCTCGAGTCTGGCCGCTAGCGCGGATCGGGGGTCGTCGTAGTCGCGGTGCCACTGCGCCCAGTGAGTGTCCTGGTTTGGTTCGACCATCTACACATCCTGTCGAACGACCTGATGCAATGTCGAAACAGCGCCGTCGCCTGACCGTCCAGATCTGCCCCCGTCGCGCAACTCCGCGGCACCGACTAGTCCGACTCACGGCTCCGGGGTGAGGTTGCCGACGCCCGGTCGCTGTGGCAGAGATATGCCCAAGCCCCAACCACGACAGTAGCCCGCGCATGACTCGAGAGTTCCTGTGGTGCAAAGTCCTGCACGTCATCTAGATACTTGCCGAGCACGGTGTCGAATGCAGTGTTGCCCGACGGATCCACGTCGGGTGCGTCCGGCTGCTCGCCGAGCCAAGCGCAAGCTGCATTTCCCTCTGCTAGGACTTCGTCAGGGTGCGTCTTCACCCATGCCGTATCACGCTCGGGACCGCCAGGATCGTTGCTCGAAGACCATGAACCGACACCTGCGTACTGGTTGACGTAAGCCTGGAACCCGTCCACGTCTGGCGGGTGCATCAGCCTTTCGGCTATCGAGGGACCAGCCAATAGCCCCACGCAGGCCACCGTGGCCGCACTCACCCCGCCGATCAACCATCCCCGTCTGCGCATCGAACCACGGTGCCACAACAGACCGACCCGGCGCCTATGAAAGCGGCTAATCAAACCCGCATGGAGTTTCGATTAGCTAGTGACGTGCTTCCAAAGCGTCCAGATCGCGCTCGGCGTACAGCCGGTGCTCCCACTCTTCGTTGAGGATGCACAGTAGGCATTCGCGCACGGGGTAGCTGCGAGACTCTGGCCACCCAGGACCCTCAATCGGTTCGGTGTCGCTGTTCAGTGACTCTTCGGTCAAACCGTCAAGGACCTCGCGCATGGTGGACATTCGGTCGCGGCGCAGCTCAAGTACGACGTCGAGGGATGGCCGGGCGTCGCGGTCTCGCGGTACCCCTGGCGTGTCAGGCATCTCGTCCCACGGCAGGTCCAGCGGATCCCAAGGCGACGGATCGCCGAGGATGGCTCGTCTGATCCAGGAGTCGGTGGCGAAGGCAAGGTGCCGTAGCGTCTCGGTGAACGACCACTCACCGTCGACCGACTCGTGCAGCAGTTCCGGGTCGAGTGTGCGAGCGCGATCGACGGTCTCGCCCCACAACCGCTCGACGACGACCCACGCCTCGCGAAAGCCTGCCGGATCGGTGGGGCGCATCTTCGGCCGCTCGGGATAACGGCGGTTGAGTTCGGCGTCGACCAGCGGCGCGACATCTACCCCATTAACTGTCAGGTTCATGATCTCGCCGTGGATGTCGACGTCGTACAACCCGACGCCTCGCATGACAACACGGTTGAACTCAACGCCGCGAAATCGTGTATCGGTCAGGTCAACAGTTTGAAACTGCGAGCCGCTGAGATCGACCCGTTCGAACCGGGAGTCACGGAGATCTTCACGCGCAAATTCAGCCACGACTCGACCGTACCGCCAGATCCTGACATGAGTCGCACGCGACCAATCCAGTGCAGCCCATACTGACGTCCAGGTCAGCGATCAAGCCGCGTGCTCGCTGCCAGGGCGGCTAATCCGAGCATCAGGCCGAACAACGCTAGCGAACCGTTGTACTTCAACAGGTACCTGCGTGCTTGTTCATTGGTAAGGATGTCCATCTGGAAGACCTTCACCAACGCGATCGGTTGAAGCAGCGCGAGTCCCAGCAGAATCCACCCAATCGAACCGATCAGTCGGACTGCTGAAGTCAGGCTCCTACTGACGAAGTCCCCTTGAGCTGTCAGCCACCATCCGAAGAACCCAACGACCACACCCAGAAAGAAAAGCGACGGGGCCTGGCCGACGTATACGTCCGGCTGGGCTGGCGACTGCTGACTTCCCCACCACGCCTGGGTTCCTGAAGCCACCCACGTCGCACCAACCACTCCCACGCCCACCCCGAGGTAGACAACCCATGAGTGCTTATCGCGAGCAGCTAGCTCAGCCGTCGGTTCGATAGGACTAGTCACGGCGTCTCCTCCGATTAGACCGGTTCCGACAGGCTTGCACAGTCATCAGGTTCAAGGATGCAACTCTTGCAATCCGAACCCGACGCGTGAGCGTGCACTCGAGCGGTCCTTGGGACAACTGAGTGTGCACTCGGCCTGTCAGGGTGCTGAGCCTGACGAGTCCCTTAGCCGGTCGATCTCGTTGCGTCGCGACAGTCGGTGTTGGCGTCGAATCTCAGCCTCTGCAAAACGTCGACGATCGTCGGCGTTTTCTGCGAGAACAGGCGGAACAGGTCGCGGCCGACCGTCGTCATCGACTGCAACAAACACCAAATAGGCAGAAGCTACGTGCATCGCTGGCGCAGTTTCGTTCCATCGTTCCGCAGTGACCCGGACGCCTACCTCCATTGACGTGCGACCGGCCCAGTTCACCTGCGCATGCGCGTGGACCAAGTCCCCGACGCGGACCGGATCGAGAAACACCATCTCGTCCATGGAAACGGTGACAGCCGGTCCGCCGCTGTGTCTGCCAGCCGCCGCTCCCGCTACTGAGTCGACCAGACGCATGACCACGCCACCATGGACCGTTCCCAGCAAGTTGACGTCAAGTGAGGTCATGATCTGGCTCAAGGTGGTGCGAGCCGCAGCCGGTGGGACTGGTGTGAGCGAGGGCACTGGTGTCCTTTCCATAGTCGACACTTGATTTTCAGCCAAGCAGCATTCAGCCATGCAGCGTAACGGGGCGAGATCAGCCAGTGGCTTCGTGAGCACCTGGGCTAGCCTGCACGACGACCGCTTTGACGTCTTTGACCATCGCAAGGAATCAGGAGTCCGCCCCGTGGCCCTTCGACTGACGGTGCTTGGCACCGGCTATCTGGGCGCCACGCACGCCGCGTGCATGGCCGAGCTGGGCTTTGAGGTCCTTGGCATGGACGTTGACACGGCAAAGATTGACACCCTTCGCGGTGGCTCACTGCCTTTCTACGAACCCGGTCTTGAGTCGGTGCTCACCAGGACGCTGGAGTCTGGTCGCCTCCGGTTCACGACGTCCTACGAGGAAGTCGCTGAGTTCGGAGACGTCCACTTCATCTGCGTAGGGACACCGCAGCAGGCCAGCACCTACGCTGCCGACCTCACCTACATCAACGCGGTCGTAGACGGCCTTTCACCGCACCTGAAACGCCCCTGCCTGGTGGTCGGAAAATCGACCGTCCCTGTCGGGACCGCGGCGGCCATGGCTGACCGCATGCTTGCCCTTGCCCCTGCAGGAGCGGCGGCTGAACTGGCGTGGAATCCGGAGTTCCTGCGCGAGGGCCACGCGGTGGACGACACGCTCAGTCCGGACCGTCTTGTCATCGGCGTGCGGAGTGAACACGCCGAGAAAACACTGCGCGAGGTCTACGCGCCTGTGCTCGCAACCGGAACACCAATGGTTGTCACTGACTTCGCGACGGCTGAGCTCGTCAAGGTTTCGGCCAACGCATTTCTTGCAACGAAGATCTCATTCATCAACGCGATGGCAGAGGTCTGCGAGGCAGCTGGCGCCGACATCGAGCAACTGTCCGAAGCACTCGGGCACGACCCAAGAATCGGCAACCAGTTCCTCAAGGCTGGCCTGGGATTTGGTGGCGGATGTCTACCCAAGGACATTCGCGCATTCATGGCGCGGGCGGGTGAGCTCGGCGTCGAACAAGCCCTCACGTTCCTGCGCGAGGTTGACGACATCAACCTGCGTCGCCGCGACCGCCTTGTCGACCTAGCAACCGAAGAACTAGGTGGCACGTTGCGCGGCAAGCGCATCGCAGTGCTCGGCGCGGCATTCAAGCCGGAGAGCGACGACGTCCGAGACTCTCCTGCACTACACGTGGCCGCCTCGCTTCAACTTCGTGGAGCCGACGTCGCCGTCTACGATCCTGCAGCCAATACCAACGCTGCGCAGATCTTCCCCAACCTCGACTACGTCGACTCGGCCGACGCCGCGCTGCAGGATGCTGACGCGGTTCTGCTGCTTACCGAGTGGGCTGAGTTCCGTGCGCTTGACCCAGAAAAAGTGGGACGTCAGGTCCGCAGCAAGCGGATCCTTGATGGTCGACTGTGCCTCGACCCGGTGGTTTGGCGAGCAGCTGGCTGGACCTACCGCGCCCCTGGCCGTCCCTAGCTCCTAAACTGGCTCCTCAGATCTCACGCAGATGTCCGCCCGCTTCATCGCTGGTCCCGTACGCGCTGGTTGAGCCGCGCCGCCTGGCGAGTCTGGTACTCGCGTTCTGCCAGGTTCGGGGCGTTCCGAGCTGCGGATGCATAGAGGCGGGCAGCCAGCGCGAGATCGCCGTTGCGCTCGTGGAGATAGGCAGCGACCGCATCGCGCCGCGGGACGTTCTCTGCAATGTCGGCCAGTGCCGCTAAGCCTGCGAGTGGGCCGTCGGCTTCACCGACGGCGACGACCCGGTTGAGTCGGATGAACGGACTGTCCGCGAATCGGAGCAGCTCGTCGTACCACTCCAGGATCTGCACCCAGTCGGTCTCCTCGAAACGAGGAGCGTCGGCATGCAGCGCCGCGATCGCTGCTTGTGCCTGATACTCGCCGAGCTGATCCTGCGCGAGGGCGGCTTGCACGATGCCGACTCCCTCCGCGATGAGCTTGGTGTCCCACTGGCTCCGGTTCTGCTCAGCGAGCGGCACGATCCCCCCGTCCGGTCGGGTACGACTACGACGGCGCGCTTGGTGCAGCAACATCAGGGCGAGCAGCCCGTCGACCTCCGGGTCGCTGACCAACGTCGCCAGCTGCCGAGCCAGCCGGATGGCCTCAGCCGCGAGATCGACGTCACCCGAG
>DATKIY010000275.1:0-3582 GCA_035543875.1 Actinomycetes bacterium | reverse complement strand
GTCGGTGGCAGGACTCGGAAGCCAGTTCGCTTCGGAGTCGCGAAGTGACTCGGACTGGATATGGATGGTCAGGCCACCGTCCGAGTCCTTGACTAGACCGGCGGTGCGATCACCGATCGAGTAGCGGCTTATCGGGTTTGCGACCAGGTTCAGGTCTGGTCCATACATTCCTAATGACCAGAACGAATCGACCGGCGGCATTGCATCAGGCTCAAACCGCAGCGTGTACCGACCGTCGCCGTCGAAGGTGTTTCCGTCCGCATCGGTGAACGCTACGAGGTAGACGCCCTCTGCCGGGTCATTGCACGCGATTCCGGCAAGAGATTGGTCCGCGGCACGAAGCAAGAAGTTGTCACCGTATCGGCCGATCTCCGGTGGCGGGTAACGCCATCCATTGAGGATCCTTGCCCAATCGCCACTGAGGAACTGCTCCTTTAGCAACGCCATCCCGAGCGCTTCTGCTCGCATCAGTCCCTGTTTTACGGCGTCGGGCTGTGCCTCGATATCCAGCCCTGGACCGATCCCTACGAGGGCGAACTGACGCAGCACCACATCGTGATGTTCTGGTGGTGGGTTCTCCTCGAGCATCGCGTTCAACGTCTTGAACGGACCGAGCGGATCCACTTCCGGCTCGATCGGCTCAAACACGTCGCGCCGTTGAGTGCGAACGGGGTTCTCCTGACCCCACTGACTCAGTGGCGTCAGTTGATACTGCTCCTGCAGCTCCTTCACGGTTTCGACGTCGGCATCGCTGTTCACGAGGGTTCGACCGATGATCAGTGCCCAAGGACTAGGTGAGTGCGCGACAGATCCATCCACATCGGATGGGAGAGTCCCCTCCCAACCGGGGCCGACGATCGCGAAGTTTCCTGGCTTTGATCCTGTGGTGCGTTGCCCGATGTAGTCGATGTTGTTGGAGTCGATACCGATCAACTCGAAAGTGAAGTACCGCTCGCCCATGTCTGGGTGCGACAAGACGACGGGCTCAGGACCCAGATCCAACCAAGCGATCGAGTAGAGCGTGTCGTTGTTCGGGCAGCCGCCGTCGCGGTACGAGGCGTCCATCAACCGGCTCGCGTGCCAGAACTCGTTCACCGCGGCGTACGGAATGAAGTTGGGATCACGGCGTTCAGTGACCCACTTGTGGCGCACCTGCGCGTTATAGATGTACGGGAAGCCGTAGATGAAAGCCTGAAGACCAAGGCTGTAGGCGTACTCCCCGTGCCAATCCTTGACCTTACCGGTCAACAACGGATTGACAGCAGACCGCAACACCGGCATCGCCTTGTGCAGTTTCTTGACTCTTCCGCCAACATGACCGGTAATAGCCACGCGATTCATCTCCACTCGATCTCAACAAGACGTTGGGGCAACAGCCGCTCGCCCAAGGCACAGCGACCGGTGACACTCACGCCCCCGCTGAACCAAAGAATGTCAGTCATCGGCCAGCGAGAGCCTGGTGTCGCTCACGCGCACCATCAGTTTGCCTACGCGCCTAGAAATCAGCGGTCGCGACGATCGTCTCGTCGGTCTCCACGGTTGTCTTGGCGGTCGTCTCGCCGGTCTGCTCTGCGGTTGTGGCCGTGTGCGACTACGACTGCGCCGCCTACTGCGGCGGCTGTCCTGCGTCTGCGTCGGGCTGCCATGGGCATGTCAGGCTCCTTCCTCGGCATCGGCTTCGATTGCGGCCAATACCGCTTGGATGGGGATGCGTCCGGTGGCCACCAGTTGGCCTCCGGCCTGGCGTACTGCGGAGCCGAACGGGGCGGCCCAGACGTTTTCCCAGACCAACACCGCAGCGCTGGTGCCGGGCTGAATGGTCTCAGCCAGATCCATCACGTCCTGCTCGCCGAGCACCATTGCCAGTTCGGCCTCGGTGGTGCGGAACTCGCCCAGTTCGCTGGGGTCAAGGTCTGACAGCTCCAACACGTTTAGCGTGCCGTCGGTGTCCTTTTGAAGAACCATCAAGTCCAGCACTCGGATGAGTCCGCGATCGACTAGGTCTTTCAGGTGTGGTGCGATCCGTCCGGCGGGTTGTTTGTCGGGGAACTCGACTACGAGCCAGTCGACGGGTCCCAGTTGATCGATGTTTGCCATGCGATCCATCTCGATTCCGTGAGCTCCACAGCTGGGGACTCACACAGTTCGGTGGAGCTAGCGGGTTAGGCCGCCGCAGCGCGAGGGGTGGTGGTGCGCGTCGCGGGGGTATTCGGGGTAGCGAGCCGGTCCTTGACCAGGTATGCCGTGATCAGCGCGGCCGGGAAGAACAGCAGGCTGAAGAGGAAGTAGCCGATGAAACTGTGACCTTTGCGGCCAGCTACACGTGCAGGCCAGAACGCCAGTGCTACCCAAGCAATGATGAACAGCGTCCAGAACACCGGGTTGGTGAACATGTGACACCTCCCTGTTTGGTTGCTCCTTGTCTACGCAGGTCTGACCGAACGCATTAGAGGAATAGGTCCCGTCCTGCAGGCCGAACGCGCGCGCGTGTGGTTCGTCTAGGCAGGGAGCAAAATCCCGAGGGCCGCTCGGTCGGAATGGGCCAGTGGCCGACTGTGGCCGCCACGCTGCTCGTTTGTGGCGCACGACAGGCGTCCGTCGGCCGGTTCTTGCGCCTAAGGAGCCCTGTACCACCATGTTTCGCGTCGCCGATCGATCGCAACGTGGCTCTCACCAGCAGAGACAATGATCATCCGGCATGTACGTCAGTCCAGATAGTCGCGCACTGGATCCGGTTATGCGCTGTGCGATCGTGCTCAGCAAACGTGCAGGTCGCGAGCGCTGTGCCGTGCAATATCCTGGACTGGCTGGTACGTGATGTAACGGCCCCGCGGGCGCAATCTCATCAAGTACGCAATAGGTCCGACGTGATCTCGTCGATCGAAGGGCAGCCAGCCAACGCCATCGCCAGGTCCAACTCATCACGCAGGAGGGATAAGACGTCGCTGATGCCCTGCTCGCCGTCAACGACGAGTCCCCAGACGATTGGCCGACCGATTTGAACTGCGCAGGCACCCATCGCAATCGCCTTGACGATATCAGCGCCACGGCGGATACCTCCGTCAACGATGATTTCGCCGCGTCCCCCGATCGCGTCGGCGATGGGGCCGAGCGCGTCGATTGCCGCAGGCGCCGTGTCGAACTGACGGCCACCGTGATTCGAGACAATGACGCCCGCTGCTCCAGAATCGATGGCGGTCACGGCATCGTCGGGGCGCAATATTCCTTTAATAAGAACGGGCAGCTTGGTGATGGACGTCAACCACGCAACGTCATCCCAACTGAGGTCCGGATAGAAGAGAGCGTCGATCGCGGCCTTGAATGGTGAATCGGAAGAAGTGTGCGGTCGTGGCGCTTGGCCATCAGCCGTCAGATTGGGCGTCCAGAGACCCTCCGGGAGCGCGAAGCTGTTTCGGACGTCGCGTTCACGTCGCCCGAGTATCGGCGCGTCCGCGGTGAGTTCGAGGGCTGAACAACCTGCCTCCTCGACTCGCTTCACCAGTGCCTCAGTAGCGGCGCGGTCCTTGTAGATGTACAGCTGGAACCAGACATGGCCGGTCGCTGCGGCGGTGATGTCTTCAA
>DATKIY010000274.1:0-5068 GCA_035543875.1 Actinomycetes bacterium | reverse complement strand
ATGCGTTTTCTCGGCTGCGGTGGAAAGGTCGCGACGCAACATTTGTCCTTGTGCTGGCAACGATGATGCTGCCGGCGCAGGTCACGAGCGTGTCTTTGTACATTATTTTTACCCGGCTGCATTGGATCGGAACGCTGTTGCCGCTGATCGTGCCGACTTTCTTCGGAGACGCCTTCACGATCTTCCTGCTTCGTCAGTTCTTCATGACCATTCCGCAGGAGCTGTCAGAAGCCGCTCGCATTGACGGCGCAAGTGAGTTCACCATCCTTCGCAAGGTTGTGGTTCCCTTAGCCAAACCAGCCATCGCGGCCGTTGCCTTATTTCAGTTCCTGTATGCCTGGAACGACTTCTACAACCCGCTGTTGTATACCGGAAACAGCGACTCCAATATGACTTTGGCGGTTGGGCTCACTCAGTTCACGACGCTTGCCAAAGGAAATGCCTACGAGATCCAGATGGCAGCGTCTCTCATGTTCGTGATTCCAGTCGTCATCATCTTCTTCTTTGCCCAGCGGGTCTTCATCGAAGGCGTGACGCTCACCGGAGTAAAGGGATGAAGGTCGCGGTTATCGGAGGAGGAAGTACATACACACCTGAGCTAATCGATGGACTGATTCGTCGCCCAGAACTCCCTATCTCCGAGATTGTCTTGCACGACACGAACCGGTCGCGGCTTGATGTGGTCGGGGCGATGGGACAGCGCATGGCCAAGGCTGCCGGTTGGGCAGGAATCTTGGAGACCACGCTGGATTTAGATGAGGCTGTTTCTAAAGCAGGCGCGGTACTCCTCCAGCTAAGAGTCGGGGGACAGGCCGCCCGCTACAAAGACGAGACGATCCCGGTGAAGTACTCCAGTCTCGGCCAGGAGACCACTGGTGCTGGCGGTTTCATGAAGGCACTGCGCACTGTGCCTGTGGTTCTCGACATCGCCGAACGGACCCAACGGCTAGCTAGGCCGGACGCGTGGATTGTTGACTTCACCAACCCGGTTGGGATCGTGACTCGCGCGTTGCTGGACGGTGGCCACCGGGCAATTGGTTTGTGCAATGTCGCGATTGGGTTCCAGCGCCGAATTGCCCAGTTCCTCAGCGTGGAGCCGCAGCGCGTCGAACTGGAGCAGGTCGGCTTGAACCACCTGTCGTGGATCCGAGCCGTGAGGGTTGACGATGTCGAAGTTCTTCCAAGGATTATCGAAGAGTTCGGCGATGAACTCGCCGACGAGATTCGCGTGCCGGTCGACCTGATACGTACCCTCGACGCGATTCCGTCGTACTACCTGCACTATTTCTACTGTCAGAGTGAGGCTCTGGCCGATATGCGTAGCGGACCGACTCGCGCTGAAGAGGTCATGGCGCTTGAGCACGACTTGCTGGAGATGTACGCCGACCCGTCGCTGTCATCCAAGCCTGAGTTGCTCGAACAGCGTGGTGGCGCTTACTACAGCGAGGCTGCTGCCCAGCTGCTCAGTTCGCTGATCAATAGCATCGGCGATATCCAGGTAGTCGACGTGCGAAACGACGGAACAATCGAAGGTTTGCCCGATGCCGCCGTTGTCGAGGTGCCGTGTGTCATCGATAGCGATGGCGCGCACCCGCTTGCCCAGGCTCCGCTTGCCCCAGAAATGCTCGGCTTGGTTCAACATGTGTCCGCCTATGAACAGCTAACGGTGCAGGCGGCATTGTCAGGAGATCGGTCCGTTGCGCTGCGGGCGTTGCTCGCGAACCCCTTGGTTGGCGAGTGGTCAATGTCTACGGCAGTGCTCGACGACATGATTGCTGCGAATATCGATGATCTGCCGGCGTACTGGGCATGAAGACGGTTCTTGGAGTTGACGGAGGAAACTCCAAGACTGATGTTGTTATCGCAGACCAAATGGGTAAGCCATTGGCGCACGTTCGAGGACCAGGCTGCTCACCCGACGCGCTCGGCGTTACCGGCTCTATTTCCGTCCTGAAACCTTTGATTGCGACGGCAGTCAACGAGGCCGGCTTGAGCGGCCCATTCGCCGTTGACGTTGGCGCACTCCTCCTCGCAGGAGTTGATCGCGCGGACCAAGAGGAGCAGGTGAGTCGTGCCATCGAACCACTCGGCATCGCACATCAACTGGTTGTATCTAACGACACCTTCGCCGTGCTGTTGGCTGGAAGTTCGCAAGGGCATGGCGTAGCGGTTGTGTGCGGGGCCGGTCTCAACGCGGTCGGCGTGGCCCCGGACAACACGATAGGCAGATACCAGGCACTCGGCGAGCTGTCCGGGGACTGGGGTGGTGGCTACGACGTTGGGATGGCCGCCCTCGGAGCCGCCATCCGAGGCAACGACGGTCGCGGACCGGCCACGGTATTGACTTCAAAGCTGTGCGAAAGATTCAAAGTCGCAAACCCACAGGAGATTGCCGCTTCGATCCATGAGGGTCGGCTTGACGATCAAATCCTGGTTGACCTACCCCCTCTTGTTTTTCAAGCTGCCAGTCTTGGCGATGCGCCAGCCGTGGCCATCATCGAACGGGTAGGTGACGAGGTCTCCGCTATGGCGACAGCCATGATGCGTCGGCTGAATCTCGTCGAAATGGACACCGAACTCATTCTCGGTGGGGGCCTGCTCCAGGCTGGGAACTCGCGTCTGATCGAGCGCATCGAACGGCTGGTCGGTCAAGCAGTTCCAACGGCCAAAGTCGGCGTGCTAGATGTTCTGCCAGTGGTCGGATGTGTGCGGGCCGGACTTGTCGAGCTGTCGATTCCGAAGGATGAAGTCTCAGCAGCGCTGGATGAGCTCAGGAAGAACCTAGGCAGTACGGCATGACGTCACAAATGGCGAAGGAGATCGCGGAGCAGCCGGCAGCCTTGCAGTTGACGATCGATGCCCTTCGCCCTTTGCACGGTGAAGTTCGCGACCTCGCTCGATCGACCGATCGTGTGCTGTTGTTTGGGCGTGGGTCCTCGGACACGGCTGCCACCTATGGGCGCTATCTGTTGGAGGCGGTGTCGGGTATTTCCGCGGCGATGGGCGCGCCGTCGATCGCCACCCTCTATCGCTCATCGCTCGATCTGTCGTCGACTCTTGTCGTCATCTGCTCGCAAAGCGGACACACCGCGGAGCTGCTCGAAGTAAACGACTGGGCCAAGGGCTGTGGTGCCAAAGTGATTGCCGTCACCAACGAAAGCAACAGCCCGCTCGCAGAGGTCGTGGACTTAGCCCTTGTGACCCATGCCGGTGCAGAGCTTGCCGTCCCCGCGACGAAGAGCCACACGACGTGTCTGTTAACTCTGGCCGAGTTAGCAACCTCGTTGACCGCGGCTACCAGTCGGCGCTACCACGAGATGGTCGTAGCGATCGACCAAACACCAGATGCGGTCAAGACCATGCTCGGGCATGCCGAGCAGGCACAGGCGTTGGCGATTAGGTACGGCACGTCAACAGCATGGTGTGTGTCGGGTCGCGGCTTCACCTATCCGACCGCGCTCGAACTTGCGCTCAAGATTGAGGAAACCACGTCGGTTCCCTGCATCGGCTTGTCGCAGGCGGACTTTCAGCACGGCCCGGTGGCCGTCTTTGGTCCGCATCGTCCGCTGATCGTGGCTGCAGCGTCCAGTGGACCGAGCTTGCCTGGTCTTCGTGCTCTGGTGGCCGAGGCGCGAGCTCGCGACGCCGAGGTGGTCGTTCTCGGCGGTGACGACGACCTTCGAGCTGCGGCTACGTCAAGCATCGCTGGCCCGAATCTGGGCGAGGCGGTCGCCCCGATCGCGCTGATTGTTTCAGGTCAACTCTTGGCAGAGGCCCTCTCCCGATCCACTGGCCGCAATCCTGACCGACCGGCTGGGCTGTCCAAGGTGACGCAGACTACTTGAGCCGGTAGACAGGCTGGTGCCTAGCGTTAAGGACTCGTCAATTTTGGTTCTGTTGCTGTAAGGAACGCGTGTGAGGCGCCGGCTTCGCGTTGTCTGGCGAGGTCAAATGGCGGCATGTCCACTTTGAGTAGCGCAACCAAACGGCTCCTGGTTGGTCGGCCGTTGGCCGACGCTGAAGAGCACAACACCTTGCTTCCCAAGCGCCTAGCGCTACCTGTCTTTTGCAGCGACCCAATCTCCTCGGTGGCGTATGCAACCGAGGAGATCCTGCTCGTCGTTGGCTTAGCCGGCGTTGCTGCTTTGTACCTGACCGGCTGGGTAGCCGCCTTCGTTGTGCTGCTAATGATCGTCGTCATCGCCTCCTACCGGCAAACCTGTCACGCCTACCCCAACGGTGGCGGGGCATACGCTGTGAGCCGAGCTAACCTGGGTCAGAACGCCGCATTGACGGCTGCCAGCGCCCTCCTGGTGGACTATGTGCTGACGGTTGCGGTCAGCGTCGCGGCTGGTGTCGCGAACCTGACGTCGGCGATTCCAAGCTTGGCTCCCCATGCGGTCCTTATCTGTCTGCTCGTTGTCACAGGACTTGCCCTCATCAACCTCCGAGGAGTGAAGGAGTCGGGCACCCTATTTGCGCTGCCAACTTACGGATTTGTCGTGATGGCAATGGTGTTGGTCGTGACAGGATTGATTCGGGTGGTCATTGGTGATGCGCCAGTCGCTGCGTCGGCGAGTTTTGGGCTCAGCCACACCGATCCCGTCACGGGTTTGCTCCTGGTCGCTTTGCTGATGCGTGCCTTTGCCTCGGGTTGTACTGCGCTGACCGGAGTTGAGGCGGTGAGCAACGGTGTTCCGAACTTTCGCGCGCCCAAAAGTTCCAACGCCTCCGCGACGTTGCTCGTGATGGGGGTGCTCTCGATCTCGTTATTTGTGGGGATAACCGCTCTGGCTCTGATCTCGCATGTACACGTCGCACACCAGGTGAGTGACCTGGTTGGAGCTCCATCGGGTTACGTGCAGCCGACAGTCGTTGCGCAGTTAGCGGCCGCGGTCTTCGGTGGAAGCTCGCTCCTTTTCTATCTGTTCCAAGCTTTCACCGTCGCGATCCTCGTACTGGCGGCCAATACCGCATTCAACGGTTTTCCGATCCTGGGTTCGATTCTCGGCAAAGACGGCTACCTTCCCCGTCAGTTTGCAAGACGTGGAGACCGGCTGGTCTTCAG
>DATKIY010000273.1:0-4525 GCA_035543875.1 Actinomycetes bacterium | reverse complement strand
CCGGCTGTCGTTGGTGCCTCACTGGCGGTTCTTGACCTGTTGGAGAACTCGGGCGAACTGCGAGAGCAGCTGAACCGCAACTCGACCCGGTTTCGCGCAGGGATGCAGGAGGCAGGCTTTGACTTGCTTCCCGGCGAACACGCGATCGTCCCCGTGATGTTTGGTGACGCGGTCGAGGCCAGCGCGGCGGCCGAGAACCTATGGGAGCTCGGCGTGTACGCAGTAGCTTTCTCGTTCCCCGTTGTACCTCGAGGCGAGGCGCGAATTCGGGTCCAGCTGTCGGCGGCGCACACCGACGAAGACATCGACCGCGCGGTTGATGCATTCGTCAAGGCCCGCGGCTGACCCGGTCCCGACATTGAGGTCTGGCGGCATAGCTGAGAAGGTCTTGATTAGGTGGTGGGGAACGGTCGTGACCTCCCATGCGTCACACAATGGGTACCGACTTCCGCCGAAGGGTGACCATGCCAGCGCTCCGGATAGTTCTGACCGGAGCCTGCGTTGTCCTCTCGCTGGGCGCGTGCACGTCTGCTCCCGACTCAGCAACCGGCACGACCCCGCCGACAATCGGCGCGGATGCACAGAACGTGTTAGATCAACCCCCTCGGATCACTCGCATCCAGACATCCGTATATGCCGAGGGGAGCGGGATTCCTCGTAGGATTCAGGTTGACCACCGGTCGGTGGCGACCCGCTTGCAGTGCCCAAAAGGTCGAATTGGGATCGTTCCTGGCTTCGCCGGCGAGATGACGCTCAGAGAATTGGCGCTTTTCCTGACGCGCGAGCCAAGGGACAGCACTGCAATCATCATCATGCGGTCTAAAGGAACAGGCGTCCTGTTCCATCTGAATAAGCGAGACGTTCTTATTAGCCGCGTTGATATCTATCGAACGCACACAAGTTGGTTCCCGAACCAGATAACCAGCTGCGCACGCAACTAGAAGGTCCTTAGAGCCTGGCGGCTAGCCGAAACTTCCCCTCCGGTGCTCTTACCCGCGGACCGTCGGACCTGTTTGGGGACGTAAGCCTGGAACGAGAGTTGCAATGCGATTCTGGGTGGCGCGCCGACCGAGGTGAATTGGTTGGCGTCACGTTCCTGCAGGACCTTCGGCCCTGTCACGCGCGTGTCGCGAGGCACAGGATTACCAGTGCGACGCCCTTTGGCAAGCGGGAGGTGAGTCCGATGATGTGGTGGAACGACGGTGGGTGGGACGCAGGCACCTGGTTCCTTATGAGTCTGCTGATGCTCTTGTTTTGGGGTGGCCTGATCGCTGTTGTGGTCAGGTTGGTTGGCAGTTTGGGTATCGAACGCAACGCCAGTCATGCGGCGGCCCCGTCTTCCACCGGCAGCGCTGATGAGGTGCTAGCCGAACGATTCGCCCGCGGCGAGATCGATGAGGATGAGTTCAAGCGCCGCCGTGATCTGCTGCACTCGCGCGGCGTTCGCGGCTGACCGTTGGTCTGGCCACGCCCGGTGTGTTTGCCACCAGCTTCACGGCGCGATGACCCCGGCTGTTGGGCGGTGTTGGAGGTTGTGCGATTCAGGTGTTGGTAGATTCCGTTGATCGAGATCTTGCATGCGTTGGCGATCGCCGGAGCCATGACCTGGGAGATTCTTTGGGCTCTCATTCTTGGTTTCGCGCTTTCAGCGGTCGTACAAGCGGTGGTGCGCCGCGAGTCAATCACCCGAAGGTTGGGTGACGACCAGCCGAAGACGTTGGCGATCGCCACTGGTCTCGGGTCGGCTTCTTCGTCTTGCTCCTATGCGGCCGTGGCCCTGGCCCGGTCGTTGTTTCGCAAGGGGGCCAACTTCACCGCAGCTATGGCGTTCGAGATCGCCTCAACAAACTTGGTGATTGAGCTGGGCATCATTATGGCCCTGCTGCTGGGATGGCAGTTCACTCTGGCCGAGTTCGTCGGTGGGCCGCTGATGATTGTCTTGCTTGCCGTCCTCTTCCGCCTGTTCATGCGGCAACGGTTGCTCGCGGACGCGCGAGTCCAGGCTGACCGAGGAGTCGCAGGCTCGATGGAGGGCCACGCCAACATGGACATGGCCGTCCAGGGCGGTGGGTCAATCTGGCAGCGCCTGCGATCTCCGTCTGGCTTCACCTCGGTGTCGCATGTGTTCGTCATGGAGTGGGCGGCGGTGATTCGCGACATCATCGTCGGGCTCCTGATCGCCGGTGCGATCGCGGCCTGGGTGCCAGAGTCCTTCTGGCAGCAGTTCTTCCTCACCGACCACCCGGTCTGGTCAAAGATCTGGGGACCGATTGTCGGGCCGCTAGTCTCGGTTATCAGTTTCGTCTGCTCGATCGGCAACGTTCCGCTTGCGGCGGTTCTGTGGAACAGCGGGATCAGCTTCGGCGGGGTAATCAGTTTCATCTTCGCCGACCTAATCATCATCCCAATTCTGGTCATCTACAGGAAGTACTACGGCACGAAGATGATGCTGTTCATCTTGTGGACGTTCTACCTCACGATGGTCGCGGCCGGATATCTGGTCGAGGTCATCTTCGCCGTTCTTCGGCTCACACCGACTGAGCGGAACGCCACGGTGCTCGAACCCAGTATCAGTTGGAACTACACCACCATCTTGAACCTGCTCTTCCTTATCTTGGCCGCCCTGCTGGTGTGGCGCTTCTTCCGGACCGGTGGAAAGACCATGCTTGCCATGATGAATGGTTCACCCGCCGATCGCTCTGGGCCAAGTGATCAACCTCACCACCACTAGGTCATTCGTTCCGCTTCTCACGCGTCATCAGCCCGCAAGCCACCGATCCTCCCGGAACCGATAGCCAGCCCCGCCGGTTCGACCGTCAGGTCCTACGATGAAGTCAATGGAGTCGCCGCCGCGCACTATCGAACGCCGCGCACATTTCTGGATACGTGTGGCAGGGATAGTCGGCGTCCTTTTCGCGGTCATCGTCATGCACGATGTGCCGAGTTCCGCGGTCGAGTCTCACTCCGCTGAGCAGATGACGGTGCATCAAAATCAGGACTCCGCCGCCGAGTCACAGCCCTCAAGTGACGGCAGGACCGGACACCACGAGGGGGTGTTCCACCTCTGCGTCGCCATCTTGCTTGGCCTGGTCGTGGCTGCGGGATACACGGGCACCCATCGTCGCCTTTCCCATGCTGCCCTGGTCGATCACGGTTCTCTTGTGATGGCGGATTTAGCATCGCGCCTTGTTCCCGATAGATATGGCGGCTTAGGTCTCCTGAGGTGCTGACTGGGCACGTCGCGCCTGTGTTCGGGTCGCGACGACTTGCCCTGTCCCGGTCACCTTTGTTTGGAGATTCTTCATGTCCATCAACAAGCTCGCGGCAGCCATCGTTGCTGTTGCACTGACTCTTACAGCCTGTTCAGCTGATACGAACTCTGACCCTGGCACCGCCGCAGGAGCATTCAATGATGCCGACGTGCTCTTCGCGCAACAGATGATTCCGCACCACCATCAAGCCCTGCTTATGGCATCCATGGCACAACGAAACGCCGACACGGAAGAGGTTCGCCAGCTAGCCGGACGCATTGAGGCGGCTCAGCAACCCGAGATTGACCAAATGCTCAGCTGGCTGAATGACTGGCGGGGACAATTGCCCAATCCGAAGGGGCACATGATGGTCGGTGACGGAAAGGGAGAGCAGCACAACATGACCGGGATGATGGGCTCACGACAACTGAGGAAGCTTGATCGAGCGACTGGCCCAAACTTCGATCGGCTATGGCTGTCCATGATGATCGAACATCACCAGGGTGCGGTAGAGATGGCTCAACAGGAGCAGTCCGATGGCATATATCCCGATGCGGTCGCTCTGGCAAAGCACATCGAGACCTCTCAGGCAGCCGAGATCGCCTTGATGAAGGAACTGCTCGCAGCTCAGGGCACGAAATAAACGTCTCCCATACGCCCCCATTACGTGTGTTTCCGTCACTATCACCAGGCCAGGTCCTGACATGTCTAAGCTGAAAACCAAGAAGAACGAAGGCTCGGTCACTGCCTACATCAATGGACTGGAGAACCCCACCAGACGGAGTGAAGCCCGTCAACTAGTAGCTCTCATGCGTCGGGTTACTGGTCAAAAACCCACGATGTGGGGAACCAGCATGGTTGGTTTTGGGAGCTATCACTACACGTATGCGAGCGGTCGTGAAGGAGACTGGTTCGCCACTGGATTTGCTGCACGCAAGCAGGCTATGACGGTGTACCTCATCGATGGCTTTGATGAGTATGGGCCACTGTTGGAGGCGTTGGGTAAGCATTCGCTTGGTAAGTCCTGCCTCTACCTGAAGTCTTTGGCCGACGTCGACCTGGCTGTTCTTGAAGAGCTCATCGAACGCTCGTATGCCGCGATGCTGAAGTCGAACCCTGCTCCACACGACGGGTAGTTCGAACCCCACCGCGGCGCTAGTCTCCAACCGTGGAGCAGATCACCCTGGAACCGGTCGACGGTGTACACATCACGACGCTGGTCGACAACTCGTCAGATGTTCTCCTGCCCGACGAAGGCTTGGTGCGACGCTGGG
>DATKIY010000272.1:0-10768 GCA_035543875.1 Actinomycetes bacterium | reverse complement strand
GGCTCCCACGATGGCTGAGGTGACACCAGGACGGTCACGAACCCAAGCGAGCGCGACCTCGAGCGGAGATACCCCCAGGCCGCTCGCTGCGGTAACCACAGCCTCTACGACGCTTCGACTTCGTTCATCAAGGAACGGACGTACAAACTCGGTGAAGTGTGGTGATGCAGCGCGCGAATCCGCTGGCGTGCCCGTCCGATACTTACCAGTAAGGACGCCACGCCCCAGCGGCGACCAGACAAGGACACCCATCCCAAGATTTCGGGCTGCGTCCAGTACCTCTCGCTCGACACCTCGCTGCAGCAACGAGTACTCCACCTGCGTTGACGCGACGGGTGTTCGTCCGGGCACTGCCGACTGCCAGGTTGCCGCGTTCGCCATCTGCCAACCGCAGTAGTTCGATACTCCGATGTAGCGAACTCGCCCGGACTGGACAGCGACGTCCGCGGCGGCGAGGGTTTCTGCCAACGGCGTGTTTGGGTCCCATGCGTGCAACTGCCACAGGTCGAGGTAGTCGGTGCCGAGCCGCGCCAGCGAAGCGTCGAGTGAACTCAGCAGGTGACCGCGTGACGCGTCGAACCTGCGCGCGGTTCCAGGTCGGCTCACGGCTTTGCTGGCGAGAACCACGGCGTCGCGCGGGACAGCGTCGCCAAGCAGCGATCCCAGGACGCGTTCGGACGCTCCGTCGGCGTAGACGTCGGCCGTATCCACCAGCGTTCCGCCCGCTTCGCAGAAGGTGACCAGCTGGTCACGGGCCTCGTGCTCGTCGGTGTCTCGCCCCCACGTCATGGTGCCGAGGGCGAGCCGGGAAACCGTAAGACCTGTACGTCCCAACTGTCGCTGCTCCATGACGTGCGAGAGTACCCAGGCTGCGGCGCTAGAGTCCGACGCCATGCGGCTCGGTCTAAACCTTGGGTACTGGGGCAGTGGCGGAGCGGCGGCGACCCAGGCCGACGATCAGGTCGCTTTGGCTCAGGCAGCCGACCAATTAGGGTTCGCAGTCGTCTGGGCTGCGGAAGCGTATGGCTCGGACGCAGTCACCGTTTTGACCTGGCTGGCCGCCAAGACCCAGTCAGTTGATGTCGGTTCCGCGGTGCTTCAGATCCCCGGCCGTTCTCCGGCCATGACCGCCATGACAGCCGCCACCCTCGATCAACTGTCGGGCGGCCGCTTCCGGTTGGGACTGGGGGTCTCTGGGCCACAGGTCAGCGAAGGGTGGCACGGTGTTCGCTTCGACAAGCCGTTGCAACGAACGCGAGAGTACGTCGACGTTGTTCGCCTCGCGCTCGAGAGAAAGGTTGTCAGGTACGAGGGCGCACACGTGAGGCTGCCGCTGCCCGATGGTCCCGGGAAGCCACTCCGGCTCGCATTCCAGCCGCGACGAACGTCGATTCCGATCTACCTCGCCGCGCTCGGACCCCGGAACCTCGAGCTCACTGGTGAGATTGCGGACGGGTGGTTGGGCATGTTCTTCAGCCCGCAGGACAGCAACGAACCGCTCGACCGGTTGCGGGCGGGTCGGGCCAAGGTCGGTAAGGACCTGAGCGATTTCGATATCGCAGTCACGGTGCCCATGGTCGTTGGGGACGACTTGGAGAAGTGCGCAGGGCCAATCCGTTCCTATGCGGCGTTATACGTCGGCGGCATGGGCAGCCAGCGGCAAAACTTCTACAAGGCTCACATGGAACGCATGGGCTACGCACAGCCAGCACAGGAGATCCAGGACGCGTACCTGGCTCGCGACTACGACCGTGCGGCGGCGGCCGTTCCTTTTGAGTTCATCGACCGGACCTCACTTCTTGGCCCGCCTGCGCGGATCGCAGAGCGCATGGCAGCATTTGCCGACGCTGGCGCAACGACCCTTTCCCTATCGCTGTTCGACTCGACGGTGAGCCAGCAAGTCCAGACCCTTGAGACCGCCGCAGCGGCCTTGACCAACAGTCCTTGACCAACAGTGGAGTGAGGGAGACCACCCCGTGAGTTGGCTTGAAGCGATCGCGCTAGGCGTCTTACAAGGACTAACAGAGTTCTTGCCCATCTCAAGTAGCGCCCACCTTGCGATCTTTCCGCAAATGTTTGGTGCGGCCGATCCTGGCGCCTCTTTTACGGCCGTTACCCAAATAGGCACCGAAGCCGCGGTCATCTGGTTCTTTCGTCGCGACATCTGGCGCATCACTATCGCCTGGGTGAAGTCTCTGGTTCGGCCGGAACTGCGCGGCAACTTCGATGCGCGCATGGGCTGGTACATCATTGTTGGCACGATTCCGATTGCCATAGCGGGTGTTCTACTCGAGAACACCATTCAGACTGCCTTCCGCAACCTTTGGCTCATCGCGATCAACTTGATTGTATTCGGACTGATCTTGGGTGTGGCAGATCATATCGCGCGCAACATCGTGCCCATTGAGCGGCTGAAGTTGCGCGACGCCATCTTGTACGGACTTGCGCAGATGCTGGCGCTGATCCCCGGTGTCTCTCGGTCGGGCGCAACGATCAGCATGGGTCTGTTCTTGGGCTACACCAGGGAAGCAGCCACCCGGTATGCCTTCCTGTTGGCGATTCCCGCTGTGGTTGCGTCGGGAATCTTCCAGCTACCTGACATCAGCTCGACCGCGGAGCCAGGAATGGCAAAGACTGTCGTTGCAACGGTGGTGGCTTTTGTCGTCGGCTACCTGGTCATTGGGTGGCTCCTGCGGTACATCCGAACTCGTTCGTACCTGCCGTTTGTCATCTATCGCGTAGCGCTGGGACTCCTGGTCGTCGCGCTCCTCGCCACCGGTGCCATAGACCCGCATATCCCCACCATCTGATCCGTCTGCCCCTGACGCCCGCAGCGCGCGTGAGCGCCGGCCGCCGCCTAGGCTGCTCGATGTGACCGTTGTCCTGCTCATTCGCCATGGCCGTACCGCCGCCAACGCATCTGGAGTGTTGGCTGGTTGGACGCCCGGCGTCGAGCTGGACGAACGTGGCAACGAGCAAGTGGCCGCACTGGCGCAACGCATAGAGAAGCTCCCGATCGCCGCCGTCGTCAGCAGCCCACTCGAGCGATGCCAGCAGACCGCAAACGCGCTCGTTTCCGACCGAACCGATACGCCGATTCACCTGGACGACAGACTTGGAGAGGTCAGGTACGGAGACTGGACCGGGCAGCCGCTGAAACAGCTGGCGAAGCAGCCGTTGTGGAAGACGGTGCAGGCCCATCCGAGCGGGGTTGTCTTCCCAGGCGAGGACGGCGAAGCCATGGCCGCAATGCAAGCGAGATCGGTCGGCGCCGTTCGAGAATGGAACACCAAGCTTGGCGCCGATGCCCTGTACGTGGTCGTGTCTCACGGCGACGTCATCAAGTCCATCCTCGCTGATGCCCTGGGACAACACCTCGACCAGTTTCAACGCATCGTGGTCGACCCGGCATCGCTCAGTGTTGTCCGATATGGCGATACCCGACCTTTCGTTGAACGTGTCAACGACACCGGTGGATCTGTCGCGGCCCTGCTTCCGCCGAAACGGAGACGGTCGAGAAAGAAGACCGACGACGCCGTGGTTGGAGGAGGTGCCGGCGCATGACAGTTTTTGAGTACGTCGAGCCGCGCCGCTTCGTGGCGGGAACCGTAGGTCCGCCAGGGCAACGAACCTTTTTTCTCCAAGCCCATGACGGACGCCGGACGACCAGCGTCTCGCTGGAGAAGTCGCAGGTCGCCGTGCTGGCGCAGCGACTCGACGACCTGCTCGACACTTTGCTACGTCGCAGCGGCGGCACTCTGCCGATCCCTGCGGTGGTTACGGCCGAACAGCAAGATGTGGCACCACTCGAGGCGCCGATCGACGATGAGTTTCGAGTCGTGGGGCTCAGCCTTACTTGGGACGACGAGATTGAGCGGGTGGTCCTTGAGGCATATTCAGTTGATCCGACGGCCGGGCAAGATGATGACGACCCAGATGATGAAGAAGACGCCTCCGGTGAGGAGGATCGTGCCTTGCCGTTGTCGCAGGTCGTCGACGAGGAAGTCATCGGTGACGTGCTGCGGGTCGTGTTGACGGGGATATCGGCCCGGGCGTTTGTGGCTCGGGCCGAGTCGGTAGTTTCCGCCGGACGTCCACCCTGCCCTTTCTGCGCGCTGCCCCTTGACCCTGAGGGTCACATCTGTCCACGGCAAAACGGGTACCGACGGCAGGCAACCAGTGGTTGACGCAGCGGTTGCCGCTGTAGCTGGCCTGGGAACAAGACCGGCGGCAAGCGATGGACTCTGACCCGACCTCTGCACTGACACCTGTCCTGTCGCACGACGCGGCCATGGCGCTGCTCCGCGACGGCGACATTGACGTGGTGGGGCGCTTGGTGGATGCGTCAAACGCCACACTGTTCTGTCGGATCCAATCTGGCGACGTGGCTGCCAGCTGCATATACAAGCCGCGCGCGGGGGAACGACCGCTTTGGGACTTCCCAACGGGGACGCTTAGCCGTCGTGAGGTGGCTGCCTTCGAAGTTTCACAGTCAATGAGCTGGAACATTGTGCCCCCGACCGTTTGGCGGGATGGTCCGTTCGGCCCGGGGATGGTGCAACTGTGGATCGATGTCGACGAAACCGTTGACCTCGTCGAGTTGGTACACAGTGAGACGGAGCAGCTTCGCCGAATCGCCGTCTTCGACGTCGTCATTAACAACGCCGACCGCAAGGGTGGTCACCTGCTTCCGACCGCGAACGGTGAACTCTTCGGCATCGACCACGGTGTCGCTTTCTCGATCGAAAATAAGGTACGCACCCTGCTCTGGCAGTGGGAGGGCGAACCACTACCCGTTGACACCGTCGCAGACTTGCAGGATTTGGCTGAGCAACTGCGCGGTGGCGATTTGTCCCACCAGCTTGTTGCGATGCTCGATCGGCAAGAGATACTGGCCACCAAGAAAAGAGTTTCGGAGCTGTTGCGCACGGGGGTTCACCCAGGCCCCGGTTCAGATTGGCCTGCTATCCCTTGGCCACCATTTTGACCGCGGCGCACTAGGCTACGAATCGTGGACACCTGGCCAGCTCCGTCGGTGCCGCGGCTTCCTGGCCAAGGCGATGCCCTCCAGATCTTCGACACCGCCTCGGGGGCTGTTCAGGCAACGTCACCCGCGGACACGGCTGGCCTGTACGTCTGCGGGATAACCCCGTACGACGCGACCCACCTGGGTCATGCCGCCACCTACATCGCCTTCGACCTGATGCAGCGGGTGTGGCTCGACGCTGGCCACGATGTCCACTACGTACAGAACGTGACCGACATCGACGATCCACTACTCGAACGTGCGGTCGCGACTGGTCAGGACTGGGCCGAGCTCGCTCGAGCCGAGACCGCGCTGTTTCGACAAGATATGAGCGCGCTTCGCGTGCTAGCTCCCCGTGACTACGTAGGAGCGGTTGAGTCAATTCCCCAGGTTGTCGCTCTGATCCAGGAGCTGCTGGCCCAAGGGGCCGCGTACCACGTGGACGACGACATCTACTTCTCGGTCACCAGCGACGTCGAGTTTGGCAGCATCTCGCGGCTCGATCGCACCGCGATGCTTGACGTGTTTGCCGAACGAGGCGGAGACCCGGAGCGAGTCGGTAAGAAAGATCCGCTGGACTGCTTGCTGTGGCAGGCGGAGCGCCCCGGCGAACCCGCGTGGGACACCGAGCTGGGCCACGGCCGTCCCGGCTGGCACATTGAGTGTGTTGCCATTGCACTGGACCGACTAGGCATGGGGTTCGATGTGCAGGCCGGTGGCAGCGACTTGGCATTTCCGCACCACGAGATGGGGGCTGCGGAAGCGCACGTAATCAAGGCTGCGAGGCCATACGCCAAGCACTACGTCCACTCAGGGATGGTCGGCCTCGACGGCGCGAAGATGTCCAAGTCCAAAGGCAACCTGGTTTTTGTGTCCCGACTCCGTGACGACGGGCGTGACCCGATGGCGTTGCGGCTGGCATTGCTCGCACACCACTACCGCGACGACTGGGACTGGCACGAGTCCGACTTGCTTGAGGCCGAAGCGCGGCTGCACAACTGGCGAATCGCGGTTACCTCTGAAAGCGGGCCAGACGGCCTGGCAGTGCTTGCGGAGGTACGCGCTCACCTGGCCAACGACCTGAACGCGCCAGCAGCTTTGGCTGCCATCGACCGATGGGCTGACGAGGCTGGCAACGGAAGTGGCACGGACTCGAAGTCGCCGGCGCTTGTCGCCATGGTCGCCGACGCTTTGCTCGGCGTCGCCATCATCGAGCCTGACTAGTACATGAACCGGACGTAGTGACCTAGGGCCTAGGGCCGTCGTCGCGGCGGCGCAGATACTTCTCGAACTCCTTGGCGATGGCGTCACCACTGGCTTCTGGTAAGTCGACCGTGTCGCGTGCCTCTTCTAGCGCCTTCACATACTCGGCCACTTCCTCGTCGTCGCGAGCCAGCTCGTCGACACCGCGCTCCCAAGCCTTGGCCTCGTCTTCTAGGTCGCCGTGGGGGAGTGACAGCTCGAGCGCGTCTTCAACACACTTCAGCAGGGTAAGCGTCGCCTTCGGGCAGGGAGACTGGGCGACGTAGTGCGGGACTGCCGCCCAAAAGGACAGCGTCTCTATGCCAGAGCGGGTGAAGCCCTCCGTCAGAGCACCGACGATTCCTGTCGGTCCTTCGTAGCGAGCGAGGTCGAGTCCCATTCGGTCTGCGATGCCCGGATTAGACATGACCGTGGTGATTGGCACCGGTCGGGTGTGAGGCGTGTCCGCTAGCAGCGAGCCCAACGTCACCACTCGATCCACGTCAAGCTCGAATGCCAAGCCAACGATCTCGCTGATGAAGGTGCGCCATCTCATGCTGGGTTCGATGCCGCGGACCAAAACCATGTCGGGGCCGTCAGGGATCGAAACGGCAAAGGCCTCAGTGCTTGGCCAACGCAGCGTCCGCATGCCACGTTCACCGACCGAAACGATCGGTCGGTTTACCTGGAAGTCGTAGTAGTCCTCGGGGTCAAGCTCGGCGAACGACTCGCCGCCGAATGTCGTGAGCAGATGGTCGATCACTCCTGTCGCACCGTCGGCTGCGTCATTCCAGCCCTCGAAGGCAGCGATCAGGGTCGGCTGGTGCAACTGGGGCAGCCCCTCCAGCTCGATCATTCGTCACTCCTGCCCGATGGTCGTGCACGCCTGCTTGGTCTCACACCACGCTGGTGATGGTCCTGCCAGCGTACGGCCTGCTGAGTCCATACCTTGGACGCGGCACCGTGACCTGTCGCTCCGTCGGTATCCTGCCCGAGTCATGAGTGCCAGTTCACAAGCCCTGCGGCGCGCCCTCGCAGAGCGCGTTGTCGTGGCTGACGGCGCCATGGGAACGATGCTCCAGGCGCATGACCTTTCGCTTGCCGACTTTGACGGTCTCGAAGGTTGCAACGAGATCTTGAACGTCACCCGACCCGATGTCGTGCGCAACGTCCACGATGCGTATTTCGAGGTCGGTGTCGATGCGGTTGAAACCAACACCTTCGGCGCCAACTTCGGCAACCTGGCCGAGTACTCAATCGAGTCCCGAATTCGAGAGCTCGCGCAAGCAGGAGCCCAGATCGCGCGTGAGTCGGCTGACGCCTGGAGTACCTCTGATCGACCGCGGTGGGTCCTGGGGTCCGTGGGACCAGGAACCCGGCTGCCAACGCTCGGTCACCTACCTTTCGCCACGCTGCGAGACGCCTACCAGGAGCAAGCCGCTGGAATGATCGACGGCGGGGTCGACGCCATCTTGGTCGAGACGGCCCAGGATCTGTTGCAGGCCAAGTCCGCAGTGATTGGGGCCAAGCGGGCGCTCACGGCCGCGGGGGTCAGCCTGCCCGTCCTAGTCCAGGTCACCGTCGAGACCACCGGGACCATGCTGTTGGGCTCAGAGATCGGTGCGGCGCTCACGGCCCTGGAGCCACTCGGGATCGACTTCATCGGACTCAACTGCGCAACCGGTCCGGCGGAGATGAGTGAGCATCTGCGTCACCTGTCACGGCACGCCCGAATTGGCTTGACGTGCATGCCAAATGCTGGCCTTCCCGTACTGACGTCGGACGGCGCTCACTACCCGCTTACGCCGGTTGAGCTGGCGGACGCACATGATGCTTTCACCCGCGACTACGGCATCGCGCTCGTCGGTGGTTGCTGCGGCACGACACCCGAACATCTTCGGCAAGTTGTTGAAAGAGTCCAAGGGAGGGCGCTGACCGAGCGAAAGGTTCGGTTTGAGGCGGGCGCAGCCTCGCTCTACCAACATGTGCCCTTCCAACAAGACACTTCGTACTTGTCGATTGGCGAGCGTACGAATGCCAACGGGTCGAAGGTGTTTCGCGAAGCGATGCTGGAGAGTCGCTACGACGACTGCATCGAGATCGCGCGTGACCAAACTCGCGACGGTGCGCACCTACTGGATGTCTGCATCGACTACGTGGGCCGAGATGGGGCGGCTGACGTCAAGGAAATCGTAGGCAGACTCGCGACGGCGTCCACTCTTCCGCTCATGCTCGACTCTACTGAGCCGGAAATCGTTGAAGCCGGACTGGAGCTGCTGGGTGGTCGGGCGATCGTCAACTCGGTCAACTACGAGGATGGCGACGGGCCCGGGTCTCGCATCCAACGCATGATGCCCCTGATTGCGGAGCATGGCGCCGCCGTGGTTGCACTCACCATCGACGAAGACGGCCAAGCGCGCACCGCGGATTGGAAGGTGCGGGTCGCCGAGAGACTGATCGAGGACCTGACCGGTCAGTGGGGGCTGCACCAGTCCGACATCATTATTGACTGCCTCACGTTCCCGATCGCGACGGGACAAGAGGAAACCAGGCGCGATGGTCTCGAAACGATTGAAGCCATCCGCGAGGTCAAGCGCAGGCATCCCACCGTCCTCACCACGCTGGGCTTATCGAACATCTCGTTCGGTCTCAACCCGCCAGCGCGGGTCGTCCTGAACTCAGTCTTTCTCCATGAATGCATCCAGGCTGGCTTGGACTCGGCGATCGTTCACGCGTCGAAAATCCTGCCGATGGCACGTATCGCTGACGAGCAACGACAAGCCGCCCTCGACCTGGTGTATGACCGACGTCGGCCTGCGACAGATGACACTCCTGCGTACGACCCGCTCCAGCGGTTCATGGAGCTATTCGAGGGCGCCACGACCGCAGACGAACGTCAGACTCGGGCAGCCGAGCTTGCCGCGCTTCCACTCGGTGAACGACTTCGTCGACGAATCGTCGACGGCGAACGAGTCGGACTCGACGCCGACCTAGACGAGGCGTTGCAGACCCGCGATGCACTAGACATCGTCAACGTCGACCTGCTCGAGGGTATGCGCGTCGTCGGCGAGCTCTTTGGCCGAGGCGAGATGCAGCTTCCGTTCGTGCTGCAGTCGGCTGAGGTGATGAAGATGGCCGTTGCGCAGCTCGAACCGCACATGGAGCGCACAGACGCCAGTGGCAAGGGCACGATCGTCTTGGCGACGGTGAAGGGCGACGTCCACGACATCGGTAAGAACCTGGTTGACATCATCTTGACCAACAACGGTTATACCGTCGTCAACTTGGGCATCAAACAGCCGGTGAGCAGCATTCTCGAAGCGGCCGATACGAACGCTGCAGATGTAATTGGGATGTCCGGGCTGCTCGTTAAGTCGACGGTTGTCATGAAGGAGAACCTCGAGGAGCTCAACAGTCGAGGAACCGCGGCTCGCTGGCCGGTCATTTTAGGCGGTGCAGCTCTCACCCGAGCCTACGTCGAGCAAGACCTTGCCTCGATGTACGAAGGTGACGTGCGCTACGCACGCGATGCGTTCGAAGGACTTCGGCTGATGGACGCCATCATGGCGGTAAAGCGCGGTGTTCCAGGAGCCGAGCTTCCGGCGTTGCGTGAGCGTCGGGTCAAGACGGTGGCCCGCCCCGACGAAACACCCGACGATCAGATGCCAGCACGCTCTGACGTCGCGATAGACAATCCGATCCCGACGACTCCCTTTGTTGGAGACCGAGTCGTTCGTGGGGTTGCCCTGGCTGAGTACGCGTCGTTCCTCGACGAGCGTGCGACATTTATGGGGCAGTGGGGTCTGCGAGGCTCACGCGGAGGCAGCGGTCCCAGTTACGAGGAGCTCGTGGAAACAGAGGGCCGGCCGCGGCTGCGTTACTGGCTAGAACGCATGCAGACCGAAGGACTGTTGGAAGCGGCGGTTGTGTACGGCTACTTCCCGGCGGTCAGCGAGGGCGACGACCTCGTCGTACTCCACCACGAGGGGAGCAAAGCTGGTAGCGAGCGCGCCAGGTTTACTTTTCCGCGGCAGCGCCGCGACCGTCACTTGTGCCTAGCCGACTTCTTCCGACCGCGCGAGTCAGGAGAAGTTGACGTGGTCGCCTTCCACGTCGTCACTATGGGCAATCGCGTGAGCGAAGCGGCCAACGAGCTCTTCCAAAAAGACGCCTACCGTGAGTACCTGGAGATTCACGGGCTGTCGGTGCAGCTAACTGAGGCGCTTGCCGAGTATTGGCATGGTCGGGTCCGAAGCGAGATGGGGTTTGCTGAAGAGGACAGCGGCGATCTCGATGAGATCTTCCGTCAGGGCTATCGCGGTTCCCGGTACTCCTTTGGCTACCCGGCATGCCCGAACCTTGAGGATCAGACCAAGGTTGTTGAGTTGCTTGCACCCGGTCGTATTGGTGTGGAGCTGTCTGAGGAGTTCCAGCTGCATCCGGAGCAGTCGACGTCGGCGGTCGTGGTGCACCACCCCGAAGCTAAGTACTTCAACGCCA
>DATKIY010000271.1:0-2245 GCA_035543875.1 Actinomycetes bacterium | reverse complement strand
TCGGCCGACAGGCCGAGACCGTCGACGTTCAGCGAGCCCTCAGCCGGCAGATTGCCAATGGGGGTTTCGACGGCGTCCGCGTCACCTTCTAGCCGTCGGATCACCCAGTCCAAGACCCGACTGTTCTCGCCGAATCCTGGCCAGAGGAACTTGCCGTCGGCACCCTTACGGAACCAGTTCACCTGGAAGATCCTCGGCAGCTTCGATGCTTCCGTTGCCTTGCCGATGTCGAGCCAGTGCGACCAGTAGTCAGCCATGTTGTAGCCGCAGAACGGCAGCATGGCGAACGGGTCGCGGCGGAGCTCGCCGACTGTTCCTTCGGCCGCCGCCGTCTTCTCGCTGGACACGGTGGCACCCAGGAACACGCCGTGCTCCCAGCTGAATGACTCGTTGACCAGCGGAACGTTCGTGGCGCGACGTCCCCCAAACAAAATGGCCGAGATCGGCACGCCCTTGGGGTCTTCCCAGTTGTCAGCGATGGACGGGCACTGAGCGGCGGGAGCGGTGAACCGGCTGTTCGGGTGCGATGACGGCTCGTCGGAGTCCGGCGTCCAGTCGCGGCCCTTCCAGTCGATCAGGTGTGCGGGCGGCTCGTCGGTGAGGCCCTCCCACCAAATGTCACCGTCGTCGGTCAACGCAACGTTGGTGAACAGGCTGTTACCCCACAACGTGTCGACAGCGTTTTGGTTGGTTGACGCGCCGGTTCCGGGAGCGACTCCGAAGAAACCGCCCTCGGGGTTGATCCCATAGAGGCGACCGTCCTCACCAAATCGCATCCAGGCGATGTCATCACCAACTGTTTCCACCTTCCAGCCAGGAATGGTGGGCTGGAGCATTGCCAGGTTGGTCTTTCCGCAGGCGCTGGGGAAAGCTGCGGTGATGTAGTGCGTCTGCCCCTTAGGCGAGGTCAGCTTCAAGATAAGCATGTGCTCGGCGAGCCAGCCCTCATCGCGTGCCATGACTGATGCGATGCGGAGAGCGAAGCACTTTTTACCGAGCAGTGCGTTGCCGCCGTAGCCGGAGCCGTAGGACCAAATCTCACGTGTCTCTGGGAAGTGGACGATGTACTTGGTGTCGCTGCAGGGCCATGCGACGTCAGCTTCGTGGTCGGCCAGCGGCGCGCCAACCGAGTGAAGTGCCGGAACGAAGTCGCCGGTGTCGCCTATGAGGTCGAGCGCGGGCTTGCCCATGCGGGTCATGATGCGCATGTTCAGGACGACATACGCAGAGTCGGTGATCTCGACGCCGAGTTGCGAGATCTTGCTTCCCAGCGGACCCATGCTGAACGGGACGACGTACATCGTCCGGCCGCGCATCGAACCAGCGAACAGACCCTTGAGGACATCTCTCATTTCAGCTGGGTCACGCCAGTTGTTGGTGGGGCCAGCGTCTTCCTCGCGGGCGGAGCAGATGTAGGTGCGGTCTTCGACTCTGGCGACGTCGCTGGGGTTGGATCGAGCCAGGAAGCTGTTAGGTCGTTTCTCGGGGTTCAACTGGATCAGCGTGCCGGCGTCGACCAGCTCTCGGGTAAGCCTGTCCCACTCTGCCTGCGAGCCGTCTGCCCAGACCACCTGGTCGGGCTGAGTGAGGGTTGCGACCTCCTCGACCCATGCGAGCAACTTCTGATTTTTCGTGGGGGCTTCGGCGAGTCCCGAGATCGTCATAACTACCTCTCCAGCGGCGGGCGAAAGACCTGACCTCAGGGTGCCCTAATGGGAGGAAATCCTCCACGTGCTTGACCCAAAAACCGCAGTTACTGGCGAGTTTGTGAGCAACCACACAGCCATGTGAGTGACACGGACCACATTCGAACCTCACCGGGCGCGAATCTGGACCGACGAACTGGCGACCGGACGCAGGGTCACACCAAATTCGGACGGGGGCATGGCGTGGTCGATCGGGTCACCCGCAGTGGATCGCAGCCGAAAACAGAACGCTCGGGAGATGGCCGCCACGATGATCGGGGCTTCGAACAGAGCTAAATCACGGCCAATGCAAAGCCGGGGACCCGCACCGAACGGGAGGTAGCCCTCGCGGTTCCGTTCGCCGGTGGCCGCCGACAGAAAGCGATCCGGCCGAAATTGCGTCGGCTCCGGCCAGAGGCTCGGGTCGCGATGCAACGAGTAGGGCGAAATGATCACCGTCGAGTCGGCAGGGATTTCATAGCCTCCTAGCACGTCAGGTTCCAGAGCTCGTCGCGTAATCACCCACGCAGGTGGGTAGAGGCGCAGGCACTCGTCGACCA
>DATKIY010000270.1:0-28801 GCA_035543875.1 Actinomycetes bacterium | reverse complement strand
GCAGGAGCCATTGGTCTGACCTATCTCCTCGCCCGCTATACGACGTTCGGCATCGTGGGGATAGCGCTTGTCTTAGTTGCGATGGGGCTGTGGTGGTCCTCTCGCTACATGCCAGCTCGTACTGGCGCAGGCAGTGCAGTCCTGGCGCGCACCTTGGGCTTTCGCCGCTACCTGTCAACGGCAGAAGCTGCTCAGATTCGGTTCGAAGAGGGCGTCGACCTATTCTCGCGCTTCTTGCCCTACGCGATCGTGTTCGGCGAGGCAGAGCGTTGGGCGAAGGTGTTCCAAGATTTGGCTGCGGCGCAAGGAGGAACGATGGCGGTCGTTCCGTGGTACACCGGTCCAGTGGGCTGGACCTACGGCGACTTCGGAAGTTCGGTCAATGCGTTCTCGGTGAGCACATCGGGCTCGATCTCCGCTGCAGCAGCGAGCTCGTCGAGTGGTTTTTCAGGCGGTGGCGGGTTCTCAGGCGGCGGCATGGGCGGTGGCGGCGGAGGCGGCTGGTAGCAATGCGGAAGATTCGACCACGCTGCGTGGTCGAATCTTCCGCATTACCGGTCAGTCGCTGTCGTCATCCGGTGCTGGAGCCGGTGGTTGACCTGGGACTTGACCTGGGACTGCCGGTGGAGCGAGCTGCCCCGACGGGGCGCTTTGGCTGAAGTCGCCGCGGATTGGGCCTGGTCCTCCTTCCTGGTGGCCGGCGAAAACTGCGGCGCCTCCGACTCCACCGAGGAGCCCGACGACGAGAGAGGTCCCAACGACAGCGAAGCCAACGAGCAAGCGCTGACGCTTTTGGGTCGTCGCGGACGGCTCGGCGACAGCGAGGTCCTCAGCGGGCACTGTCGATGTGGAGCCCGACCACGGTTGGTCGCCCTCGTCGGGAGTCCAGTCGGGAGTCCAGTCGGGCGGTTCCGGGGGATTGGTTGTGGTCATGGACCAAACCTTGCGCAGGTTCCTGTGTCTAGCCTTGGCTGTCGCTGTGCGCTGGCTGTGCGTTGGGGAGATCGACGAGAAGCTGCGTACGCCCTGGCCCACTCTCCAAAGTCACCTGACCATTCAGTGCCTCAACCACCGCGAAGACGATCGAGAGGCCCAAGCCGCTGCCACCAGACGCTCTCGCTCGGGACTCGTCCGCGCGTGAAAAACGTTCGAACGCGTGGGCCTGGAACTGTGCGGTGATGCCTGGTCCCTGGTCGACCACACTAAGTCGCACGCGATCACCCACCAGGACCACGGAGACTTCGACAGGCGTTGCTTCAGGCGTGTGTTGGATCGCATTGGTAAGCAGGTTCGCCAACACTTGTCGAAGTCTGTCTTCGTCGCCAAGTGCGAACGCGGGTTCGGTCGGCAGTTTGACGGTGATGGGATGACTTGGGTGTGCCACAGTCATGTCTGCAGCAGCCTCAGCAGCCAGTCTCGACAGATCCACCGGTTCATGAAGCAGCGGCCGTCCCTGGTCAAGTCGCGCGAGCAGCAACAGGTCGTCAACAAGCGTGGCCATTCGATCTGCCTCAGACTCGATGCGACTCATCGCAGTTTGCCTGTCGACGTCGGAGACATCGTGACGGCGATACAGCTCGGAGTAGCCGCGAATCGATGCCAGAGGTGTGCGGAGCTCGTGACTTGCGTCAGCGACGAACTGTCGCAGTTGTCGCTCAGTCTCGGCACGAGTCTCCAGTGACGCATCGAGATGATCCAGCATCTCGTTCATCGCTTCGGCAACGTCGCCAATCTCGGTACCCGGAGTAGCGTCGGGAACCCTTTCGTCGAGCCTTGGCGTACCTGAATCCAGCGGAAGCGATGCAACGCGGCGGGCGGTCCCGGCGACCCGATCCAGCGGAATGAGTTCGCGACGAATCAGCCAGCCACCGCCCACAGCCACGACGAGCGCAGCCGCGGCCAACGTAACGACCGCAATGACCAAGAGTCGACCGAGCGTTTCGTCGACCTGGTCGAGAGGCAGTCCAACGGTGACTCGGTGGCCAGCGATGTCATTGACCTGGACGACTCGGTAACTTCCAAGGCCACTCAGTTGAACGGTGCTCGGCGGTCCAGTTGCTCCGGAAAGCGCGATGAGATCGTCACTGCTCAAGCCTGCGCTGTTGGTGTTTCCGCCGCCGGGCTGTTGGTCGTCACTATCGCTGTCGTGGTCGCCGTTTCCCTGAACAATGATCGGTGGGTGAATCACTTGGCCGTTTGTGTCGGTTTCGACGACGACGGTTCGGTCACGCAGTCCGGCCTCACTCGGGGTGGGTGAGCGCGCCAAGTTGGTCGCCGTACTCACCAGTTCACGGTCTAGCTGTTCCACCAAAAATGAGCGAACAGCCAGAGTCATGGCGAAGCCGGCGGCCACCAGAACCACGACGACGAGCGCCACCAAACTCACCGTCAAACGCCGGCGAAGGGGCTGCCGTCGGCGACCGGCACTAGCGCCTAAACCAGCTGATCCTGTCATTGGGCCTCGGTGCGTGACGGGCGCAGCACATACCCGACGCCGCGCACCGTATGGATCAAGGGTTCACGGTCGCGGTCGATCTTTCGTCGCAGATATCCGATGTACAACTCGACGATGTTGTCTTGACCGCCAAAGTCGTAGTTCCAGACGCGATCAAGGATCTGAGCTTTGGACATGACCCGTCGTGCGTTAGTCATCAAGAACCGAAGCAGTTCAAACTCAGTCTTCGTGAGGTCAATCGGTTCGTCACCGCGCCGCACCTCGCGGGAGTCTTCGTCGAGCACGAGGTCGGCGACCTGTAGGACGTGATCTCGGCCGCCTTCGGAAAGTCCTGCCCGCCGCAATAGGGCGTGCAGTCGCGCGACTACCTCATCGAGTGAGAACGGTTTGGTCACGTAGTCGTCGCCACCCAGAGTCAGCCCGTGGACCCGGTCCTCGGTGGCATCTCGCGCGGTAAGAAAAAGCACTGGTGCGTCGTAACCACTACGGCGGAACTGCTGCAATACCTCAAATCCAGTGAGGTCAGGCAGCATGACGTCCAAAACGACGATGTCTGGATCAAACGAGTTCATTGCCGACAAGGCGTCCTGTCCCGAGTCGGCCGTGCGAACTTCCCATCCTTCGTAGCCGAGCACCGTCTTGATCAGTTCGGTGATGTTTGGCTCGTCATCGACGACGAGCGCTCGTACACGTCGTGGGTCGGCCTTGTCCGCCTGACCGCGCCGGCCGGCATCCACTTGCACGATGGAACTCCTCAGGTTGCGGCGGCCAGCCGAACGTAGGGCGCAGATGGCGCGTTTGCTGACTCTAACTTCAGAAATCCCTGTGAAACCGGTCCCCAGCCACTCTCACAGGTGCTTCACAGGTCAATCCTCGCACTGCCACAGGTCGAGACGGCAACCTCAGACTGTGACCTCGATCGCGCCCGCTCGCCCCAACCAGTCGGTACCTGACCCCGGCATGCGGCGACCCAGCGCAGCCCCAAGGTCCTGGGCTGATCGGTTCGTCGGGTCCGCTGCGGCTTTGGTTGGCTTGGGACTTGCGATCACGGTGGGCTTGGCCGTCCATTCCGAGAGTCTTGGCTCGCTGAGCGCCCCAGGCGGCCTAGCTACCGCCGCGGGACGTCTGACCGGCTTGGTGGGCACCTACTTGATGTTGGTCGCCCTGCTGCTGGTGGCGCGTATCCCGTGGGTCGAGCAGGCTGCCGGGCAGGAGCGACTGGTGCGTTGGCACCGCTGGCTGGGGCCGTGGCCGATAGTGCTCCTCCTTGCCCACGCGGTTCTCATCACAGTGGGTTATGCGGCCGCGTCAGCAGGCGGAGTGGTCCCGATGGCCTGGCAGTTGGTGACGCAGTATCCCAACGTGTTGGCGGCCACCGTCGCACTTGCGTTGCTCCTTGCCGCGGGTGTGACGTCGTGGCGGGTTGCTCGACGTCGTTTGCGCCATGAGACCTGGTGGACGATTCACCTATACATCTATCTCGCGGCCGCGCTGGCGCTTGCCCACCAAGTGACAGCCGGAGCCGCCTTCGTAGCTTCACCGCTGGCAAAAGCCTGGTGGTTGGCGTTGTGGGCATGCACCGCTGGTGTTGTGGTCGTCTTCCGTTTCGGTCTGCCGGTCTGGCGTACTGCCCGCCACATGTTGCGGGTTGTTGAGGTGCAGCCAGAGGGACCAGGAATCTACTCGGTGATCATGCGTGGCCGCGCGTTAGATCGGTTGCCGATCCGCGGTGGTCAGTACATGCAATGGCGCTTTTTCCGCCGGGGACATCTGTGGCAGGCGCATCCGTACTCGCTGTCTGCAATGCCTCGCGGACGGTACCTGCGGATCACCGTCAAGGCGCTCGGTGACCACAGTGCCGACTTGGCTCGACTCAAGCGCGGAACCTGGGTGGCCGTCGAAGGGTCCTACGGACGGCTGACGCGCGAGGTGATGGTCAGTGACCGCGCACTGCTGCTCGCCGGTGGGGTGGGCGTGACGCCACTGCGCGCGTTGCTCGAAGATCTGCCGCGAGGCGTACACCCGGTCGTGGTCGTTCGAGCTTCGCAGCATGACGAACTGATGTTTCGTGATGAGCTGGCTCAGCTGGTTTCAGCAATGGGTGGGCGAGTTGAGTTTGTTGTTGGTTCGCGTCGAGAAGTCCAGTTCGCTGCCAGGGAAATCTTCAACCTGGTTCCCGATGTGCGGGAGCGCGACGTATTCATGTGTGGTCCTGACGGACTGGTGGAGGGCTGGCGCCAGTCATTGAACCGCCTAGGGGTCCCCAAGGCCCAAGTGCATAGCGAGTCCTTCGGTGTCTAGCTCACTCTCCCCCCAGAGCTCATTGCGTCGGGCATTGCTGCTCGTGGCAGCGACGGTTGTTGGACTTGTGCTGATCCTGAGCTACCGAACCCCGGCTAGCAATGTCAATGCCATCGGCTCCACCTCGCAGAAGGCGGGGGTCACAACCTCGGCAGCCGGCGGTCGAAATGTTGGCTCGAACCCATCGGCTGGTTCGAACCCATCACCTGGGTCCAGTCCATCGGCGGCGCAGACCGTGACAGCTACCGGTCAGGTCATCAACACTCAGTACGGTCCAGTTCAGGTGCGGGTGACTGCCCAAGCTGGGCAAATCAAAGATGTCGTGGCAGTCGCGCTTCCGGGCGGAGACTCTCGATCAGCGCAAATCAGCAACTACGCGGGACCGCAGTTGCGGCAGCAAGCTCTCGCAGCGCAGTCGGCGCATATTGATGGTGTGGCAGGTGCGTCGTACACGAGCGCGGGATATGAGCAGTCGCTTCAATCGGCGCTGAACCAGCTGGGGGTGTAGGGCTGATGGCCCACGTTCGACACATTGAAGATGTGATGGGCACGGTCTTTACCGTGGACGCACGCTTCGACAACTGGTCGCATGAGCAAGTTCGAGCCGAGGTGAGAAATGCGTGCCTATTGCTACACGAAATAGATAGGACGTTTAGCACGTGGCGAGACGATTCGCCCATTTCGTTGCTGCGCGCCAACGCGATTTCGGTTCGAGAACTCCCTCAGGTCGTGCGTGACGTACTAGACCAATGTGGTCAGGCATGCGAGATCAGTGGTGGCTGGTTTGACCCATGGGCGGCGCGAGGTGGCGTCGATCCCACTGGGTATGTGAAGGGTTGGGCCGGTCAACAAGTGCTCGATGCGCTTCGAGACGCTGGCGCAGAGGCTGGGCTCGTGAACGCCGCTGGTGACGTCGTGGGATTTGGCGGACCTGCGCCCGACCGGCCGTGGCGAGTTGGGGTGACAGATCCCCTCTCTCCCTCCCAGCTCTTAGGAGTGGTACCGCTTGCCGACCAAGCCCTTGCCGTGTCCGGAACTTACGAACGTGGGTCACACATCTTTGACCCGGCCGACGGGCTAGCAACTTCCTCTCACGTGGTCTGTGCCGCGGTACTGGGATCAGAATTGGGTATGGCCGATGCCCTGGCCACAGGTCTGGTGGCTGGAGGAGACCTCGCCCTTGACGTCGTTTCCCAGCTGGCTGATCACGCAGCCTTGTTGATCTTTGATGACGGTCATGAGCGGCGCTGCGGAAAGTTTCCGCTGAGTCTGGCCCCGAGTTCTGTCGATTCGAGGCAGACTCGTGCGTCGTAGAGGTGAAGGCACCACTACTCACCCAAGGAGCGACCATGGCCCAGTACCTGTACCTGATCTACGGCGATGAGACCGGCGCCGCCGACATGACTCCCGAAGACTGGCAGCTCATGATGAAGGCGCATGGGGCGTTTGCTGAGCAGGTCACCAAACTCGGCGGCACGATCGTCGACGGCCAGGCTCTTGCCCTGTCCAACACTGCGACGACCGTTCGCCGAGGCTCGGCCGGGAAGCACGCTGTCACTGACGGTCCGTTCATTGAAACCAAGGAAGCGCTCGGCGGGTACTACCTGATCGAGGCAAAAGACCTTGACCAAGCCATCGCATTCGCCAAGCTTGTGCCCACTGAAGGTGGCGTCGAAGTGCGACCAACCGTGGACACCTCTGGCGGGTGAATTCGCCAAAACGCGCGCTCGACGACGCGTACCGTCGCGAATGGGCTTTTGTGCTTGCCGCGACGGTGCGCGTCTCGGGCGACCTTGACATCGCTGAAGAGTGTGTTCAAGACGCCTTTGTCTCGGCGATGCTCACGTGGACTGAACGTGGGATTCCGGACAACCCTGGCGCTTGGCTGACGACGACCGCCCGTCGTAAGGCCCTTGACGTGTTGCGCCGCGACCACACCCTTCGCACCAAGTTCCCCCTGCTGGTTGAGCCTGACGTCGACGACACGGATCCTGCGGACCTGTTGGAGGACAGCGTGGTTCCAGACGACCGGCTTCGACTGGTGTTTACCTGTTGCCACCCGGCGTTGTCCCACGAAGCGCAGACTGCGCTCACCTTGCGGCTGGTGTGCGGTCTCTCGACCGGACAGATCGCCAAGGCGTTTCTCGTCTCGGAACCCACGATGGCCGCGCGTATCACGCGAGGCAAGAAGAAGATCCAAGTTGCGCGCATTCCGTTTGCCATGCCGACGTCCGAGAACCTGGGCGAGCGATTGGATGCCGTCCTGACGGTCATACATCTGTTCTTCACAGCTGGCCACACAACGAGCAGCGGCGAGACGCTCGTTGACCGAGAAATAGTCAGTCGGTCCATCGACCTAGCCCGCCTGTTGCAACAACTCTTGCCGAGCGAACCTGAGGTTTCAGGTTTGCTCGCGCTTCTGCTGCTGATGGACGCCCGCCGAGACACCCGCACCGATCAAGAAGGGCACCTAGTACTGCTGGCAGATCAGGATCGCGCACAGTGGGACGCTGATCTCATCAGCGAAGGTCAGTCATTGGTGCGTCAAGCTTTGGTGTCTCGACCACCCGGACGTTTTACGTTGCAAGCAGCTATAGCCGCCGTGCATTCCGAGGCGGTCACGTATGAACAGACTGACTGGACGGAGGTTCTCGGTCTTTACACCGAACTCGTACGGGTGTGGCCGTCGCCAGTGGTGGAGCTCAACCGAGCCGTCGCGTACGCGATGGTATTTGGACCACAAGCTGGCTTGGCTCAGATCGACGCGCTCGATAGTCAAGGCGACCTGTCCGGCTACGCCTACTTACCGGCCACGCGAGCCGATCTGTTACGCCGTATGAACCGGCGAGCAGAAGCGGGGGAGGCCTACCGTGCGGCGCTGCTGCTCGTTGACAATGACGTGGAGCGCGCGTTCTTACAGTCGCGACTGGTCGAGGTCACGTCTGGCTCATCGTGACCGGTCTACCACGCCACCAGTTTCCACACCTCTGGACGAACCTGAGCGTGATCCACGTTGGCAAAAGCGGAGGCGGCGGCTTTCAAGTACGGCATCGCCTCGGCGTCACGGCCCGCTTGGTGTAAGAGGTCAGCGACGTGGTCGTTCAGTGCGGCCACTCGGTGCAAGTCTCCGTGCTGAATTCCGAGGTCGAGTGCCTGCTGCGCAGAGGCAAGAGCTTCGTCGATGCGTCCGGCTTGCGTGTGAAGCCTTGCCAGGTTGTTGAGAGCGGCCACTCCAAGTTCTAGATCAGGCACGCCCTTTGAGTAGTCGAAGCTGACGGTGAGGTGTTTGGCGGCTTTATCGAGCTCACCTTTACCTGCGGCAAGGACGCCCAACACATTGTGAGCTTGCGCGAGTGCTCGTTCGTCGCCACTGGTTTCCGCCAGGCCAAGCGCCTCTAGGCCGGTGGATTCAGCGTTTGCTTGACCCTGGCGATGCAAGACAAGCGCGAGGTCAGCGGTGACCTGCGCGCGCATCCCATTGTCACCTTTCGAAGTAAGCAGGTCCGACGCACTTTCCAGGTGCGCCTGTGCAACCGCCCAGTCACCGATGCGATCGTGGACCTCGGCCAGCTTGTGCTCGATGACGGCGAGGGCAGCGAGATCGTCGACCGGGACGGCGGCAGCTGACTGTTCGTAGGCGACCAGCGCTTCGCTATAGCGGCCAAGTCTTGTCAGGGCATCGCCGGAGGATGCATGCACTCGCGCGGGATCAAAGCCTAAAGCCAGCGCCGACTTGAGATGGTCGAGCGCTTCGCGATGTGCGTACAGGAGGAATGAATTTGTTGCGGCCTGCCAAAACCACTCGCTTGCTTCGTCTTCGCGGCCCGCTGAAGCCAGGTGGAGTGCAACGACCGCTGCTGGCGCGCCGGTTGGATCTTGTGCATTGCGGCGGGCAAGCACCTCGGCTGCACGACCGTGAAGCAACCGAACGCGAGCTAGGCTGATGCGTTCCAGAATTATCTCGCGGAGGGCGTCATAAGGCACGTCGTATCCGAAGCGTTGGGCATCCTCAACCAACAGCCCTCGCGCTACTGCGTCCTCAATTGCATCGACAATTTCTGCTTCGTCTCGCCCGCTTGTCTGGCGGAGCAACTGTGGGTCCGAGACCGAACCGAGAATCGCTGCGGTGCCAAGTAGCTGCCTGGTCGCTTCGGGAGCAGCGTGTAGGCGGGCGCCAACCAGGTCGTGTAGTTCGACCGAACGCGTGGAGTCATCGAAGGTTGATGCCATGGCGTACTCAACGACCAGGCGAGGGATACCGCCGGTTCGGCGATGAGCTTCACCGGCATCAAGCTCGGCTCGGTCTAACCTCTCGAGCGCGGCCCCGACCTCACCGGCGTTCCATGGGCGCAGACTGACGATGTCTGGGCTGTCCGCGCGATCAACGGGGGCTGGGGCATCCCCACGCCACGTCACAAGAATGAGAACGCCGGTTGGCGGGCGACGGATGAGGTATTGCAGTAACTCAGCAGAGGTTGGGTCGAACCAATGTGCATCGTCAACCACAAGCAAACCGGGCACCGGACCCAACAGGGCCTGAGCAACCGCGGATCGGACTGTTTCAAACAGACGCACGAGTTCACCCGATGACTCAACCGGCTCGCCAACGAACGCAAGTGGCTCGGCCAGGGCCGGGTCGCGTGTCTGCAGCGACTGGACAAGGTCGACGATGGCGGCAAATGCCAACCGAGATTCGGCGGCGTGCCCTCGGATCGAAATTACGGCACCGCCCAGAGTCGACACCTCATTCGCTAGCGCGGCCGATAGTGCGGTGCGCCCGAGTCCCGGTGATCCGATCAGCGTGACCGCGCCTCCCGTCCTCGCCGATCGTCGCCATCGGTCGAGCAACAGGTTCAGCTCCTCCTCCCGGCCGACCAACACGACTGGGCTTTCGGAGTCACTCGCGATCTCCGTCGCCTGTTGGAGCGCTTCCACCGAGTCCGGCGCCGTTTTTTTGGGGACGGCCGTCTCATCGCGAGGAGCCAGTCGGTTGGCACGGATGTCGTCGTATAGCTGGGTAGTCTCGGGGAGGGGAGCAACACCTAGTTCGCGGTCCAACGCGCGCACGCAGGTGCGGAACTGTCGCAGTGCCGCTGGGCGCTGATTTGTCCAGACGAACAGCCGCATAAGTTGGCGATGGGCCGCTTCGCTCAACGGGTCGATGCTGGCCCAGTTCTGTGCGGCGTCGAGGGCTTCAGCCAATCGACCGCGACCGACTTCCGCCTCCGTCAGTCGGGCCAGGGCACTTGAAAGTCGATCGCGAAGTCTTTCCGTCGTGCTCGCCGTCCAGTCATCGAACTCAACGCTGTCCCGCAGCGTGAACCCCGCCAGAAACTGGTCAGGCGCAAGGGCAATCGCTTGTCGGAGGTCGTCGGGATTCTCGCTTCCCACGAGTGCTTCGAATGCCGTGACATCGCACCACACGCTCGCTCGGTCCAGTCCGATTTCGCCGCGCTCGATGATCAACGCTGAACCAATGGCGCCGGTCACTGACAGCGTCCGGCGTAGCGCGGCGCGCGCCTTAGGCTGCTCCGACTCTGGCCACAGCAAAGCGGCTAACCGTTCCCGTCGATGGGACCGTCCGGTCACCGCGAGGTATGCAATCAGTGCCAGGGCCTTGCGGGTGTCGAACGTGACCGGCTGACCGTCCAGGAGGACTTCGGGCGCGCCGAAGAGCTGGATTCTGAGGTTCGCCACTTCGGAACCGTAACGCTCGTCTGTCCACTAACGTCCAAAGTCGACGGAACCGGTCGTTGCCGTAACGATTTCGGAACGGCTGGACCGCTAGTTTCAGGTTGTAGTTCGACCCACCAGTCCCGGGAAACCGGGCACTCTTCACCGGGAGGCGCCGTGGTCCGGCCACTGGAACTCGACACGCCGGCAGTGACTGCCGTCAAGGTCGAGCAGGTCGAAGCACCCGACAAGAAGGGGTCATCGAAGCCGGCTGAACAGGGGAAAGCCGGAGTTCGACGGCGGTGGCGCCGCTCAAAGCGGGCGGCAGAACCGGCACCACAAGCACCGGCCGTCGCTTCAGAGACTCGGCGACTGACGCTTGAAATAGCACCGAACGACCCGGTCTTGGCATTCCTACAGGGCGCTACTGGTGCAGTCGACGTCTCAACGCTTCCTGAGTCATCTCCGGCTGTCGCTGAGATGCGTGCCTCCTCGGTGGAGTTAGTGGTTCCACTCGTCGCCTCGGGGGAAATGGTGGGGTTGCTTGCCCTCGGGCCGCGGCTTTCGGAGCGCGGCTACTCCCACGACGACCGGCGCCTCCTCGACACGTTGGCACGCTACGCCGCCCCGGCTCTTCGGCTGGGCCAACTAGTGCGACAGCAGCAGGCGGAGGCTCGTAGCCGAGAGCGCATCGAGCAGGAACTCAAAGTCGCACAGCTCATTCAGCAACAGTTCTTGCCTAGTTCCCTTCCTAACCTCTCCGGCTGGCAGCTGTCCGCGTTCTACCTGCCCGCGCGGACTGTTGGCGGAGACTTCTACGACGTCATGGAGTTGCCCGATGGTCGCGTTATGGTCGTCACGGGTGACGTAACAGATAAGGGCGTGCCGGCGGCTTTGGTCATGGCGAGCACCCACGCGCTACTCCGTGAAGCGGGTCCTCGACTTGTCTCGCCCGCAGATGTGTTGGCGAGGGTCAACGAACTGCTCTGCAACGACATCCCCGCGCATATGTTCGTCACCTGCCTGGTTCTGGTTGTCGACCTCGAGTCAGGTGACGTGGTGTTCGCGAACGCCGGTCACAACCTGCCCTACTTGCGCGGGGCTGATGGTGCCCGCGAGCTTCGCGCGACGGGTATGCCGCTCGGTCTGATGCCGGAGAGTCAATATGACGAGGTACAGGAGCAGATCCGCCCAGGAGAGGTTCTGCTGCTCTACAGCGACGGTTTGACCGAGCAGCACAACGACAACGGGGAGATGTTTGGTTTCGGGCGCACCGGTGAACTTGTCGCGGCGGCCAAAACGGGTTCTGGTCTTGTCGATAGCTGCGTTACGGAACTCGACCGCTTTTCCGGCTCCCAGGAGCAAGAGGACGACGTCACCCTCGTCACGCTAGAACGTAGTTCCGCAGTCAGACCGTCGCGCGTAGCGACAGAGGAGCTTCTTCTCAACTTTTCGGTTCCAAGTGAGCCGGGGAATGAACGGCAGGTACTCGCGCGTGTTGCCGATGCCGTTGCGGAGTGCGGCCTCGACGAAGATGCCCTCGAACGCATCAAGACGGCATCGGCTGAGGCAACGATGAATGCCATCGAACACGGTAATCACAACCGACCTGAACTTCCGGTGGATGTTTCGGTACTGCGGACCTCCCAGGGGATCGCTGTTGAAATCAGCGACCTCGGCGGTCGGCGTGAAGACGCGGTTGCTGACCATCCGGATCTCGAACTCAAGCTTGCGGGGTTACAGACCCCGCGTGGGTGGGGACTGTTCCTCATCGAAAACATGGTCGACGAGCTCGAAGAGCACACACACGAGGAGCGGCACACCGTTCGACTCGTGATGCATGTCGACCCGACCGCGGCTGACCAGGCCGAGACGGACGGAGGCGTGTCATGACCAGTGACTATGAGGTACTTGCGCTGAACGAATCGCAGTCAGCGGTGATTGTCCTGACAGGTCAGGTCGACCGTGACGCGGCCACCAACATCGCTGGAGCTTATGACGCCGCAGCGGCGACGAGCCCGACGACGGTTGTCCTTGACTTCAGCCGCGTGGACTACATCAACTCCACCGGGATCGCCCTTATTGTCAGCTTGTTGGGGCGGGCGCGCGCTGAGGGTCGCGCGGTACACGCCGCTGGACTGACCGATCACTACCGACAGATCTTCGACATCACCCGGCTCTCGGATTTCATCCAGGTCTACTCCGATGTAGATGCTGCTGTCGGCTCTGCCACCACATAAGCAGTGAAAGGAAGCGCCATGCCTGATCCAGACGTAACCATGACGGTCCAGCATCCTGAAGCCGGTACTGCCGTAATCGAAATTGTTGGAGACGTCACTGCTGCCTGTGAGCCAGTCCTGATGTCGGCCTACGAGCAGGCGTGCGCGCCGGGAACAAGGTTTCTGGTGCTCGACTTCAGCGGACTGACGTATATGAATAGTGGTGGTATCGGGATGTTGGTCACGCTGCTCGTGCGCGCGAACAGACAACAGCAAAAGCTGGCCGCGGTCGGCCTTACGGACCATTACCGGCAGATCTTTGAGCTGACCCGCCTAGATGAGGCGATCGCGTTGCACGACGATGCCGCGACTGCCCTGGCAACGGCCTGAGCCGGGAGGTAGAAATGACTACACCAGCTCCAAGCAACGACTCGCGGACACCACGGGACGCTGGCAATTGGGCGAGCAAAGTCGACAGGCTGGCCGCACCCGAAGCGAAGTCAAAGGTTGGATACAACGTCACCGGACGGAAGGTCACCGGCCCGCAGCAGGGGTTCGGTCGACTGTGGCAACGAACCTATGCAGCCAACCTCGGAACTGCCGTTGATCCGCAAACGTTGATCGCCGACTGGAAGCTGAATTTTGGCGACTACTGGCCGGCCGGGAGCGTGTTCCACAACACGCTGACTGGGATCGAGCCGGGAGACGTGGCGCCTATCGAAGTCGGAATTGCAAGCAGAGGCCCCAAGCTGGCTACGGGAATTCTGGTTCTGTACGCCGACGACGAGTCGTTCACGTTTATGACTCCGCAGGGGCACATGTTTGCCGGGATGATCACATTTTCGTCGGAGAGTCGTGACGATGAGACCTGGGTTGAGATCAAGATTCTGATTCGGCCGAATGACCCGTTGTGGGAGCTCGCCTGGCCGGTTGCCAAGCGCAAAGAGGATGTCTTCTGGATCGGTACGGTTTCGAATATCGCATCCCACTATGGCGTAGCCGATGCAAATGTCTCCGAAGAGACAGTGTGTATAGACCACAAACGCATGTGGTCAAACTGGCGAAACATCTGGCACAACTCTGGAATCCGGTCCGGTCTCCACATCGTGACTGCACCCCTGCGCATGCTGCGTCCGCACAAATCGCCTAGGTAGTACGCGTGTTGCTGGCGCGCATCGAAGGTATCCGGCGCCTCTGTTGGTGGATGGTTGTCGCCCTTACTGGGACCTGTTTGCTACTCACTCTCGTAGTCAAAAGACAGTACGTCGGAGATGACCTGCTTCCCCTGGCCTGGATCTGCTACGCCCCAGTCGGAGCGGTAGTCGCGTGGCGACGCCCAGAGAACCCCATCGGGTGGGTGTTTCTAGCCGTCGGTTTCGGCGCGAGTCTACTGATGCTGTCGGCGGTTGGAATGCAGTATGCGCTTGCAGCAGGGCCGCCGGTTTCTGCGTGGGGGATGCTTTCCGCCTGGGTTGGAACTGGAGTCGGATTCCCTCTCATCATCTTGTCGACAACCTTTACGTTTCTGCTTTATCCGTCCGGTTTGATGTCTCCCCGTTGGCGGCCGGTTCTCTGGCTGGCCGGCGTGCTCATTCCACTGAGCATTCTCTTCAGTGCAATTAGCCCGACACTGTCGATCGGAGATCCGATCAACGCCGACTCCTTCGAGTTCACTAATCCGATCGCGGTGCATTTCCCGGCCAACCTGGACAACAGCTTTTGGGTCTTTATGACCCTCCTGTTCGCTTGCAGTCTGCTTTCGGTGGGGTCGGCGCTGCTGCGCACATGGCGTTCGCGGGGGGTTGAACGACTGCAGATGCGGCTCTTCGCCTTTGCGGTGCTTTTGTTGTTGGTCGTGTTGCTTCCTGCACAGAAGCTGGCCGAGCACGGCCATTCACTGATGCGGTTTGTGGTCTTAACCGTTGCGTTTGCGTGTATCCCACTGGCGTGTGGTCTGGCGATCTTGCGTTATCACTTGTACGACATCGATCGAATCATTGGTCGTACGACGTCGTACGCATTGGTGACCGGTGTCTTGTTGGTTGTGTATGTGTCTGTGGTGACCGCGGTCACACAGTTGGTGCCGGGGTCAAGTGATCTTGCCGTGGCGGCAGCGACGTTGTCAGCGGCGGTCGTGTTTCGCCCGGTACTGGGGTGGGCTCAGCGGTTGGTGAACCGTCGGTTTAATCGTGAGCAGTATGACGCAGAGCGGGCGGTGGAGCAGTTCGCTCATCAGTTGCGGCATCAAATGGAAAGCATTGATGTGGGCAATGACTTGCTGCGTGTGCTGGATGAGACCGTTCAGCCTGCCGAGGCTGGCTTGTGGTTATGGGAGTCAGCGTCATGACCCGGCTGATCGGGGACTCGGCCGGGACTAGGGGCGACCCCAAGGGTGCCCTTGTCTGGACTGCTGTTATTGCGGGGGTGTTCGCGCTGGCTGGGGCCGTCACGCTCGATGTCCTGGATGGGCAAGGTCTTTCAACACTCCAGTGGGTACCGTTCTGTTTCACGTTCATGGGCGTCGGTGTCGTCATATTGCGTCGAGCCACCGTGCCCACGATTGGCTGGCTATTCCTACTAGTCGGTGTCGACGTGGCGGCGAGTCTTTTCTTCGGAAGCTACGCCGAGTTCGGCGTAACGCGAGACGTGCCAGGCGCAGCGTGGTCAGCCGTGTGTTTCACCCTGACGATCTGGCTGAGTCTGACTGTGTTCTTGGTGCTGCAACTGTTCCCGGATGGGTTGCCGATGTCACCTCGTTGGGGCGGCGTAGCTAGAGCCACTGTGGCCGTCACCGTGATCGGAATGATTTCGTCCGGGCTGTCAGCTCAAGAGGACTTCACTTCCAACTTCCCGTCACTGAAGCATCCGGCCCAGGTGCTTGACGAGTCTTTGGCTCATTCGCTGTTCATGGGTGCGCAGTACGCCACACTTCTCTTATTCGTCCTGTCTGCCATTTCTGTTGCTTTGCGCTATCGGCGGTCTCGAGGCGTCGAACGTCAGCAGATGAAGTGGCTGGCTGCCGCGGGAGCTGTTGCGTCGTTCGGATTTGTGGTTACGGCTCTTTGGTCTGAGTGGGTCGAACCCGTCGTCGCGTTTACTGTTCTGATGCCGCTGGTTCCCATTGCGTGCGGAGCGGCCATTTTGCGGTATCACCTGTACGACATCGATCGAATTGTCAGCCGAACGACGTCATACGCAGTGGTGACGGCTCTCCTTGTTGGTGCTTACGGAGTGGCCGTAACGGGCGCGCCTCGGCTGCTTCCGGTGTCGAATGCCTTGACCGTTGCAGCTGCCACATTGTTCGCGGCAGGTGCGTTCCGGCCTGTGCTGCGACATGTACAAAGCGTCATCGATCGAAGATTTGACCGTGAAAGGTATGACGCAGATCGGGAAGTAGACGGATTTGCGGCACGGCTTCGCGATGAAGTCGATACCGAGCAGGTGGTCGATGACCTCAGCAGGGCGGTCAGCCAGACCCTTGCTCCCGCCAGCATGGGGCTGTGGGTCTGGGAGCGTGACGTGTGAATCGCTTACTGGTGCTGCCAGTCCTTCGATGGCTGTTCATCTCAGCCTTCGTCGTTGGCGCAACGCTGCGATTCGCCGTGTTCGGATGGGGGGAAAATCCCGAGGTCCTCTTGCCGATTGCCGCTTACACGGTGGTGGGAGCGGTCGTTACGGCACGTCGCCCGGAGAACCCCATTGGATGGGTGTTCCTGGGAGTAGGTGGCCTCACAGGGGTGGGTGGGCTTTCCGAGGTCTTGGCTTATAGCGGGATCGGCGCCGCTAATCCCCACTGGTGGGCAGTTGCTGGCGCTGGGGTGACTGCCTGGTATTGGTTTCCGCTGCTTGCCTTGATGACGACCTTCACCGTGTTGCTTTATCCGTCCGGATTGCCATCACGTCGTTGGCGACCCGTGCTGTGGTTGGCCATTGTCTCGACAGCGATGGTCGTTGTCCTAACTGCGATACGGCCATACTTGTGTTTGGCGACCGCGACGGACGGATGCCCGATTGATCGCACTGTGGCGAATCCCTGGTCGCCGGCTTTTATGGCCAACGTGGTTGACGTAGAGAACAGCTCCGCCTTCAACGCGGCTTCGATTGTCATACTCCTCTGTGGGTTTGCCGCAGTGGTGTCAGCGGTCGTGCGAACACGTCGGGCTACTGGCGTAGAGCGCTTGCAGATGCGCTGGTTTTCGTTTGCCGTCTCGACTTTTGTTGCTGAACTTCTGCTTGAGCCGCACTTACCCTTTGGCGAAGACTCGCTTGTCACCGCATTGATTTTTGCTTCGGCACTTACGTTTGTTCCGGTGTCGTGCGGCATAGCGATCATGCGGTATCGGCTTTATGAGATCGACAGGATCGTCAGCCGAACGACCTCATACGCTCTGGTGACGGCTCTCCTGGTTGCGGTCTATGTTGGGTCGGTAACTACAGTCAGTCGACTGCTACCAGATTCGAACTCAAACTCCCTGGCTGTGGCGGCGGCCACCCTGGCAGCAGCCGCATTGTTCCGGCCCCTGTTGGCTCGTGTTCAGGCTGTCGTAGACCACCGATTCAACCGATCACGGTATGACGCGGAGCATGCCGTGGATGAGTTCGCCCGCCGGTTGCGTGACGAGGTCGATCCTGACGCGGTGAATGACTATCTCCTCGCTGTGGTTCAGACAAGCTTGGAACCAAATACTGTCGGGCTTGTGATGATCGGATCCGACCAATGAATCGGCAACCACGGACCACTGGTGGGACGGGCGAACGCCACGGCCTTGTGATCGGTCTGCTCACTCTGACACTGGTTCTTCTTGCGGCAGCTGATTTGCTGACTCGTTGGCAGTACAGCGCCGGTCTGCCAGAGCCATACGACTTCTGGTTCGAAGGATCGGTGGGCACTCTGGCCTACGGCGTTCTGGGGGCCCTGATTGTCATGAAGGCTCCGGACAACCGCATGGGCCGCCTCATGGTCGGTCTGGCATTTGTGAGCTCCATCCAAGCGATGTCAGGCTCGTTAGCTGCGTCGGCCCAGCAGTTGGCAATTTCGACGAGCGTCGAATCGACGCTGCACGACGTAAGCGACGCCTGTCAGATGCTTGTGGTTGGCGGAGCCATCTTGCTCTTGCTACTGGCGCCAACCGGGAGGCCGCTCACCCCACGGTGGAACTTCATCATTGGCGTGACGATCGTGGGGACAGTCGCCTCGGCGGCCGATGCCCTTCTATTTAGCGGAGAGCGCGCCGGACAGATTCAGCCCGAAGGGTTGGTTGGAGCACTTCATGGACTTCTGGCAGGACTCGGATTGGGATTGCTCTGCGCTCTAGCGATGGCGCCGATATGCCTTGGACTTCGCTGGCACCGCGCGTCGGGTCAAGAGCGACAGCAGGTTGTGTGGGTGGCCGCAGGTGGGCTCGCCGGCCCCGGAGTGATTTTGTTATGGTCCGCCGTGCTGAACGTGGGCGGCGTTGATCCGCTTAGCCCTGTTGATGCGTGGGTTAACGGCAGCGTTATTTGGGCACTTGCGAGTACTGCTCTACCGGCAGGCATCGCAGTGGCGGTACTCCGCCATAAGTTGTACGACATTGATCGATTCGTAAGTCGAACGCTGTCGTATACGTTGGTCACAGGCGTGCTGTTCGTCATCTATGGCGTCGTTGTCACCGCGCTTGGCCAGTTGCTTCCTGAGTCAAACGGTTTGGCCGTCGCGGCTGCAACCTTGACCGCGGCCGCGGTGTTCCGGCCCCTGCTGTCAAGGGTTCAGTTCGTAGTGGATCGCCGGTTCAATCGATCTCGCTACGACGGGGAGCAGGCGGTCGCCGAATTCGCAAACACGTTGCGTAACGAACTAGACCCTGATCAAGTGACCGCCGAAGTGTTGGCCGTGTTGAGTCGCACTCTCCAACCCGCTCAGGTGACTGTTTGGACGGCGGCTGGTACTCGTGATTGAAGAGAGCAGTCAGTTGAGGGCGAAACGGTGGACTTGGTTGGCCTGGTCGATATGGGTTGTTGGGGCACTGCTGTACATCGGTGGCATTGTTCTCGGGGCGTTAGACAACGAGGCAATGGACTGGCAACACGATGCAGCTGCGGTCACCCAAAGCTTTGCGTTCTTGGCCATTGGTGCCGTCGGACTGCTGCTATCGATTCGCCGACCGGCCAACTCCATCGGTTGGATCTACCTGGCCACCTGGCTGGGAGTGACTCTGATCGTCTGGGTCGGCGCGTACGCAACCTGGGCGACAGTCACCCATCCGGGTGGTGTAGGCGGAACGCCGGCCGTCTGGCTGAATAACTGGCTCTGGGTTCCCGTCACGGGCGTGTTGTTCGTCTATCAGTTTCTACTTTTCCCAGATGGTCATTTGCTAAACCCGAGGTGGAAGCCCGTTGCGTGGGCTGGCGGCATTGTGACGGCCGTCTGGTCAGTCATGTTTGCCTTCGAAGGCGCTGACTACACCGATGCGAGCGGAGATAGCGCGACAAACCCATACACGCCAACCTCGGTTGTTGAGTTCTTTAACGTTGGCCGCAACGTGCTCGCCCTAGCATTCCTCGTGGTCCTGGTTCTTTCGGTGACATCACTCGTACTGCGCTTCCGCCGGAGCGCTGCGCTGGAACGCGCGCAGATCAAGTGGCTGATGTTGGCCGGCTTTGCGTTCGGACTGTTCTTTGCACTTCCCGCCGACCACGGCACCGGCAACTGGGTCGACATCTTGGCGGGCTTTGTTTGGGCGCTCCTACCCGTGACCGTTGGTTTGGCGATCTTGCGCTATCGCCTCTATGACATCGATCGGATCATCAGCCGAACGGCAACCTACCTAGTCGTAACCGGAATCCTGCTCCTTGTATACGTGGCCGTGGTGACTGCGGTCAGTCAGATTGTCCCCGACTCAAGTGACCTAGCAGTTGCCGCTGCCACCTTGGCGGCAGCTGCCGTGTTCAGCCCCGTAGCAACACGCGTCAGGCGTGCTGTCGACCGTCGTTTCAATCGCGCCCGTTACGACGCAGAGCACACAATTGACGCGTTTGCAGCGCGCCTGAGCGGGGGGATGGACCCCGGTTTGGTCACTGCAGACCTGCTCGCAGTCGTCGACGGCACCCTTGAACCAGCACAAACTGGACTGTGGGTCCGCACGCGATGAGTGGCAATCGACACCGGATCGCTTGGTGGACGCTAACGTCCCTCTTTGTTATCGGGTTGACTGTTCCGAGCGTTGTCCAGCCAACGTTCGACGGGTCTTCATCAATCTTTATCGCGTTTGTTGCTTACGGATGCGTTGGCTCGGTGGTCGCGTTGCGGCGCCCGGCGAACCCCATCGGTTGGGTCTTCCTGGGGATAGGCGCGCTTGCCGGGCTGACGCAGGCAGCGCTGTCCAGTGTTGATCTAGCAAGAGCCCAGGGCGAACCGATTGCTTTGTGGGGACTGCTTGGGGCTTGGTTCCTCAGTTGGCTCTGGTTTCCGCTCATCTTTCTTTGCACCACCTTCACCGTGCTCAACTATCCGGAAGGCTTGCCATCGAGTCGTTGGCAACCGGTGCAACGGATAGCGATCGTCTCGGTTGTTGTCATGACGACCCTCGCCGCACTTTCACCAACGGTTTCCTTGGATGTGGATGGCAAGGGTCCCTTCGTTGACAACCCGCTCTCCCCAGCGTTCATGGCTCAGCTGAAGCCCATCGGTGTCCCGATATTCGCGATAGCGGCCTTGGCAGCCGTCGGCTGCGGGTTCGCGGCAGTTGCATCCGTGGTCGTTCGAGCTCGACGCGCCACTGGGGTCGAGCGCCAGCAGCTTCATTGGTTTGCATTCGCGGTGGTGCTGGCGATTCCGGCCTTTATGGCCTCCAGCTCCGACACCTTCGTTGGCCAACTTCCGTTCTCGATCGGGTTGGCATTCGTTCCGATCTCGTGCGGGATTGCGATTCTTCGCTACCACCTCTATGACATCGACCAAATAATCAGCCGAACAACTTCCTATGCGCTAGTGACAGCACTCCTGCTTTTGGTTTATGTCGGTGTAGTTGCTGCCGCGGGCTGGTTGCTGCCGGTGTCTGACTCACTGGCGGTCGCCGCCGCCACCCTGACAGCTGCCGCACTGATTCGCCCGGTCCTGTCTCGTGTGCAGGCCGTCGTGGATAGGCGTTTCAACCGGTCGCGCTACGACGCGGAGCTAGTAGTCCAGGAGTTCGGCAGTCGACTGCGTGATGAGGTTGATCCAGATGAAGTATCAGCCGACTTAGTTTCAGTCCTCGAACGCACCTTGCAGCCGGATGGCGCCACCGTTTGGGTACGTGAGTTATGAGTTCCGATCCCGATGCGATCGTGGTCGGCTCCGGTCCTAACGGTTTGGTTGCCGCCATCCGCCTCGCGGAGGCGGGTCAACAGGTCTTGTTGCTAGAGGCGGCCCCGATCATCGGCGGCGGAATGCGTACCGAAGAACTGACGCTTCCGGGGTTCAAGCACGATGTGTGCTCGTCCGTACATCCGCTCGCGCTTGCTTCACCGGCATTTCGCGCGCTCAACCTGGCACGTGAAGGATTGGAGTTTGCACATCCATCTATTCCGTTTGGTCATCCGATAGATGAGCGCGACACTGCGTTGTTGCTACGCGACGTCAAAGAGACGGCGCGCGGACTCGGCCGAGACGAAGCGGCGTGGCGTCGCATCATGGGGCGGCTCTTGCATCTGGGGCAGCCACTGGTCGACAGCCTTCTCTCGCCGCTGGATCTTCCACCAAAAGCTCCCATCGCGCTTGCCCAGTACGGGCTGGTCGGGGCATGGCCGTCTCAGGTGGTCGGCGGTGTCGTTTTTCGTGAGGAACCTGCCCGTGCCCTGCTCGCAGGGGTGGCTGCGCACTCAATGTTGCGAATGAGCGCGCTCACAACGGCCGGTTTTGGTTTGCTACTTGGCTTGCTGGCTCATCAGGTGGGCTGGCCCGTTGCCGTCGGTGGTTCGCAGAACATTGCTGATGCACTGGCGAAGCGACTTCGCTCACTCGGGGGAGAGATAGTCACCGATCATAGAGTTGACTCGCTTGCCGAACTACCACCGTCCGCGTCCATCGTGCTGAATCTGTCGCCACGGCAAGTGGTGGCGATCGCTGGTGACAAGCTTCCCAATAGGTACCGACGTTCGTTGGAGCGATTTCGTTTGGCGCCAGGTGTCTTCAAGGTGGACTGGGCGTTAGATGGTCCGGTGCCATGGCGCGATTCGCGCTTGTCGGGGGCCGGCACGGTGCACGTGTGCGGTACGGCGGCCGAAGTGGCGGCCAGTGAACACGCGACCGCCGCCGGCCAACACTCGGAGCGGCCGTACGTGTTGTTCGTGCAGGCAAGTGTGGCTGACGCGACGCGCGCTCCCGCGGGAAAACATACTGGGTGGGCCTACTGTCACGTCCCCAATGGTTCGCGCGTCGATATGACCGACCGCATCGAGTCGCAGTTGGAGCGATTCGCTCCGGGATTTCGCGAACGCGTCCTTGCTCGCAGCACGATGGATGCCGCAGCGCTTGAGGCGCACAATGCGAACGATGTCGGCGGCGACATCGCTGGCGGCGCCACCGACTGGCGGCAGTTCTTGCGGCGGCCAGTCCTGTCTCGATCGCCCTGGGTAACGCCGGTCCCCGGGCTGTACCTGTGCTCAGCTTCCACTCCGCCTGGCGGGGGAGTTCATGGGATGGGTGGCTGGCATGCCGCCGCGGAGGTCCTCGCCCGAGCCTGATCGATCGGGTCAGAAATCTCGAATGACTGATCCGCGCGTCATCGCGTAGAATGATCGGACAACTGCACAGGGGGTGAAAGGTTTCGACTTTGGATGTCATGTCCAGGAGAAGCGGGTCGAGGATGCCAAGGACGATCTCGTTAACCATTCCTTGGAAACCAATAAGTGCCAATACATCGCGCACTGATCTCGCTCTCGCTGCCTAAGCGAAAGTAGTAGATCCGTCAGCCTGAGGTTGCTTCCGACTCAGTGCCTGGCGTCAGCTAGGAGGCTTCACCTGCGAGTTCGGTCACGGAGCTCGCGGGGACAATAAACAGTGACTGGGCCTGTCGGCAGCTTGCCTGCGTGACTGCCGGGGCCGAGAAAATCACAGCAGAGCTGCACCCGGAGAATGCCTGTACAGACGACAAAGGACGCGGGTTCGATTCCCGCCACCTCCACCAACCAAACCTCCGATCATGCTTGGCTCGGCGTGCTGACGGTTGCAGCATCCGCGCACTACGTGAGTCTGTCGAGTACCGCACCGAGTTGTCGTGCGGTAAGGGCTGCCGCTTTGAGGTTCCGGTCGTCAACGGCTACTCCGAGTTCACCGACGAGGGTGTCGATTCGGGTCAGTTTGACCGGCCCAAGGGTTTGCGCGACTCGGTCTCGAATCCATTCGAGCGTGACGACATCGCTGCGCGCGCCACCGATCGCCCCTTCTGTTGAGTGGAGTAGCGCACGCCAGGTCCACAGTTGGAACCGCACCAGGTCAGTCTTGATCACCGATCGGTAGCGAAGTTGAAGATCGTTACTCGCGTAGGCAGCATCGATCGCGGTGGAACGGGTGTTGAAACGCTGACGTGCCGCGATGCTCGCAACCAATTCACGCAGTGCGACGTTCGTGGGTTTCACCAGTCGGGGTGGTACGTCGCCCGCACGGAACTCGCGCCAGTTGTTGAACATCACCTGGGCCAGTCGGGCGGCATGTGACCATTGCCGTTGATTGGCCAAGCCAGAGGCGAAGATGCGATCAGCCTTCCGCGACATCGTGACCAACGCGTCAGGCACTCGTCCGGGAATTGCGTCCGTTGGAGCAGCCAAAGCCATCGCTTCGACATCTGGACCGTCGGTCGACCGGAACTCGCCGTATCCCGGGGCAAACAACTTGTCGCTCGGAGCTGCATCCTGGTGTGTCTCTCTCGCCACGATCCCACCGGAAACCGGGCCGGATGGTCCATCGAAGGTCTGGTCGACCTTGGTCACCTTGACCTCTTCGAAGGAGTTTCCAGGAATGTTTTCGGCTCGATTCACATCTCCAACCTGCGGATTCGACGGCATGATCATCGCAAATGGGCCATCAATACCTGCCTGCCACGTTCCTTCCGTTGAATTGATGAGCCCGTTGAAGTTGTAGTCAGACACGCTCTCGCCGAGATACCACACAGATCCGTCGTCAGCTTGTGCATAGGAGTCGATGGCAGTTTCCTGCAGACGCCCGTCAAGAAACGCCATGTACTGAGAGGTGAGCACTCGGACGCATTGGCCAGGTGACCACTCGATGATTCTTGTGAACGGCAACAGCGTGGTTTCTGTGTGAAAGACCTTTCCGTCAACGTGACCGTTCAGAATTGCCGAATGAAGCCCCGAGATTGGAAAAAGTGGGTTGGTGACTGATGTGGAATCAGAGAAAGGTGCGGCGGTTAAGTCACGCCGCGCTGAATCCGGAGCCAGATTGAGGTCTCCCAGACCGGCAGCGTCGAGTTCAGCCTGTGTCGGCTGCGGAACCTCGACGGTCGTACTTGGCCGACACCCCAAACCCCCGGACGAGGAAGCCGATGCAGTGTGACCGATTGCTGTGGCGAGGCCAGCCGCGCCGAACAACGTAAGACTCGAAGTCGCTATTGCGACAATTGCTCTCGAACGGCGTCCCCTTCTGTTCGGCTGTAGTTGCGCGATTGCGGGTCGTTTGCGTGAGGTCTGCATAGGTCCTCCTAGAGTTCACGCATCACAAGAATGACCTCATGGTCGGACCGCTTCGCTGAACCCTCGCTGAATTGATGTTGCGAGGATGTTCAATCGGTGGGTAGGCGGATCTCCACCCGAAGGCCGCCTAGCCTGCTCTCCCCAAGCGCGCAGCTCCCGCCGTGACTCTCGGCCACCTCGCGCACAATCGCCAAACCTAGTCCGACGCCGCCGGTCTTACGTCCGCGTGATTCATCTAGCCGCACAAATCGTTGCAACACGCGCTCGCGGTCTTCTGCGGGGATCCCTGGCCCGTCATCCTCCACCGACAACAGGACCTGACCGTTCTCCTCGCTCAGGCCGAGCGCGATGTGACGACGGGAGTAACGCTTCGCGTTCTCGGCGAGGTTACGTGTCATTCGTTCCAGAGCAACCGCATCGCCGCGTACACGGCCCGCTTCGACGTTCGTCGTGTCGACATCAGCGGTTGTCATCCGCCGCAGTCGATTAGCCTCCGCAAGGACCAGGTCGTCAAGGTCGATTTCGGTTGCGTCGTTCTCCGCGCCTTCATCGAGCCGGGCAAGGAGTAACAGGTCCTCGACTAACCGCTGCAACCGCTCGGTCTCGATTAGTACTGCGGATGCAAGCTCTTCGACATTCGTGGCGTTCGGGTGAGTGTCTGCGACTTCGGCGTGTTGCCGGATAGCAGCCACCGGAGATCTGAGCTCATGCGACGCGTCCGAAACCAGTTGGCGCTGTCGAACCTGGGACGTTTGGAGTCGGTCAAGCATTCGGTTCATGGTGGCTGCAAGCCTCGTGATTTCGTCACTTCCAGGAGCGGTTGGCACGCGCCGGCTCATTTCTCGTGCAGAGATTTGTTCTACTTCCTTGCGAATGTCCTCGACTGGTCTCAGCGTTCGACCGACGATCCACCAGGTGACAACTCCGACAACAAGCAATAGCAGGGGCACCCCAAAGAGCAAAGCCTTTCGCACAGTTGCGGCGGCGTCGACCTCGTCGTCAATGTTGCGGCCGACGACGGCTACCAAGTCTCCCTGGGCCGCCGACGCGACGATGAACGGCGCGTTTGTGAAGGGGACATCGTCGAGGCGAATGTGCTCCCCAGTGGACGGTGACGCCAGAAGTGGCAGACCACTCACGTTTTCACTGCTTGCAACGACTTGCCCGTCGCGAAGTACCTGAACGAATTCCTCCGTCGGATCAAGCACCTGCGCCTCAGCTTTGAGTGAACCTTCCGTCGCTACAACCTCACCCGCTCTGATCTCTGCGGCGTCTGCGGCCTGCGCACTGAGGGACTTGTCGACGAAAGCCAGCATCACCAGCGCACCGACGAGCATGGTTGCCCCAACTACCGCCACGGCCACCAGAGTTGTTCTGCTTCGAACGCCTCCGCGGCGGCTACTAACCACCGTCAACGGCCAGTCGATAGCCAGCTCCGCGCACGGTCTGAATCGCCGCTCTTCCGAACGGTCGGTCGACTTTGTTGCGGAGGTGGCGGATGTAGACCTCGACTATGTTGAAAGATCCGTCGAACTCGCTGTCCCATACGTGATCGATGATCTCTGTTTTCGACACCACATCTCCAGCACGTCGCAGCAGGAATTCCAACAACGCTGTCTCGCGCGCGGTGAGGTTGAGGACTGTCTGACCTCTCGATGCGACCCGAGTCCCCGGATCTAGCTGCAAGTCGCCAACCTTCAGGACAGCTGGTCGCTCGCCTGGTACCCGCCGTATCAGCGCACGGATGCGCGCAACCAGCGCAACGTATGAGAAAGGTTTGGTCACGTAGTCGTCGGCACCTGTGTCCAGTGCCTTAGCTTCGTCGAACTCTCCGTCTCTGGCCGTGAGCATGAGAATCGGCGTCCAGATTCGTTCGTCCCGGAGCGTCGCGCAAACACGGTAGCCGTCTATTCCTGGCAACATGATGTCGAGAACGATCGCGTCATAGGGGTACTCGCGCGCCATCCACAGCCCATCGGTGCCTGTGGCTGCCACATCGGTTGCGAACCCCTCGGCCTCAAGTCCCTTACGGAGCCCTTCCGCCAAACCAGCTTGATCCTCAACCACGAGCACGCGCACGCAAACACCTCCTGTCCCTTCGGGCATCATCCACGACGCCGCTGGTTCTTGTTGTAGCAAAGGCGAAATGACACCTATATCGTCTGCCGACGGGTCTGGTCTAGTGAGACCGGCCTTCGTTCAGCGCGGCTTCAGGTAGCGCATCGCATGCTCGGACTTGAAACCAACTGAAGGAGGGTCTCATGACGATCAGAATGGTTCATCGGAGAACTGTTGTTGCTCTTGCAGCAACGGCAACCGGCGTTGCGCTATTAACGCCAATGGCAATCGCCGCTGCGACGTCGTCGAACCACGGCGGAGCATACGAGCCGGTGCTCGATCCCGCTAACTTCGTCAGCGCAATCGATAACCCCTACTACCCGTTGCCGGTCGGGAGACTTCTCGTCTACAAAGGTGTTAGGGACGGTCAACTGCAAATCGACAAGGTGCGAGTGACTGACAAGACGCGGGTCATTGAGGGCATCACGGCAACCACCGTCTCTGATATTGCGAAGACCCCGGACGGCACGCTGCTCGAGAAAACTCGAGACTGGTATGCGCAGGACAATGAAGGAACCGTCTGGTACCTCGGAGAGGACACTGCCTCGTACGGCTCCAGTGGTCAGATTGACACGTCGGGATCTTGGCTGGCTGGCGTCAACGACGGAGAGCCGGGCATCATCATGGAGGCGAACCCGCGTATTCCAGACGCTTATCGACAGGAGTACTTGAAGGGAGAGGCCGAAGACACCGCTTGGATTACGGGACGTGGTGGTCAGGTGACCATTCCGTACGGAACCGTGGGTCCTGTTCTGAAGTCGCTTGAACACACGGCGCTCGAACCAAACGTCGTGGACCTGAAGGTGTATGCCCCAGGACTTGGCATCGTCAAAGAGAAGGCGCTTGCCGGCGATCAGGAGGTCGCGAAACTCGTACGGGTACGGGGCTGATTGCAAGAGCAGAGAAGTCCGGGATCAGTGGTACGCCAGGTGGTTGGATGAGTGGTACCGACCACTTGGCGCCATTGGTGCCTGAAGCGTGCTTTGTCCAGGGGTGTTTATGGCTCAGCCGACCGACAGTGAAGTCCGCGCCGCTTGTCGTGCTGATGTCGCCGCTATGCAGACGATCTACTCTCCGTACGTAGCAGACACCGCGATCTCCTTCGAAGTCGAAGTGCCTACCCAGGACGAAATGCGTCGGCGAATGGTTGAGCGACCGCAGTTGCCCTGGCTTGTCGCGTCATCTGTAGACGAAATCGTTGGCTACGCGTTCGCGTATCCCCACGGAAACCGAGCGGCATACCGCTGGTCGGTGAACTGCTCGGTCTACATCGCGCAACCACACCATCGAAGGGGATTTGGTCGTCTGCTCTACGAACGGCTGATCGTGGAATTGCAAGAGCTCGGCTATGTAAGAGCGATCGCGCGTATAACCCTTCCTAACGCTTCGAGTGTGGCGCTGCACGAAGACCTGGGATTCACTCCTGGTGGTGTGCTTGAGAACGTTGGTTACAAGTGTGGGCAATGGCACGACGTTGGGTGGTGGGTGCTCCGCCTTACGGAAACACCTGCTGATGACCCACGGGAACCGCTGGAGTGGAGTTTGCTTCAGTAGCAGAGCGTGTTGGCGCGTGCCGGTGAGCTGCGTGACTGGCAGGAGTGTCGGCGGGACCGAGTTACCGCCTACAGGGTCACCACATCCGCGAATGCTTGCGCGATCACGCCATAGCCTTTGTTGTTCGGATGTATGTCCCAGCCCAGGGGTGGCGTCGTGCAGTTCCAGGTCCAGTTGCAATCGTTGGCCACGTTGAGCGGGACCATGCCAGCACCCTTCAAGGGGACGAGATCACTGAAGTCCGAGATGGCGAACGCGCCCGCCACATCTGCCACCGTCACGCCGTTGGCCTCGTAGGCCGCGACGAGTCCAGCATTGAACACCGCCCAAGACTTCGCGTTAGCTTGTGCGAGGCTGGGATCGCCGGGACCCCCTCCCCACCCCAGCACCCACAATCCGAGTAACGGGTTGTAGAACGTCATTCCATAGATCGGTACGCCGGGTGCTGCCGTCTCTAATGTCTGAAGGATGGTCGTGAGGTTGGCCTGAATCGTGGGCATCACTGCTTTCACGCAGTTGAGCTTGAGCGCCGCCGTCCTGAAGTTGAGGCAGGCGCCGATGATGTCGTTACCGCCTAGGTCGATCGTGATGAACTCAACTTGTCCCGGATTGGACTCGAGGAACTTCACCGCTTGAGCGAGTTGAGAACCTTCGGGGAAGGGACAGTGACGGACGCCTTTGATGAACGAGCGAGTGGTCTCCCCACCGCACCCAAGTTTGACCAGACGCAGCTTAATGGCCTCCGAGCGGACCAGCTTGAATAGCTGGTTGGAATAACTCTGGTGATAGGCGATCGGGTTCTTGTGGAAGG
>DATKIY010000269.1:0-22776 GCA_035543875.1 Actinomycetes bacterium | reverse complement strand
GGCTACCAGACACGGAGTTCGAACTCCCGCCATAGTGGCAGCCGCATCCGTTAATCGTGACGCAGCAGTCTTGGCATTCGAACACGCCAGCGACCTTCGAACGTTTGACGAACTTGAACCGACCGAACTCACCGACGACGTCATCGCCGATCTTTGGGGACAGGTCCGTCAGCTTCATAGGGCCGGCATCGCACATGAGGAGCTGCATGCACACAACCTTGCACTCGACGCAGAGGGCCGCGTTTGGCTGCTTGGCCTGGAATCTGGGGAAATTGCCGCAGAGCAGCTGACCCTGCGTATCGATGACGCGGAACTACTCGTCACTACCGCACAGTTCGTCGGTGCCGATCGGGCAGTGCGCGGAGCGTTGTTGGAACTAACCGCTCAGCGGTTGGGCGAGGCGCTCCCGCTCTTGCAAGCGATTGCGCTGAGCCGGACGAACCGTCGCAGCTTGAAGAAGCATCCCGGACTGATGGCGGACCTGCGCGAGTCGGTGGTTGCCGCGTTCCCGGCTGCACCTACCGAGGCTGTGCCATTAGAACGACTGCGACCGCGAACGATCGTTGCGCTTGTCGCGGTGATGATCGCGGTGACCGTCCTGCTTGGTCAGCTCGCGTCAGTCAACCTGGCATCGATCTTCACCGAAGCCAAACCAGCGTGGGCGGCGGCGGCCTTCGTCTGCTCGTTCTTCACCTATGTCGCAGCCTCAGTTGTCATCGCGAGCTTCGCGCCGATGGCCCTCTCGTGGGTTCGAACCTTCTTGGTGCAGCTGGCCTCCACCTTTGTTTCTTTGGTCGCACCGGCAGCGGTCGGCAACATCGGAACGAACACGCGATACATCCAGCAACGAGGCGCACCCCCAGCTGTCGCCCTCGCCAGTGTTGGGGCCTCCCAGTTATTTGTCTTCTTGTCTTACATCGTGTTGGTGGTGGTGTTCGGTGTGTTCACGGGACGTCAGCAAGGTCCCAACCTGATCCCCGGACGCACGGTGCTGGTTGTGGTCGGAAGCGTGGTTGTCGTCGGAGCAGTCACACTCGCGATCCCACTGACTCGACGGATCCTCTCCGCGCGTATCCGACCTTTGGTCGAGCCGACGATTCCGCGGTTAGTGGAAATGGCTCGGCAACCTCGGCGAATGGTCATGGCCATGGCGGGCGCGATCGCGCTGAACCTTGCATACGCTGGTGCGCTGTTCGCTGCCGTTGGCGCTTACGGCGGCGATCTCACGTTCCCCGCAGTTGGTTTCGTCTATCTCGCCGCAGGTGCCATCGGCTCCGCTGCGCCGACTCCCGGCGGAATCGGCGCAGTAGAAGCCGCGCTGGCGGCTGGCCTGACGGCCGCAGGTCTAGACGGTGCAACCGCTGTGCAAGCCGCACTGCTTTTCCGCGCCGCCACGTTCTGGGTGCCGGTCGTACCCGGCTGGGTCAGCTTCCAATGGCTGCAGCGCAAAGGTGCGCTCTGACTTGCCTTCAGTGCGGCAGCTAGTAGATCGGCTTTGCTGGTTCGATCTGGTTAACCCAGGCGACGACGCCGCCACCAACGTGTTGTGCGTCTGCAAACCCTGCACCCTTAACGACGGCGAGAACTTCAGCCGATCGTTGACCGACCTTGCAGTGCAGCACGATCTGCTTGTCCTGCGGCAGCGACTCAAGGGCGTTGCCCATCAAGAACTCGTTCTTGGGGATGAGGACTGATCCAGGAATGGCGACGATTTCGTACTCAGCCGGCTCACGCACGTCAATGAGGACGAAGTCCTCTTCGCCTCGGTCACGACGATCGAGCTTTTCCTTCAAATCACGAACGCTGATCGTCGACTCGCGGGCAGCCTCCGCTGCCTCTTCAGAGATGACACCACAGAAAGCCTCATAGTCGATGAGCTCTGTGACGGTCGGGTTCGTTCCGCAGACAGCACAGTTGGGGTCTTTCCGGATCCGTACTTTGCGCACGCTTGACTCAAGCGCGTCGTAGATGACGAGGTGCCCGATCAGGCTGTCGCCGATCCCGGTCAGGAGCTTGATGGCTTCGTTGGCTTGGAACGTTCCGATCGTTCCCGCCATCACGCCAAGCACGCCGCCCTCGGCGCACGAAGGCACCATTCCGGGAGGAGGAGGCTCGGGGTAGAGGCACCGGTAGCACGGTCCATGCTCGGCCCAGAAGACGCTCGCTTGGCCGTCGAACCGGTAGATGGAACCCCAGACATACGGCTTACCGAGCAGCACTGCTGCGTCATTGACCAAGTAGCGCGTTGCGAAGTTGTCCGTACCGTCGATGATGAGGTCGTACTGACCAAAGATCTCCATCACGTTGCTGGAGTCGAGGCGTTCCTCGTGCAGCCGCACGTCTATGAACGGGTTGATCTCCTTGATCGAGTCGCGGGCCGACTCGGCCTTCGACCGCCCGACGTCACTTTGGCCGTGAATGATCTGACGCTGCAGGTTGGACTCGTCGACGGTGTCGAACTCGACGACGCCGATCGTGCCCACACCAGCTGCGGCGAGGTAGACCAGAACCGGAGATCCGAGGCCCCCTGCTCCGATCGCCAGAACCCGTGCGTTCTTGAGGCGCTTCTGGCCGGCCATCGCCACCTCGGGGATGATGATGTGGCGCGAGTAACGCTTGACCTCGTCGACGGTGAGCTCAGCAGCTGGCTCAACGAGCGGCGGAACAGACACGTGGACTCCAAAGATGGCGCGTGGATTTCGAACTACCTCTCCTCAACTGTGCCGCAGCCGCTCGCATTCCGGTCACCCGGTCCGCATCGTGGGACACTTCCGTCGATGGAAGCCAGAGCCGGAGCGCCAGCCGATCACCGACGACCCGTCATCGGGATCTCTGCCTATCGCGAACAGGCCCAATGGGGGGTTTGGTCCATGCCCGCGGTCCTGGTTCCCGAAGGGTATGTGAGGCAGGTAGCTGCTGCCGGGGGGCTTCCCATCGTCCTACCGCCAACGGAATCGACGAGCCAGCAGGTACTCGACCTGCTGGACGGTTTGATCCTGGCCGGCGGGGCCGATCTCGACCCGCAGCTGTACGGCCAAGTCGCACACCAGGAGACGATCGGCGTGCGTCCCGACCGCGATGCGGCGGAGCGGGCCTTGGCGCTCGGGGCGATGCAGCGCGATCTGCCGACATTAGGCATTTGTCGCGGGATGCAGCTACTCGCCGTCACTCACGGCGGCCAGCTTGAACAACACCTTCCCGACGCGGTTCACCACAACCGGCATCGGCCAGAGCCTGGCGTCTTCGGCGAACACCTGGTGCGACTCAAAATCAACTCGATCGTTCAACGGGCCCTAGGAGACTCAGCAGTGGTCAAGTCGTATCACCATCAAGGGGTTGCCGATCCGGGCTCGCTGGAAGTCACAGGCTGGGCGGACGACGAGACGATCGAGGTCGTGGAAGTCCCTGGCAAACGATTCGCGGTCGGCGTGCTCTGGCACCCCGAAGCTGGCGACAGCCCCGCGCTGTTCGACGCACTTATTACTGCCGCGTCCACCTAACGTCAGACCCAAATTGCCGAGTGCGAAACCTTGAGCACCCTTGGAGCAATCAGCGTTGTTTGATGCACTTGACTGTCACACGGGGTTACGGCTGGTCGAGCGTGGTGACCGGAAGGCGTCGGGCTGCCTGTCGGACGACGTTGGCCAGCTCCGCATATGCGGCGCCGCGAGCGGAGGAAGCTCGGTAGACCAAGCCGATGCGTCGCCCCGGAGCAGGATCAGTGAACCGGGCAACAGCCAGGGCTCCTCTACGCGACTCGGCAGCGAGCGCCGTTTCCGGCAAGAGCGTCGTACCCAAGCCGGACGAGACCAGCTGCACCACCGTCGCCAATGAGGTAGTTCGAGCCGCCGATGATGTCGCGCCGTCAACGGCAGCGCTTCGACACAGCTCAAGTACCTGATCACGAAGACAATGACCTTCGTCCAGAAGCAGCAGGTTCTGGCCGCCCAAAGAGGCCGGCGACAGGTTCGTGCTCCCGGCGTACCGGTGCCCGGTCGGCACCACCAACACAAAGCCTTCGTCGTAGATCGGTATCTCGTGCAGGCCAGCGACCCCCGCAGGCAAGGCAATGATCGCCACATCAAGTCGCGCAGCGGAGAGGTCGTCGATCAACCGCGCAGTTTGCTCCTCCCGAACCTCGGGAACCAGGTCCGGCAGGTCCCGCCGAATGCGACGGATCAGCGACGGCAAAAGGTAGGGGGCGACAGTTGGGATGACTCCGATGCGCAGCCGACCAGCCAACGCCTGCTGGCCCGCGGCCGCATCGACCAAACCGTCGACGGCCTCGGCAACCGAGCGCGCCCGCGGTAGCAGCGCGTCACCCTCCGGCGTGAGCAGCACCCTCCGCGTGGTCCGTTCGACGAGCTGCACCCCCAGCAGGGACTCCAAGCTCGCCAGAGCTGCTGACAGCGCAGGTTGACTGATCCCCAGCCTCGACGCTGCTGTGCCGAAATGCAGGGCGTCGGCCACCGCAACGAACGCCCGAACCTGTGCCAGCGACGGGGTAGCCACTCATCCTCACCGCGCTTCCTCGACGGAGTGATCTATCACCCCTACCTATTAATCATGTTCGACCTATTCCACCAGGCGGGTAACTCGTGGCAGGGTCCACCCCGTGGGCCGACCCGTCGGTTCGCCAGCATTTTCAAAACCAGCACACCCCATCGGCACGACGAAAGCTGTGGAGGCTCGAGCATGGCTGCAAGTGATCAACCACCGGTGACGACGACCGACGCCGGTATCCCCGCCCCCAGCGATGAACATTCGCTGTCGGTTGGTGCCGACGGTCCCCTGCTGCTGCAGGACCACTACGTCATCCAGAAGATGGCGCAGTTCAACCGCGAACGTGTTCCCGAGCGCGTAGTCCACGCCAAGGGAGGCGCGGCACACGGAGTATTCGAGTGCTTCGAGGACGTGTCGCAGTACACCAAAGCTGCGGTGTTCCGTAAGGGTGCAAAGACCGACGTGTTCCTGCGCTTCTCCACCGTCGCCGGCGAGTTGGGTTCCAACGACACGGTAAGAGACCCGCGTGGGTTCGCCATCAAGTTCTACACCGAAGAAGGCAACTACGACATCGTCGGTAACAACACACCCGTCTTCTTTATCCGCGACCCAAGCAAGTTCTCAGACTTCATCCACTCACAAAAACGTCGCGCAGACACCCACCTGCGCGATAACAACATGCAGTGGGACTTCTGGACGCTGTCTCCTGAGTCAGCCCACCAAGTCACGTTCTTGATGAGCGACCGAGGAACTCCTCGCACCTGGCGGAACCAGAACGGCTACGGCAGCCACACGTACTTGTGGGTCAACGCGTCTGGCGACAAGTTCTGGGTCAAGTACCACTTCAAAACTGACCAAGGCATCGAGAACTTCACCGACGCCGAGGCCAAAGCCGTTGCGTCCGAAGATGGCGACTTCCACATTCGGGACCTCTACGAGTCCATCGAACGACGCGAGTTTCCGTCGTGGACCCTTGAGATGCAGATCATGCCGTTTGCCGAGGCCGCTGACTACCGGTTCAACCCGTTCGACCTTACGAAGGTGTGGCCGCACGGCGACTACCCGCCGATCAAGATTGGGCGACTCACGCTTGACCGCAACCCCGGCAACTACTTTGCCGAGGTTGAGCAGTCAGCCTTCGAACCTGCGAACCTCGTTCCGGGTATCGGCCCGAGCCCAGACAAGATGTTGCTCGGCAGGTTGTTCAGCTACCCGGACACGCACCGCTACCGGATTGGCCCTAACTACCTCCAGCTGCCGATCAACCAGCCGAAGTCGCCGGTCAACTCGTACAACAAAGACGGCGCCATGAGGTACAGCAATCCTGGCGACCCGGTCTACGCGCCAAACTCGGTAGGTGGTCCCAAGGCTGACCCGGAGCGGTACGCCGACCCGGGATGGCAGGTCTCCGGTGAGATTGTGCGAGAGGCGTACACCAAACGGCGAGACGACGACGACTTCGGTCAGCCGGGAACGCTGTATCGCGAGGTGCTGAGCGAAACCGACCGCGACCACTTGGCATCAAACATTGCTGGGCACATGAGTAACGGCGTCACCCCCGAGATGGTCGAACGCGCGCTGGAGTACTGGCGCAACGTCGACCCCAACCTCGGCGCCGAGGTAGCCAAGCGGCTGTCGAACGGGGGCTGAGCACACCAGAACGGACCGGGACAACCCCGGACAAACACCGGGAAGACGCAGGGAAACCCCCTGCTCCGAGGGGGGACGCGGAGCAGGGGGCGGACTTGGTGACCGTTATCGCGGCGACGCCAGACCTCACGAATGGTTTTGCGCCACTGGCTACAACGGGGTCACATAAGCGCCAGCGATTCCGCCGTCGACAAGGAAGTTCGAAGCGGTAATGAACGACGAGTCATCGCTTGCCAGGAATGCGACGGCTGCTGCTATCTCCTCAGGCTCCGCAAAACGACCCACCGGAACGTGAACCAGCCGTCGCGCGGCACGCTCGGGATCCTTAGCAAACAGGTCGCGCAGCAGAGGTGTGTTAACCGGACCCGGCGACAAGGCATTCACCCGGATGCCCTCCCGAGCAAACTGCACGCCGAGTTCGCGGGTCATCGCCAGCACCCCGCCCTTGCTTGCCGTATAAGAAATCTGTGACGTGGCTGCGCCCATGGTGGCGACGAACGAGGCTGTGTTGATGATGGAACCCTTGCCCTGTCGTTGCATGTAGGGAATCACAGCCTTACAGCCGAGGTACACCGAGGTTAGGTTCACTTCCTGCACTCGCTGCCATGCGTCTGGCTCGGTTTCCAAGATGGAGTCGTCGTCGGGAGGGGAGATCCCCGCGTTGTGAAACGCGATGTCGATGTGGCCGTATGCGTCGACAGTTTCCTCATACATACCCTCATTGTCAGTGCGACTTGTCACGTCCACTCTGATGTAGCTTCCGCCGACCTCGGCAGCCGCCGATTTCCCGGCTTGGTCGTTCATGTCGGCGATGACGACCGTGGCGCCTTCACTGGCAAACCGTCGTGCCGTCGCCAGTCCAATTCCACTCGCGCCGCCTGTGATGAGGGCTACGCGATCTGTAAGTCGGTCCACGTCTACTCCTTCGTTGCGATGAAGACGTTCTTGACCTCTGTGAACGAGTCGAGTGCATCTGGTCCTAGCTCGCGACCCAAACCGGACTGCTTAAACCCGCCGAAGGGCGTCGAGTAGCGCACTGACGAATGTGAGTTGACGGACAAGTTCCCAGCTTCAACTGCCCGCGCCACGCGAAGGGCTTTACCCACGTCGCGTGTCCAGATCGATCCAGACAACCCGAAGTTTGAGTCATTGGCGAGAGCTATCGCATCCGCTTCCTCATCGAACGGGACGACCACGACAACCGGACCGAAGATTTCCTCGCGAAATACCGCGTCCTTGGGACTGACCGGAGCCAGGACCGTTGGGGGGAACCAATACCCCGGCCCATCTGGTGCACTGCCACGGAATGCGACTGGCGCATCAGCTGGCACGTAGGCACTCACAGTCGCACGCTGCGATGCGGAGATGAGCGGACCCATCTCGGAGCTGTCCAAACGAGGGTTCTCGACCCGAACACCCTTGACGGCGGGTTCGAGCAGCTCCATGAATCGGTCGTACACGGACTGCTGTACCAAAATTCGCGAACGCGCACAGCAGTCCTGGCCGGCGTTGTCGAATACTCCGTACGGTGCGGCGGCCGCAGCGCGTTCCAAGTCGGCATCAGCGAACACCACGTTCGCACTCTTGCCCCCCAGCTCGAGAGTCAAGCGCTTGATCTGTTTCGCGCAGCCGGTCATCACGTGTTGTCCAACCTCCGTGGATCCGGTGAAGACCACTTTCCGAACCAGCGGATGAGTAACGAACCGCTCACCGACGATGGAACCTTTACCTGGGAGCACGGTGAACACGTCTTCGGGGATGCCAGCATCGAGCGCCAGTTCGGCGAGTCTGATCGCCGTGAGGGGTGTGAGCTCCGCAGGCTTGAGAACAACTGTGTTGCCGGCAGCCAGTGCAGGGGCGAAACCCCAACCCGCAATTGGCATAGGGAAGTTCCACGGCACGATCACGCCGACCACGCCCAGCGGCTCCTTGAACGTAATGTCGATGCCGTCAGCGACCGGGATTTGCTTCCCGAAGAGGCGTTCGGGCGCCGCCGAGTAGTACGTCAGCACGTCCCGAACGTTTCCTGCCTCCCACCGCGCATTACTGATCGTGTGGCCGGAGTTCGCCACCTCCAGCTCGGCCAGCTCCTCGCGATGAGCGTCGACGAGATCAGCAAAAGCGCGCAGCAACCGGCCTCGGTCTGCCGGAGTTACCAACCGCCACGTGTCAAAGGCACGACTTGCGCGTTCTATTGCCGAGTCCGTCGCCCTCAGGTCTGCATGAGTGATCGACCGAACAGTCTCTTCTGTCGCTGGGTTCACGACGTCATAGACGGTAGGCATCAGGCCTAGAACCGTTCAAAGTTTCGACGGAGTTCCCAATCGGTGACGGTCGAGTTGTACGAAGCAAGCTCGACCCGCGCCATGTTTGCGTAGTGGTCGACGACATCTGCACCAAAGCTCGACGTGGCGAACTCGGACTCCTGCCACAACTGAAGAGCGTCGTGCATGGTGTGTGGAACCGATGGCAGATCTGCCTGGTAAGCATTGCCGGCGAGCGCCTCCTCCAGGTCCAGACCACGATCGATGCCGTCCAACCCAGCGGCAATCAGAGCCGATACGGCGAGGTAGGGGTTGATATCGCCGCCAGGAACCCGGTTCTCGATGCGTAGGGACTGACCGTGTCCAACCAGCCGAAGGGCGCATGTCCGGTTGTCGCGTCCCCAGGCAACAGTGGTGGGCGCGAAAGAGCCAGGCACGAACCGCTTATAAGAGTTGATATTAGGCGCGTAGAACAACGTGAGCTCTCGTAGTCGCGCGATCTGACCAGCGATGAACTGCTGGCCCAACGTGGACAATCCATAAGAGTCTGCGTCACCGGCCATGACTGGCTCACCGTCGGCAAGGCCATGGGTGCCGTTACCGCGAAGCGAGATATGGATATGGCACGAGTTGCCTTCGCGCTCATTGAACTTAGCCATAAACGTCAGGGAGACGCCTTCTTGAGCTGCAATCTCCTTGGCACCGGTCTTGTAGATGACATGGTTGTCACACGTTGTCAGTGCGTCGTCGAACCGAAATGCAATCTCGTGCTGTCCAAAATTGCATTCGCCTTTCGCAGATTCGCAGTACAGCCCGGCCTGTTCCATCTCCACGCGGATGCGTCGAAGGAGCGGCTCGATCCGTGAGGTGCCGAGGATGGAGTAGTCAACGTTGTACTGGTTCGCAGGCTGCAAGTCGCGATAACCCAGGTCGAATGCCTGTTCATACGAGTCGTTAAAGACGATGAATTCGAGCTCGGTGCCAACCATTGCGGCAAGCCCGCGCTCGCTGAGCCGATCTACCTGTCTGCGCAGAATCTGGCGTGGCGATGGCAGGACAGGAGTCTCGTCCTCCCAAAGCACGTCAGCCAGCACGAGTGCAGAACCTGGCAGCCATGGAATCGGACGCAATGAGTCGTAGTCGGGAGCCATCACGAAGTCGCCGTATCCGCGTTCCCAGGACGACATCGCGTAGCCATCGACGGTGTTCATGTCGACATCGACAGCCATCAAGTAGTTGCAACCTTCGGTGCCATGGCTCAGCACTTCTTCCAGGAAGTAACGAGCTGCGAGACGCTTTCCCTGCAACCGACCCTGCATGTCGGTGATCGCCACGACGACGGTGTCGACCTGCCCGCCCTCGATCTGGGATCTCAACTCGTCCACAGTGAGTAAACCGGGCCGTCGGGCCATGTAACCCTCCAAGGTGCAGGCGCCTGCCCGCGAACCGTAGCGACCGGAGCCCCACCAATCAATGGTCTGAGTCTAGATCTTTACTCAGATTAGGCAAGCAACCCGCGAAGCAGGGCGGAGGTGGCGTCGCAATGTTCCTCCATCGCTGCACGCGCGCGCTCGGGGTCGCCGACCAAGATGGCTTCGACGAAAGCACGGTGCTGGGCGTTGGAATGCTCAATGTTGCGCCGAAGCACCGGTATCGCAGCCAACATCTCTCCCAGCCTGACCTGAGCTTCGGCCACGGCGGCAGTCAGCGACTCGCTACCAGCCACGAAAGCCACGGCCAGATGCAGCCGGGAGTCGGCGATCCGCCGACGGGCATCGTCAGGAGCGACATCAACGGCGCGAAGCATCTCCAGCAGATGGCTACCCTCGGCCTCGGTCAGCTCCCCATTCATCGAGCGGGTCGCAGCTAGGCCAGCCGCACCACCCTCAACTACTCGTCGAAACTCGAGCGCATCGCGGAGCAACCGTCCACTCGGTTGGCCCATGGTGGAGCCGGCGTTGCCTGCAGGCGGGCGTCCAACTCGGCGGTGGTCAATGGCACTGACATAAGTGCCTCCGGCTCGCCCGCGGCGCGTTTCAACGAAGCCGGTGTCACGGAGGGCGGCGAGGGCTTCCCGAAGTGTCATGCGGCTGACTTGCATGAGGTCAGCGAGCTCCCGCTCGGGTGGCAGCCGGTCGCCTGCTTGAAACACTCCTAGCTTGATGGACTGGGCTAACCGCTCGACCGTCTGCTCAAACGCGTTACCACCCCGCGCTGGTCGCAGTACGGCATGCGAGAGTTCCCTGGCCACAGGCAGATCATGCCCCCTTGCGTCCTGAGATCGTGGGACGACTGACGACTCCGTCGCGAATTCGCCGGTTGTCCGGGTCCCACAGCGGTGCAGATGAGATGACTGCATCGACCCACTGACCGAAGACGAGAACTTCAGCGCGGGTACCCGGATCGGCGACCCGCGATGGGACATAGGCGAAGGCGATCGATGTCCCGACACTGAACCCTTGCGCACCAGTTGTCACCCTCCCGACCACAGCACCAGCAACACGCACCGGCTCGTTGCCCAACACGACCTGCCGGGTGTCGGTGATGGATAGGCACACCAGTTCGGGTGAGTCACTGTCTCGTTGGCCCCTCAACCGCAAGAGTGACTCTCTGCCCAAGAACGATTTTTCGGTCTTGACACAGAACGCCAAACCGGCGTCGTCGGGTGTCTGATCAGGGGTGATATCGCTCGCCCAGTAGCGGTATCCCTTTTCTGCTCGCAGCGAGTCGATCGCCTTGTAGCCACAGGCCGTCAAACCATGCTCAGCTCCCGACTCCCAGATGGCCTGCCAAAGTCCCAACCCGTACTCGACCGGCGCATGAACTTCCCACCCGAGCTCTCCCACGAATGTGACGCGGAGCAGACGCACCGGAGCTGCTGCGACTGATGTTTCACGCATCCGCATGAAGGGCAAGTCGTCGTTCGACAGTGACTGTGGCGTCAACGGTTGCAGGACATCGCGAGACCGGGGACCCCACAGTCCAAAAACAACGAACGCATCGGTCACATCACGAACCGTGACCGACCCGTCAACGGGGGTATGGTTTGAGATCCATGAGAGGTCGTGAGTGCCGAAGGCCGTACCCGTCACGACAAGGAAGACCTCGTCGTCAATTTGGGTCACCGTGACATCAGCTTCGATGCCACCTCGCTCGTTAAGCATTTGCGTATAGGTAATGCAGCCGTTACCGCGAACCACCCGGTTTGCACACAGCCACTCGATCAGCGCGGGAGCGCCGGAACCGCTGACCTCGATCTTGGAGAACGAGGACTCGTCAAACAACCCCGCGGCTTGCCTCGTTGCACGGTGCTCGACCGCTATCGCCGTCGACCAATGCTTGCCGGCCCAACCCCTGGGCCGAAGCGGCTCCTCGCTTCGCTGCTCGTTGGACAAGTAGTAGTTGACTCGCTCCCAGCCAGACTTCTCGCCAAATGAAGCTCCGTGTTCCTTATGCCACGGATAAGCCGCAGCCGTCTTGAGCGGTCGTCCCGCCTTCCGTTCATGGCCGGGGTACTTGATGTCGTAGTACGTCTCGTAGTTCTCCGTCACTCGTTGGCGCGTGTAGGAGGCCGACCGGTACTGCGCACCAAACCTGCGGATGTCCATCTCCCACAGATCCATACCCGGATCGGAGTCGAGCAGCCAGTTCGCCATCACCATGCCAACGCCACCGGCGCCAGCGATCCCATGAGCGCAGAAACCCGCAGCAACAAAGAACCCGGGAACGTTCGCCTCACCGAGGCAGAACTCGTTGTCAGGGGTGAAGGCTTCGGGACCGTTGATGACCTTTCGAACCTCAGCATCCGCCATGGCCGGGACGCGCCGGACCGAGTTCTCGAAGATTTCTTCCAGACGTTGCCAAACCTCAGGCAGCAACCGTCCGTTGAAGTCCTGCGGAATCGCGTCAAAGCCCGACGAGCCCAGTGCGAATGCCTCACTGTGCCTTTCGTACCCACCCATGACGAGCCCAGCGCCGTCCTCGCGGTAGTAGACGAGTAAGTCCGGGTCACGAAGGGTGGGGAGCCGGTCATCGCTCGATACGTCGCGGAAGGGGGCGGTGACGACGTACTGATGCGACATCGGAATAACGGGTACGCGAACACCCACCATCCGGCCAACTTCCGCCGCGTACATTCCAGCCGCATTGACCACCTGATCGGCAACCAGATCGCCCTTGTCGGTGACCACGAGAAACTTCCCGGTGCCGCCAACGGGCAACGGTTGAATCGAAACCACTCGCGTGTGTTCTCTTACGTCGATGCCGCCACGCCTGGCGCCCTTAGCGAGCGCATATGCGAGCTGACTTGGGTCAAGGTAGCCATCGGTCGGCAGAAACGTCGCCCCAAGGACACCGTCGGGGCTCATGAGCGGAAACAGCGCCTGAGCTCGCTCAGCAGACACGTACTCGAGTGGTAAGCCGAACGTCTCGGCCCATCCGACCTGACGTTCGAGCTCCTCCATCCGTTCGGGCGTGGAGGCAAGTCGAAGGCCGCCGCACTCAACCCACCCGGGGTGGGTTTCAGCATCCAGGGCAAGGGTTCGATACAGCTCAGCGCTGTACATCATCATGCGGGTCAAAGTCACAGAGCCTCGGAGTTGTCCAACGAGGCCAGCTGAATGGAAGGTCGAGCCACTGGTCAGCTCGGAACGTTCAACCAGGACAACATCCGACACGCCTCGCTGAGCCAAGTGATACGCAATGCTGGTGCCACCCACGCCACCACCGATGACAACAATCCGCGTGCGCTCCGGTTTGTTATCTGTCACTGCGAAGGCCACTCAAGACTTGCTGATACTCCGGTCCGTTCAGTTCCGAATGAGCCGTCTGGTACTTCTGCATCCCCCACGTCCAGAAGTCAAAATCGATTGAGGACGAGCCAGCTTGGATGGATGCCCACAGCGTCCAGCCGTAGCGGGCCAAGAGTGACCACGCCTTGGCGCGAGCGAGTTTATGATCTGACTCAATCCCCCAATAGTTAGAGACCAGTGCCGCGGTCGCTTCCGGATCGAGAAATGCTTCGCTGGCAATGTTGCCGAGTTCGAAACTTGCCTCGTTCATCCCCGAGTACTCGTAGTCGATGAGCCACATTCGCTCACCATCGTCGATGAAGTTTGCCGCAAGCAGATCGTTGTTGCACGGCACGAGCGGTTCCGGCTGCTGCGCCATGGCGGCTTCAAGTCCTTCGATAAGTCCTTGGAGTTCGAGGTAGTCGTCGGGCAACCGATAGCCACGCTCCTGCACGACCGAAAGGTAGTAACGCCGAATCCGACGCATGTCGAAGGTGCCCTGGAACCTGGGACCATCATGAAGCTGACGAACTACGTCCGCTACCCGAGGCAGCATCGTCAGGTTCTTGATATCGGCCATTTCCAAGGTCCGACCGGCAAGGAACCCGACCACCAGAATTCCAAGTTCGGGAAGCGACTCAATGACCGGCGCTCCCACCCCTGCCTCGGCAGCAGCGCGCGTGTTGAACCGCTCATTGTCTCGGTCAATCGCCAACAGGCCGGTAGACGCTTCTGAGACGCGAACGACGTAGTCGCCACCGTCTCCGGTCTGCACTCGGTAGTTGGTGTTGGTCAGCCCACCGCTGAGCTCACTGACGGTTCGCGTTCGACCCGCCAGCACACTGACCTGCTCGAACAACGAGTCAATCGATGTGGTCTTGGGTGGCTGCGACACATCGGGAACGCTATCCGTCCCCTTGGCCCGCAGGAAGGCTATTGAGGAAGTCGTTCACAAAGTGCGCCACCAACTCCGGTACCTCCATCTGAGCAACGTGACCAACGCGAGGCAGCACGACGACGCGACACTTCGGGAACGTCTTCGCCACGCGTATGGCCCGCTTTGGATTCACCAGCCGATCACGGCCGCCGTAAAGCACTAACGACGGCATCTGAAGCCGTGCCGCTTGAGCCCACAGCGCACGCGGTCCCCGCTCAGCAAATGCTTGCAGCAGGCCGCGTGCTGTTTTGGACAGCGATTCGCCCGAGTGTGACAAAGCGAACCGACGGCGGTACTCCGCTGCGGCCTCTTCGCGTCTTACAGCAGACACTCGAGACGGATCGCCGTAGTTCAGGTCGATCATCGCCTGGACATGACGCTCGCTAGGCAACTGCCCGAGCCGTCGCCACACACGTTCGCCCACGCGGGGCAGCGCGATTACGGGGACGCCCACCGTGTGACGCCTCGGGCGGAGATCGGGAAGCGCAGGGGACGTCAGAACAAGAGACCGAACCCAGTCAGGGTGCTCCGCTGCCAACCGCACACAGAGTGCGCCACCGAGTGAGTTCCCAAACAAGTGAACTGGCTGCCGTCTCGCCGTCACTACCATTTCGACAACCGCGGCAGTCGAACTCATCAGCGCATCAAAGGAATAGTCACCAGATGTCGAGCCCGGTGATCGACCGAAGCCTGGGAGGTCCGGCGCCCAGCTCTCCAGTCGAGGGCTCATAGCGTGCATGAAGTCGGTCCAGTTGGTGGCTTGACCGCCAAGACCGTGGATCATCACGGCGGGTTCGGCTGCGTCCGCCGGAGCGGACTTACGGACGAACAACTGCCCGAGGTAGAACTGAGTCAGCTGGCCGGGCCAGTGAGTGGCGACGAAGTCGCGGGGTGTGGGTGGCTGCGATGTCACGCGGACAGCAACAGCGATTCGAGGCGACGGTTCAGCGCATCCAAAGTGGCTCGGATCACAGCTTGCCTCACGTCTTCACGCACCACCGAAACTCCGGTCAGCCGTTCTGACCCCACGCGGGTAAGCATGGCAACCACCACGACCACGGCTCGGTCTGCCCCTAGCTGGTTCAGCTCCAACTGCTCAAGTTCAAACCGTGCGCGGCCGCCCACCACGCCCTCAACGGCGCGCAGCGTTGCCTGAGCCACCGAGCGGTGAACACTGGTTGGTGTTGCAGCGGCGGAAGCCTCGCCTGGAAACAACTCACTTCGCCAGGCAAGGGTGACTTGAGTGGTCACTCCCAATCCTGCCGAGACCAGCTGCATCTTTTGAATAAGGATCCGTGATCCGCGTGCGGGAATCGGCTCAATGCGTTCGTCGGACTGATCAGAAACTTCCCGACCGTCAGCAACGATCTCGGCGTCACCCGTCGCTGCTTCGGCTTGACCACTCGGAGCGAACTCCTCGCGATAGCCAGGGACCGCGGTAAGAGTCGGGCGGGATGGCAGTTTCCTTGTGGGTTCCTCGGAAGGTTCGGCGGAAGGTGCGGTAGAAGGTTCGGTCGCGGCTTCAGCAGCTGCCGCCTCGGGCGATGGCGCCGTGAAGTCCGTCTGCGGCGGCGCAGCCTGCGCCTCGGGGAGGGCAGCGGCCGCCAGTGGCACCGACTCCTCAACTACTTGCACGCGGTTTGCATCAACGGCGAGCCCGAACTGCTCACGAAGCACGCGGTTCACAGATGTAGCGACAGCGATCTCGTCGGCACCCGGGGACAATTGCAGACGTAGTGTCCCGGCCCCGTCTGCCCGTTCGTCAGGCTCGATGTCGGCCGCGGCGACGCCCGGTACCGCTCGCAGAGCGTCCAACAGCGTCGCGTCCGTAGCCACGTTGAACCCTCCCGCCTGCGGTTACTGCCCGGATAATTCCGATCACCCACCGGCAGTGTCGCAAACCAAAGGGGCTTCCGGGGTCCCGAACCACCGGGTGGGTCACCCAACTGCCGTAACGAATGCCCGAAATTACGCTTCTTGATCACCTCTGGGGAGTTACCGAACAGTAGGCCCCGAGAGTAGGCTGCCCGGCCATGACATCGGCACCTTCGGCTCGCGGCCTCCGGCTGCCCCGGACTGAGCGTCGTCAGCAACTTCTTCTCGCGGCCCAAGAGGTCTTCGTCGCGTCCGGCTACCACGCGGCTGCCATGGACGACATCGCTACCCGCGCCGGGGTTAGCAAGCCAGTTTTGTACCAGCACTTCCCCGGAAAACTTGAGCTCTACCTCGCCTTGTTGGATGCCAGTGCCGACTCGCTGGTCGCCGCGATCAAGGCTGCCCTTGAGTCCACATCAGACAACGGGTTACGCGTCGAGGCAACGGTGCGGGCCTACTTCGACTACGTCAGCGACGACGCTGGAGCGTTTCGGCTCGTCTTCGAGTCTGATCTCACGGCAGAACCGTCCGTTCGCGAACGAGTCGACCGTGTGAACCACGCGTGCGCTACCGCCGTCAGCGAAGTAATCGCAGAGGACACCGGCTTTAACGAAGAGGCTGCAATGCTGTTGGCCGCTGGGCTCACGGGTGCTGCACAGGTCGCGGCGCGATGGTGGCTCACCCACGAGGGTCAGCTGCCACGGCGGGCTGCCGAAGACCTGGTGAGTGCGCTGTCGTGGCGAGGCATCTCGGGCTTTCCCCGACACGAAGCTGCTGCTGCATCTGCAGCAGCAGGAGACGTCGCGACTCCGCCGACCATTGGTCCCGCTCCCGTCAGTTAGCCTGACGCCTACACGGTCATCAAGAAAGTCACCTAACGGAATCAGCGGCGACGCCGCGCACTAACTGGAGGTACGCGTGGAGGTCAAGATCGGTATCAAGGGTGCGGCTCGCGAGCTCGTGCTCGACACCGACCTTTCCCCCGACGACGTGGCCGATGCCGTCAGGGCCTGCGCTGCGGACTCGCAAGGTCTGCTTGAGCTGGTCGATTCCAAGGGTCGACGCGTCCTTGTGCCCAGCGACAAGGTCGCGTACGTCGAAATCGGTGAGCAAGAAGCACGCCGCGTCGGCTTCGGAGCTATGTAGCTTCCGATCTTGCCTCAGGCAGCCAGGCCTAGCGCCGCCATGCGTTTGGTGTGTTCTTCGGTCAGCCGGGTGAACATCCGGCCAAGTTCGGCCAAGTCAACACCGGGAACACCCGTCTCCTCTGCCACCGAACCTGCGAGAAGCCCCGCCAACGCATCGCGTTCGGCAGCGACCAGCTGGGCTTGACTCAGGGCCTCCCCCATCAAGCGGCGCCCCCACAGCGCTAGCCGACCGCCGACGCGTGGGTCGTTTGCGATAGCAGCGCGAACCTTCTCTACGACAAACGCGGAATGTCCGGTGTCCTCGAACACTTCGAGGACCAGATCGCGGGTTCCCGGGTCAAGGTGGTGCGCGATCTCACGGTAGAAATCGCCAGCGATACTGTCACCGACATAGGCCTTCACCAGACCTTCCAACCAGTCGGCTGGCGCAGTCGATGCATGAAAAGAGTCCAGGGGTGCAACGAAGGGGTGCATCGCCTGCTCAGGGTCGACCTTGAGGTCGATCAGTCGCTGTCGAAGCAACCGGAAATGTTCAAACTCGGCGACGGCCATCTCAGCGATTTCGGCCTTGTCCGAAAGCGTCGGCGCTAGCGCAGCGTCATCGCACAGCCGCTCGAACGCCGACAGCTCTCCGTAGGCAAGTACCGCCAGCAGATCAACGACCGCAGCACGATAAGCCTCGTTCGCCATGGGATCGGCCTGCGCCGAAGGTGGTGACTCCGCGGCGGCATCGTCGGGAGTCGGAACGAAAGACGCGGCCATGTCCGAAGGGTAACCAGCCCGGCGACTGCCACCGACCGGTAGGATGGCGCCACCACCGCGGTGCGGCCGATCCGGCCAGTGGGTGAAACGGGTCCTTGCACGACTCGAACGCTGCTTTCCGGACTTACTTCAGCGGCGGGTCGGATCTCATTTCCACCCGCCTCGGTCCCCGCCCGACTTGTGAGGCGGAAGCCCTGACTACGTTCGCTGACCTCGGCATCCGAGCCGAGACTGTTGATGACCTTGCGGCCATCGGTATTACCGAAGCTTTCCCGATCCAGGAAATGACCTTGCCCGTTGCATTAGCCGGGCACGACGTGATTGGCCAAGCCAAAACTGGCACCGGGAAGACCCTTGGGTTTGCGCTTCCGCTCCTTGAGAAGATCGTTGCGCCGCTTGACCCCAGTCACCCCGACCACGAACCACACGCCACACCACAAGCACTCATCGTGGTGCCAACCCGAGAGCTTGCGATTCAGGTTGCCGGAGAGATCCGTCACGCCAGCAAGACGCGCAAGGTAAGAGTTCTCACCGTTTACGGCGGCCGCTCGTACGAACCCCAGATCGAGGCCCTCGAGGCTGGCGTCGACGTGGTGGTAGGAACTCCCGGCCGCTTGCTCGACCTCGTGGAAAAACGTCATCTCCACTTGGGTGCGGCCAAGGTGCTGGTACTTGATGAAGCCGACGAGATGCTCGATATGGGTTTCCTTCCCGACGTCGAACGAATTGTCGCTCTCACACCTGCCGACCGGCAGACCATGTTGTTCTCGGCGACGATGCCAGGGGACGTCGTCACCCTCGCACGTCGCTACATGGACCAGCCGACCCACATTCGGGCTGTTGACCCAGACGAAGATGGCAGTCAACTCGTCAAACGAGTCGTTCAGCATGTTTACCGGGCGCACCCGCTCGACAAGCCTGAGGTCGTCGCGCGAATCTTGCAGTCAGATGGTCGCGGCCACACCGTCATCTTCTGTCGAACCAAACGACACGCCCAGCGGCTGTCGGACGACCTCAGCGAGCGCGGGTTTGCTGTCGGCGCTGTCCATGGTGATCTTGGTCAAGGTGCGCGGGAACAAGCAATGCGTGCCTTCCGCAACGGCAAGGTCGATGTTCTCGTCGCAACCGACGTTGCCGCACGGGGTATCGACGTCGAAGGCATAACACACGTCATCAACTACAGCTGCCCGGAAGACGAGAAGACCTACGTCCACCGCATCGGCCGAACAGCTCGAGCTGGTGCGTCTGGGGTAGCAGTTACTTTCGTCGACTGGGACGACCTGCCGCGATGGAGTCTGATCAACAAGGCGCTCGGGCTGTCGTTCGACGAGCCACGGGAGACGTACTCAACATCTGATCACTTGTTTACCGATCTCGGAATTGCTCCCGGAGTAACCGGTGTACTGCCGAAGGCATCGCAGACGCGGGCCGGGCTTTCAGCAGAGCAGGTCGAAGACCTTGGCGAGACGGGACGAGGCCCTCGCTCCACGACGGCATCGGGTAAGCAGTCCAGCGGCTCCGGAAAGTCGGGTTCACGGCAAGCCACCACCGAACGCAGCGCACCTCCTCGCCGCGACCGCGGGCGCAATCGTACGCGCGGTGGACAACCGGCCACAGCGACCACAGCCCCGGCTTCAGCAGTCACGACAGCCGAACCATCGACCACAACATCCGGCGATGCACCACGCCCGAAGCGTCGGCGTCGCCGCAGTCGTGGCGGGCAAAACGGCACCGCGACAACAGGAGCCGAATAGCACCATGGATCCCAGGGTCGAACCAGCGCACGCAGCAAGCGAACGCGAGACGCTCAACGGCTTCTTGGACTACCAACGCGAAACCATGGTGATGAAAGTCTCTGGGCTTTCGCGCGAACAAGTCATCGTCCGCCACGTCGAGTCAAAAACGACCCTGCTGGGCATGATCAAGCATCTGGTCGATGTGGAGCGGTGGTGGTTTCGCGATGTCTTCAGCGGTGAACAGGGCCTCCAGTACTTCTGGGAACAAGACGGTGTCTTCGACTCGGAGTTCGACATCGATGACTCCGATGACATAGCAAGCCTCGTTGAGCTGTACCGCCGAGAATATGCGAAAAGCTGTGCAATCGTGGCGGCTGCGACCTCGCTGGACGACGTTGCGCAACGGCCCGATCGCGACCACACGCTGCGGTGGATCTTGGTCCACATGATCGAGGAAACCGCGCGTCACGCCGGACATGCCGACATTTTGCGCGAACTTACTGACGGATCAACGGGCGAGTAGCCCCTACAGCTGGATTTCGACGCTGACCCAGGTGCGGTGATCACACGATGGGCATCGCATCCACGACCCATGCTTCGGCTTGATGAACGGCAGGTGGAAGGACGGAACGACATAGTGCAGCGCCTGCGCTGGTGTTAGAACCGTTCGAGCTTCACAACGGCCACAGCTGACAATGACCGCCCCAAAAGAGGCGGGAGAGTCTTGCGGTGTCTGCGGCGCCGATGAACTGAACAGCGCGCGTTTACCTTCTTGGTCGGGTTGAACCTCGTCGATCGTCGGCCTGCTGTCCACGGTCGGTGACGGACGAATCCGACTGAAGTCTGTTCCAGCCTTCGCCGCGCGACCGCGTGGCGCGTCCTCCTTGGTCATGCGGCGGCCTCATCGGTGTCGATGCGCCGGGCAAGTTCACGATAAGCATCGGCGCCTTTGCTAACAGCGGCCGTGGAGAGCACTGAGTGACCCACTGCCGGTGCTTCGGCAAAGCGCACGGAGCGAGCAATCGGCGGCTCCAATACCGTGACGCCGTACCGGTGCGCAACATCGGACAAAACAGCTCGAGCGTGAGTGGTTCTTCCGTCGAACAGCGTTGGCAGAACACCGAGTACACGCAGCTGAGGATTCGTCAGTCGTTGCACCTCTGCCACGGTGTCCAACAGCTGTCCGACACCTCGGTGTGAAAGTGTCTCGCACTGGAGGGGAATCAATACCTCGTCGGCCGCTGTGAGCGCATTGAGCGTGAGCACACCCAGTGACGGCGAGCAGTCGATGATGACGTAGTCGTAAGCCTGCTGGATCTCGCCGAGCGCGTTCGAGAGCTGGTACTCGCGGGCCGCTTTTTCGTAGAGGGCAACCTCGGTGCCGGTTAGGTCAATGTGGCTGGGCAAGAGGTCCACCCCGTCGTCGGTTGGCTGCACCGCCATGGCGGCCCCTACTCGTCCCATCAAGACATCGTGCACTGATAGTTCGAGACCGTCGGGATCGATTCCGAGCGAGAAGGTCAGACACGCCTGCGGGTCGAGGTCGACCACCAGCACTTTGTGTCCCAGCTCAGCCAACGCAACGCCAAGGGAAGCCACCGTGGTGGTCTTTGCGACGCCACCCTTTTGGTTCGCCACAGCGATGGTGCGAGTCAAGCGAACTCCTGACCTAGCGGGGTGGAACGAGCCTGCGGACGAACCGGGTCCTATTGTGCCCCGGGTGAGCATCCCACCTTTCCTCCGCCTGCCACAGGGCGTTACGGCCAAGAACATCGAGACCGCCCGCGGGACTCTGGCCGTCCTTGACAACTACGACGCCCTCGACCAGACCGCCGGTGCTTCAGCGGCCGGCACGGCGGTCTTGATTCCTGGCTTTCTCGGGAGCAAAGAGGACTTCATCGCGATCTTGTCCCCGCTCGCAGCGGCCGGTCAGCACGCGATTGCTATCGACCTGGCGGGTCAATTCGAGTCGGCCGGACCTGCTGGTGCGGACACCTACTCGTTGGCTGGCTATGCCGCGGATGTCCTTGCGCTGATCGCTGTCGTTGGTCATCCGGTCGACTTGCTTGGGCATTCGATGGGCGGTCTGGTTGCCCGTGAGGTGGTTCTCGGCGACCCACTGGCGGTCCGGTCTCTGGTGCTGATGGCTTCCGGACCGTCAGCCGTGCCGATCCTCCAGCAACAACGCATGCACATGTTCAGTCAACTTCTTGTCGCGCAGGGAATGCAGGCGGTGTGGTCGGCCAAGCAGGCGCTGGAGGCGGCTGAGGGAGTCGTAGCACCGTCCGACCCGGAGATTGCGAGCTTCCTTGACAGGCGGTTCATGGCCAACTCCCCCGGTTCACTGATGGCGATGGTGGACTTGCTGTGCACGGCGCCGGATCGAAATGACGAGCTGGCTACCGTTGCGCCCCCGACGTTGGTCTGCTTCGGCGAGCTGGATGACGTTTGGTCACCAAATGACCAGCGAGCCATGGCGAAAGCCATCGACGCGACCGTCGCGGCTTTTGCAGGAGTAGGTCACTCACCAGCGGTTGAGGATCCAGCACGAACGGTCGACGCCCTCACCCAGTTCTGGCGCGGATAGGCGCGTCAATCGGGGAGCCCATCCCACGATTGACGGCTTGGCTCGACCCGTTGACCTTCTGGACAGTGGCTTCGGAAGTCACACCAGCCACACAGCGAACCGGGTTTGGCTGGAAACGTTTCGTCGCTGCCGGCGAGGGCATCGTCCTGGCCGATCGCTTCGACGGTCTGAGCAATCTCAGCGCCAATGCTCTCTGCTCGCCGTACGTGCCGGGCGATGCTGTCGTCGGAGTGTTCCCACGCTGCGACCGTTCCGCTCGGAACGTGATGTAGCTCAACGCGGCGACAGGTCTTGCGCAAGGTCCGAGCGGTCGCATCGGCATAGAGCGCGAGGGCCAGTGAGGACCGGGCATCGGTCTCAGAGGGAATCGATCGGCCAGCCTTGTAGTCCACGATCACCGCCTGACCCGCGCGTTCATCGATGCGGTCTACCCTGCCGCTGAACGCGAGTCCTTCCGTTCGGAGCGCAACGGTACGCTCCAAACCCAATGGGTCATGGTCGACGCTGACTGAACCGACATAGTC
>DATKIY010000268.1:0-22102 GCA_035543875.1 Actinomycetes bacterium | reverse complement strand
GTAGTACGTCTCGTCGAATACGAAAACCTTGGGTTTGCCGAGGTCCCAGAACCTTAAGATCCCAGCCAGCAGTGTGACTGCCAGCGGACCGATCCAGCCGAGCAGTCGATCAGACGGCAGCGGGGGCATCAGCCGACGACGAATTAGTTCTTGCGCGTGGGCTGAAGGGGGAGGGCTAACCAACGGCGGCGGATCCGTCGGCGCATCGACGACGTCTACGGCTGCCACCCCCGCATCGTAGGCGGAGCGACTGGGAGGATCAGACCATGACCACGCCCGGAACGCTGATCTTGGCTGCGACGCCGATCGGTGACGTGCGGGACGCCTCTCCCCGGCTGGCGGAGGTCCTGGCTGCAGCGGATGTTGTCGCTGCTGAGGACACCCGCCGACTTCGACGCCTGGTTGCCTCGCTCGACGTAGAGCTGACAGGCAAAGTCGTCGCCTATCACGAGCACAGCGAAGGCGTACGAACCACTCGGCTGGTGGAACAACTGACTGACGGTGCACAGATCGTGCTGGTGACCGACGCAGGAATGCCATCGGTCAGTGACCCTGGCTATCGGCTGGTTACGGCTGCGATCGAGGCAAACATCAAGGTGACGGTCGTCCCTGGCCCTTCTGCGGTGTTGGCGGCATTGGCCGTATCCGGGCTGCCAGTCGACCGGTTTTGCTTTGAGGGCTTTCTGCCACGAAAGAGTGGACAGCGCAAACAGCGGCTACGTGAGCTTGTCGACGAACCCCGAACAATGGTCTTCTTCGAAGCGCCACACCGGCTTGCTAGCTCGCTTTCCGATGCGTCGGTTGTGTTGGGCGAAGCGCGACGGGCGGCGGTTTGTCGAGAACTCACCAAGACGTACGAACAAGTGCGGCGTGGCACTTTGGCTGAGCTCAGCAGCTGGGCGCAGGACGGAGTGCTCGGCGAGGTGACCTTGGTGATCCAAGGTTCGGCGTCGAAGCCACTGGACCTGACCGATGACGAGCTGCGTGAGCGAGTGAGGACTCACGAGCAAGCTGGCAGGTCACGCAAGGATTCGATCGCGTTGGTTGTGGCCGAGACGAGTACGCCAAAGCGCCGCGTCTACAACGCGGCCCACGGTGCGTCCGGTGGGCCTTCCGGCGGTCGGGCCGACGACGCCAAGAGCACTGCCACTCAGCCGGAACCCGGCACCGCACTCTAGGATTCGCCGCATGTCGGCTCCCATCCTCACCGCTGTGGCTTGGCCCTATGCCAACGGTCCTCGCCATATTGGCCACGTTTCCGGATTTGGTGTTCCCTCCGACGTCTTCAGCAGGTTCATGCGGATGTCTGGCCATGACGTCCTCATGGTCAGCGGTACCGACGAACACGGCACGCCTATCCAGGTGCAGGCCGACGAAGAGGGAGTGACTCCGCGAGAGCTCGCCGACAGGTACAACCGGGTCATCGTTGAAGACATGAAAAGTCTGGGGCTTTCCTACGACTTGTTTACCCGCACTACTACGCAAAACCACTACCAAGTTGTGCAGGATTTGTTCTCGCAGCTGGTGAAGAACGGTTACGTGTTCACCAAGCAAACGATGGGTGCGATCTCCCCATCGACCGGGCGTACCTTGCCCGACCGTTACATCGAGGGCACCTGCCCAATTTGCCAGTACGACGGCGCACGAGGTGACCAGTGCGACAACTGCGGAAACCAGCTCGATCCGATTGACCTCAAGAACCCGCGGTCTCGGATCAATGGCGAGACTCCAGTCTTTGTCGAGACCGAGCACTTCATGCTCGACCTACCGGCCTTCTCACAGGCACTGAGCCGTTGGCTCAGCAAACGCACCGACTGGCGACCGAACGTCCTTCGTTTCAGTGCCAACCTGGTCGACGAGCTCCAACCACGCGCCATTAGCCGCGACCTGGACTGGGGCGTCCCGATTCCGCTGGACGGGTGGCGGGACCGTACGGACAAGCGGTTATACGTGTGGTTCGACGCAGTCATCGGCTATTTGTCAGCGTCAATCGAATGGGCACACCGAACTGGCGACGACGAAGCGTGGCGTCGTTGGTGGCAGGACCCAACCACGAGGTCCTACTACTTCATGGGCAAAGACAACATCGTCTTCCATTCCGTCATCTGGCCCTCGATTCTTCTTGGCTACAACGGCGAGGGCGACAAGGGTGGAGATACAGGACCGCTTGGTGCGATGCAACTTCCTACCGAGATTGTCTCAAGCGAGTTCCTCACGATGGAGGGCAAGAAGTTCTCATCGTCGCGCCAAGTGGTTATTCATGTGCGTGACTTCCTTGAGAGGTATGACCCCGACGCCTTGCGCTATTTCGTTGCTGCGGCGGGTCCTGAGACGCAGGATGCAGATTTCACGTGGGCTGAGTTCGTCCGCAGAAACAATGACGAGTTGGTGGCCGGCTGGGGGAACCTGGTCAACCGTTCGTTGTCGATGGCTGCCAAGAACTTCGGCAAAGTCCCAGAGGCGGGCGAGCTGATCGACGCTGACCATGCGTTGTTGCGTTCGACGAAGGCGGCCTTTGGCAACGTTGGCGACCTGCTCGAGCGATCCCGGCAGAAGGCGGCGATTCAAGAAGCCATGCGCGCGGTGGCCGACGCCAACAAATACGTCTCGGATCAGGCTCCGTGGACTTTGAAAGACGACCCGAAGCGCCAAGGGACCGTGCTGAACACGTCACTGCAGGCAGTGCGCGACCTTAATACGATCTTGACTCCCTTCCTCCCGCACTCGGCCCAACTCGTGCATGAGGCACTGGGCGGCTCCGGTGAGTGGTCAGCCATGCCGGAGATCCGTGAGGTGTCGGAGGAGGGAAACGCCGACTATCCCGTCCTGATGGGCGACTACGTGTCTGCATACGAAGCTGGGGCTCGCTGGGAGTCGCAACGGATCGTTCCTGGCACACCGCTGGCGCCACCGGTTCCCGTGTTCAAGAAACTTGACCCTTCGGTGGTCGACGACGAGCTCGCCCGACTCGAAACCGAGGCAACCTGACCTAGTCTTTGCGTCGAGGCCGTGCGTCAGCTGCCGTACAGGTCCGGACACGGAGGTGACGTCATGACCGACGGTCCAACCTTTCGAACCATCATCGAGCCGTTCCGTATTCACTCGGTGGAACCGCTTCACCTCACATCTGAAGCAGAACGCAGCGAGGCCATCCGCCACGCCGGCTACAACCTGTTCGGGCTGAAAGCTGTTGACGTCTTGATTGACTTGCTCACCGACTCGGGCACGGGAGCGATGTCTCGCGATCAATGGGCCGCCATCCAACGTGGTGATGAGTCATACGCAGGTTCGCCATCTTGGTTTGCCTTCCGAGACGCCGTCACCGAGCTGTTTCCGTATACGCATGTCATACCGACGCATCAAGGTCGGGCCGCCGAGCGGATCTTGTTCACCACGATTGGTGGACCAGGAAAGGTCGTCCCTAACAACACCCACTTCGACACCACTCGAGCCAACGTCGAGGCAACTGGGGCAGAAGCGGTTGATCTCGTGATTGCCGAGGGCAAGGACCCGACGGCCGACCACCCGTTCAAGGGAAACATGGACGTGGCCGCACTTGAGCAACTGCTGGCCCAGCGAGCCACAGATGTTCCAGTAGTGATGATGACCATCACGAATAACTCCGGTGGGGGTCAGCCGGTCTCGCTAGCGAATCTGCATGCTGTCCGGGCAGTGTGTGATCGCTACCGAGTGCCGTTGTTCCTCGATGCATGTCGCTTCGCAGAGAATGCTTGGTTCATTCGCGAACGCGAACCGGGTCAGTCGCAGCGTGACGTCGTCGACATCGTTCGCGATATCGCCGCGCTAGCAGATGGCATGACCATGAGTGCAAAGAAAGATCCGATGGGCAATATCGGCGGCTGGCTTGCGATGAATGACGATGCACTCGCTGAAAAGTGCAGAACACTTCTGATCCTCACCGAAGGTTTCCCAACCTACGGGGGTCTTGCCGGGCGCGACTTGGAAGCACTGGCTCAAGGCTTGCGTGAAGTTGTGTCGCACGACTACCTGCGTTACCGGATTCGGTCGACTGCCTACCTCGGCCACGCACTCGCCGATGTTGGAGTCCCGGTTGTCACCCCGATTGGTGGTCACGCCGTCTATCTGGACGCGAGGGCGCTGTTACCCCACGTCGAGCCGCTTCAGTATCCAGGTCAGTCCTTAGCCGTGGCCCTGTACGAGGTTGGCGGCGTGCGCGGATGTGAGATCGGCACGGTGATGTTTGGCCGTCGCGTCGACGGCAGCGAATGCCCAGCCGACCTTGATCTGGTGCGCCTCGCGATCCCTCGTCGGACCTACACCCAAAGCCATATCGACTACGTCGTTGAAGTGTGCGCAGAGGTCGTTCGACGAGCCCCCGATCTAACTGGATACCGGATTGTCGACGAACCGGAGTCGTTGCGGCATTTCACCGCTACTTTCGCTCGGCTAGATCGTTGACGATGGCTGCACTAGATCCGGCCGTCGCCGAGGTGTTCACGCTGGACCACGTCACCTTGGTTCGCGAAGGACGCGTGATCGTCGACGACGTGTGCGACCACATTCATGAAGGTCGTGCCACTGCACTAGTCGGCCCGAGCGGTTCGGGGAAGACAACACTGTTGCGCATGTTGAATCGTCTCGAGGAGCCGAGTAGCGGTCGCATCCTGCTTCGCGGCGTGGATATTCGCGAGCTCGATGTCCACACTCTGCGCAGGAGGGTCGGACTCCTAGGACAGCGACCCATCATGCTGAGTCCAGCTGTCGGCCGCGAAGTTCGGTTCGCAGCTCCAAACCTGCTCGATGACCGAGCGCTGGAGTTGTTGCAGCGCGTCGGACTACCGGACTTTTCGTTGGAGCGACCAACAGCCGAGCTGTCGGGAGGTGAGCAGCAGCGCCTCGCGCTCGCTCGCGCACTGGCGGTTGAACCCGAGGTCTTGCTGCTGGATGAGCCGACGAGTTCCCTCGACCCTCGGGCTGCCGCAGCCGTGGACGCGGTGATCCGGTCGTTGGTCGCTGATGGGCTTACGGTCGTTTTGGTAAGTCACGACCTTGGTCGAGCAGCCGCGATTACCGATGACGCGCTCGTTCTGGACGCAGGAAGACTTGTCGAACGGGGTAACCCCACGAGTGTGCGTTACCTCAGCGAGTAGCAGGAAAGGAATCGAACGCCATGACCCAGACGGCAAACATTCCAACATGGTGGGGAGTTGTCGCTTCGGTAGCACTTGTCCTGCTGGCCATGACGGTTTCGTGGCGGGATCAGCTCGGGCTGACCAAAGAGCTTGCGATCGCGGCGAGTCGGGCGTTCGTGCAGCTGCTCGCTGTAGGTGCACTCCTGTTAATCGTCTTCGACCGCGGAGGTGAACTGGCGGCATTCTGCTGGCTCGCGATCATGGTGGTCATTGCGGGCAACGTCGCCGGTCGACGAGCGCCGGGCATCCCTGGTTCGGTCCGGCATGCCATGACCGCCGTGGCGGTTGCTACGGCGTCGACCGTTGGCGTGCTTTTGGTCTTTCGGGTGATCTCGGTCGAACCGCAGGTGGTTATTCCGGTTGGAGGCATGGTGGTCAGCGCCAGCATGGCCGCATGTGCGCTGGCCCTGCGGCGCACGCAGGATGCAGCCATCGACCGTCGTTTTGCAGTGGAGGCTCGACTCTCCCTGGGCCTGACCGCAAAGGAAGCGTTCGCTGACGAGCATCGAAATGCCATTCGCACCGCGTTGATCCCGTCCATCGACAGCACCAAGGTTGTGGGTTTGATCAGCCTTCCTGGGGCGATGACTGGACTGATTTTGGCAGGGGTTGATCCGCTGGAGGCGATTCGCTACCAAATCGTGGTCATGTACATGCTCCTCGCGGCCGGTTCCCTGTCGGCTTTCACGGCCGTGCGACTCGCGCAACGAACCCTGTTTGACGACGCGGAACGACTCGTACGCGTGAAATGACGTGAAGTGAAAGCATGTCCAAGTGATACCGACTGCTGATGCGACAGGCCAGGGAACCCCTGGCGAGGGCAGCTGGCCGCCAATGCCCGAACCGTTGCCGCATCCGGTTGCTGACAGCCACTGCCATCTCGACATGGCGCCTGACCCGGACCGCTACGGGCCTGGGTTGAGTCTTGAAGTTGCGTTGCAATACGCCGAAGGCGTTGGCGTGAGCCGGGTCGTCCAGATCGGCTGCGATCTCCCTGGAGCTCGATGGGCCGTTGCCGCGTCTGGCAAAGACGCGCGCGTAGTCGCTGGAGTGGCCTTACATCCCAATGAGGCACCGAGGCTGGCTGACCGCGGTGAACTCCACGACGCCTTCGCCGTGATTGAGGAGCTGGCGAGCCACCCCAGAGTGCGGGCGATCGGGGAGACGGGTCTCGACCATTTCCGAACCGGCGCCTCGGGACACTCGGCGCAGGAGCAGTCCTTTCGTTGGCACATCGATCTGGCGAAGCGGACCAACAAGGCATTGGTTATCCATGATCGAGATGCCCACGACGATGTCGTCCGAGTGTTGCTCGAGGAGGGGCCGCCCGAACGGGTGATCTTTCACTGCTTCTCCGGAGATGAACGGCTGGCAGGCATCTGCAGTGATCATGGATGGGTCATGTCATTCGCGGGAACCGTGACTTTCAAGACCGCCGAGGCGGTGCGAAGCGGCCTCAAGGCCGCTCCGTTGGACCTGTTGCTTGTGGAAACCGATGCGCCATATCTCACACCCACGCCCTTTCGGGGCCGTCCCAACTCCTCCTACTTGATCCCGCACACGGTTCGGGCAATGTCGCAGGTCAAAGGGGTTGAGGAGGCCGAGCTGTGCGCCTCGATTGACGCTACAACGACCCGAATATTCGGGTCCTGGTAACCCTCGGGTCGAGGTCGAGCCCGGCCGGCTGGCTGGCACTTGAGCTTTCCGGTGGGTAGCGTCGATGCCCGTTGGCCGGGATCAGGCAAACCGCGGCGACTTCAGCGCTCCCCACTTCCCCGTGGGGAGCGACGTGTGTCGCCAGCAAGTCGGTGTCTGTGCCCGGGACTACTCGGTCTGGAGATTCGTGCGTCGTACGCCCTGGCTAGTTGCCCTCGACATCGCCCTCGTGGCGGCTGTCGTTGTGGGCATTACCGGCTTCGCACGAAGCGACAAGAACATCACCCTGACCGTTGATGGTCAGGTGAGTAACGTCCGAACATTCTCGGACAATGTCGGAGACCTGCTCGATGAACAACACCTCGTTGTTACCGACCGCGACGTAGTCTCACCTGACCCGGAGAGTGCGATTCATGACGGAGATGCCGTCGCCGTCAACTTCGCCCGCCAGTTGAGTGTCACCGTGGATGGCCAGCCCAAGCAGATTTGGACCACGGCGCTGACGGTCGACGAAGCACTCCAACAATTGGGTGTGCGGTCACAGGCCGCCGTCGTGTCCGCGTCCCGCTCCGAGCGTCTGCCTCTCACGGGTTTCCACCTAGGCGTCCAGCTGCCCGACCAGGTGACGGTGCTTCACGACAATCGCCGCACCACATTGGTGACGGCAGCTCCCACAGTTGAGCGAGCCCTGCACGAGGCTGGCGTCCCGGTGGACGCGCGTGATCATGTCGACGCTCCACTTGGAGCCAAGCTGCGCGACGGCATGGTGGTCCGGGTGGTCAGGATCGACGTCGAACGCTCGCGCCGCGGGTTCCTCATTGATCATCGGACGATCCGTCGTGCCGATGACTCCATGTACGAGGGCGCCGAAAAGGTAGTCAAGGAGGGCCACGACGGTCGTGGTGTGGCTATCTATCGCCTCCACAGCCGTGACGGCGTAGTCGTACGCCGCGAGTTGGTCGACCGGAAGATCACTCGGCACCCGGCACCGCGAGTGGTGGTGTATGGCACGAAGCAGCGCCCTTACTCACCCCCTTCGACCAGCGCGTCTGGGTTGAACTGGGGTGCTCTTGCCCAGTGCGAATCAGGCGGGAACCCGCAAGCGGTGAACTCGGCTGGGTACTACGGGCTGTACCAGTTCTCCATCAGCACCTGGCTCTCGGTCGGGGGAAGCGGCAGCCCCATCGACGCGTCATCCACTGAGCAGACTTACCGAGCGCAACTGTTGTACCAGCGGTCTGGATCAGCTCCGTGGCCCGTTTGCGGTTCCCTGTTGTTCAGTTAGAGCTTTCACCCTCGGCCAACCGCCGCGCCGATGTCAGGTGGGGCAGACTGAAGCCGTGGATGACGCGGTGTTGATGGGTGCTTCCGCCATCCGGGAGTTGGCCACCAAGCTTGATGTGCGTCCCACTAAACGCTGGGGTCAGAACTTCGTCATTGACGCCAACACGGTGCGTCGAATCGTTCAGGTCTCCGGCGTGACGCCAGACGACATCATCCTTGAGGTTGGTCCAGGACTCGGTTCGCTGACACTGGGGCTGTTAGCAGCCGCTCGCAAGGTATATGCCGTAGAGATTGACCCGACCCTGGCGAACGCGCTGCCCATCACCGTGGAGTCGATGACTTCCGAGCATGCCAAGCGGCTACATGTGCTGAACGTAGATGCAATGAAGCTGACGACGCTCCCCGAACCGCCTACTGCATGCGTAGCGAACTTGCCCTACAACGTCGCCGTTCCGGTCCTGCTTCACTTGCTGGAAACATTTCCGTCGTTGGACCATGGCCTGGTGATGGTGCAAAGGGAGGTGGCCGATCGACTCGCCGCTGAGCCGGGCGGACGGATTTACGGCTCTCCAAGCGTGAAGGCCGCCTGGTACGCGAAGGTTGGTCAGGCCGGAAAGGTGGGGCGCAACGTCTTTTGGCCGGCCCCCAACGTTGACTCGGGCTTGGTCTCCTTCTCGCGTCGCGACCCTCCGCAGACCAAGGCATCCCGAGTGCAGGTGTTTGAAGTCATCGATGCCGCCTTTGCCCAGCGGCGCAAGAGTCTGCGGGCCTCGTTAGCCCAATGGGCAGGAAGTCCTGCACTGGCTGAGATCTACTTACGGGCTGCTGGCATCGAACCTGGCTTGCGCGGAGAGCGGCTGACCGTCCAGCAATTCGCGACGCTCGCCGAGAAACGCCGCACGACTGGGCCATAGGCTCACCACGACCGGACTCATGGAATCGATCAACGGGAGGAGCACGCGTGAGCCCAGTGACCGTGCGCGTCCCGGCGAAGATTAACTTGCAGCTCGCAGTTGGCGGCCCCGGCGAAGATGGTTTTCATGATATCGCCACGGTCTTTCACGCCGTCTCCTTGTACGACGACGTGACGGCGCTGGCCGGAGACCACCTCACCGTGAGCGTCGAGGGTGAAGGCGCCGATCTGGTACCCGTTGACGATTCCAACCTCGCGATCGTTGCCGCGCTGACGTTGGCAGAGTATGCAGACGTAGAGCCCAAGGCACACCTCCACATTCACAAGTCGATCCCGGTTGCTGGTGGCATGGCCGGAGGAAGTGCGGATGCTGCTGGCGCGTTGGTCGCGCTAGACCGGTTGTGGGGCACTCGCATTGATCGCGATGAGTTGCGGAGTCTTGCAGCGCGCATCGGAAGCGATGTGCCCTTTGGTCTTGTTGGACACACCGCAGTGGGACTGAGCAGAGGTGAGCGGCTAACGCCAGCTTTGGCACGTGGGCGGTTTCACTGGGTGTTCGCATTTGCGGCCGAGGGACTTTCGACGAAAGCCGTGTACCAGGAGTTGGATCGCCTGAGGTCGGGGAGCATTCAAGCCGAACCACGGGTGTCGGACGACCTCATGACGGCGCTGAGGTCAGGTGACGCGGTCACCTTGGGGCGCAACTTGAGCAACGACCTGCATCGCGCAGCCGTGTCACTTCAACCGAGCCTGGCGATGACGCTCGATGTGGGAGATGAGTACGGAGCGTTGGGTTCGGTGGTCTGCGGCTCTGGTCCAACCTGCGCGTTCTTGGCGCGGGACGAGGAGCACGCCCTTGACCTAGCGGTTGCCCTAACGGCTTCCGGGGCGTGTCGATCGGTGAAGTCAGCTACCGGTCCCGCGGCGGGCGCAAGGGTCGTCGAGTCATGACACTTTCGGTTGGTCTCGAATGGGGACCGCAGGGAATGCGGCAGCTTTCCGAACGCTGCGAGTGTGTGGTGATTGTCGACGTCCTGTCGTTTTCGACGTCGGTAGCTGTCGCGGTTGCACGCGGCGCAGCCGTCTGGCCGCACTCCGGGAACGAACGTGCGGAGGAGTTGGCGCGCGCCATTGGAGCCACCCTGGTGCGTGGTCGAAACATGCGCGAGGGCCGGACACTTTCACCTGCCAGCTTGCTCGACGTCGCTTCCGGGGAGCGGCTCATCATGCCCTCGGCCAACGGGTCGGTCATTTCGCACGCCGCGTTGATGTCGGGGCTCACAGTGGTTGCCGGTTCGCTACGTAACGCGACAGCAGTGGCTGAATGGTTGGACGGTCGATTTGAGTCGGTCGGGTTGGTTCCTGCGGGTGAGCAATGGGCTGACGGAACGATGCGGGTCTGCTACGAGGACCTGGTTGGTGCTGGAGCGATCGCATCCCGGCTCCGTGACCGAGGCGTCGAAGCAGATTTCAGCCCAGATGTGCTGGCTGCAGCCGCCGCGTTCGACTGTCGTGGTTCGCTGGCTGATGTGCCGTCGGGCAGGGAACTAGTCGACCGCGGGTTTGCCGACGACGTCACTCTTTCGGAAATGGTTGACGCTGATCCGGTAGTCCCAGTGTTGCGTGATGGTCGCTACGTGTCCGCCGACGATTAGCGCGGGCAGTCGCCGTCAGGCGTGATCGAACGGCAAGACCAGCACGCGAAGTAAGTCTGCGAGCACCTGCCGTTGTGCGTCTGGGAGGCTGGCGAGAATCGTTCGCTCCTGCACCAAAAGGTCACTAAGTGCAGAGTCAGCTTTGGCTGCGCCTTCATCGGTTAGCCGAACAATGACTCCGCGTCTGTCTTCTGGGTCAGGATGTCGTTCGACAAGTCCGCGACCAGCCAGTCGATCAATTCGGTTCGTCATCGTCCCCGAGGTCACCAAGGTTTGCTGCAGCAGTCGCCCAGGCGACAGCTCATGCCGGCCCCCCGCTCGTCGCAGCGCGGCCAGAACGTCAAACTCCCACGTCTCTAGGTCGTGCGCGGCAAATGACTGGCTGCGCGCACGGTCAAGGTGGCGTGCCAGTCTCGTGAGTCGACTGAGAACCTCAAGCGGAGATACGTCGAGATCGGGTCGTTCGCGACGCCAGGCTTCGACGATTTCATCGACTTCATCGCGAGCAAGCGATGCGTCGTCGATGGTCACTACGACTGGATTCCGAACTTGTCGTTGACTCCGTTTTCGATGCAGCGTTCCTGTTGGTTTTGGGTCAGGTTGGGATCGGTGCAGTTAACAAAGACGTCACCGAGCCAGAACACCAGCGTGGTCATGGCCGCGGAGACAAGGAGCGCCAAAATGGACACGATCGTGGCTGCGATCGCCATGCCCTTCGGTCGATGTGATTTTCCCGCTTTAGACCAGGCGATGATTCCCATAACCAGTGCAGCCAACGCAAGTAAGAGCGCCAAGATGCTGACGAACGGAATCCATGAAGTGAGCGCCGCGATGATGGAGAAGACCAAAGCGGTGATAGCGAGCCCACCGGCGCCAGGGCGGACCTGCCCGGCCGGATAGCCGGGGGCCGCGTAGGTGGGAGCTGCATAGCCAGGGGGAGGCGGGGGTGTCCCGTAAGTGGCTGGCGGAGGAGGCGCGGGTGGCGTTGCGGCGGACGGCGTCGCATACGGGTTGACTGGGGTGGCCGGAGGCGGTGCTTGAACTGGCGGCGGCGCAGGTGGCGTTGCGTACGGGTTGCTCGCCGGTGGCGGAGGCGGGCTGCCGTACGGGGTTGGCTCAGCTGGTGTCGATCCGGGCGGGGTCGGCTCTACTGGCGTCTGGTCGCTCATACCCAAACGCTAGTCGGTTGCGGGTTCGCTTCCTAGCAGCGTCGGCTTGCGTTCGAGCGCGCTCAGTCCATTCCAGGTGAGATTGACGAGGTGAGCGGCTACATCAGCCTTCTTCGGCTTGCGGACCTCGACCCACCACTGGCCGGTCAAGGCCACCATTCCGACGAGCATTTGTGAGTACATCGGAGCGAACTTTGTATCGAAGCCACGCTGTTTGAACTCCTTGGCTAACAGGTGTTCGACCTGTGCAGCTATGTCACCGATGAGGCTGGCGAACGTTCCAGTGGTCGTGGCGACGGGTGAGTCTCTGACCAAGATCTTGAAACCGTCAGTGTCTTGCTCGATGTAGTCGAGCAGCGCAAGTGCGGCTTGTTCAAGCAGTCGGCGTGCGTGGTTTTCGGTCAGAGCACCTTCGACCATGCTGAGCAGTTTCTGCATCTCACGATCGACGATCACGGCGTAAAGGCCCTCTTTGCCACCGAAGTGCTCGTACACAACCGGTTTGGAGACTCCGGCTTTGGACGCGATCTCTTCGACCGACGTTGCTTCGTATCCGCGTTCAGCGAACTGCTTGCGTCCGACTTGGAGTAGCTGCTCTCGTCGAGCAGCGCTGGTCATGCGGGAACGTCGTCTTTCCTCCGGTCGCTCAGCTTGGTCGCTCACGAAGCGCGACGCGCTGCGAGTCGGTCGGCCTTCGGCCAACGGACGTCGTAGACCCAACCCGCCTTTTCGAACCAGCGAATCAACCGCGCGCTGATGTCAATCTGGCCTTTCTGAACTCCATGCCGAGCGCAGGTGGGGTCGGCATGGTGCAAGTTGTGCCAGCTCTCACCCAGCGAAGGGATAGCGAGCCACCACACGTTGCCTGACCGGTCGCGTGACTTGAATGGCGACTCACCCATCACGTGACAAATTGAGTTGATGGACCAGGTGATGTGGTGAACCAACGCGATGCGGACAAACCCGCCCCAGAACAGCCCTGTGGCAAAGCCCCACCAAGACCAAGTGATCAGTCCACCGATGATTCCCGGAAGGAGAACCGAGGCCAGCACTAAGAAACCAAAGTTGCGTGACATGCGTTGGATGGCACGGTCGGCGAGCAGGTCGGGGCAGTACTTTTCGCGCGAGGTCTGCTCGATATCGAACAGCCACCCGATGTGTGCGTAGAACAGCCCCTTCATAAGTGCGGGCACTGACTCGCCGAAACGCCATGGCGAGTGCGGGTCGCCTTCTTTGTCGCTGAAGGCATGATGCTTGCGGTGGTCGGCCACCCAACGATCCACCGGACCTTCAATCGCGAGGCTGCCAGCTAGTCCCAACGCGATGCGCATCCATCGCTTGGCTTTGAAAGCTCCATGGGTGAAGTACCGATGGAAACCAACGGTGATGCCACCAGCGGTGAGGAAGTAGAAGCCGACGAGCAACGCGATGTCGACCGGCCCGACGAATCCACCCCACGCCACTGGAATCGCGATGAGAACCGCGAGCAGTGGCACGATGATGAAGTAATAGAGCCAGAACAAATGGCCAGCCGTCTGCCGCTCCGGCGCCTCTTGAGCGCCCGGGTCGATGGGCGGGTTGCGTAACTGCTCAAGGTCCTCAGCGGTCAGCTCGGAAGCTTCCACGTCAGTCATGGACGAGGTTGATGCGGCTGGCGGTGTCACAAGCAATACTCCTGCGTCGTTAGTGGGCTGCGTCGTTCGTAGCTGGGTGAGGCTGGTCCCGATGCGGCTTTCCTACGGTACCGTAACTTACGCAACCGTAGGTTGTCCAGCACCCGACGGTTGAGTGCACACCCAAAGGCGCCCCAGTGCGGCCTCTCGTAGGCTTGCGTCCGCATTCCCGGGTCGTCTAATGGCAAGACTTCAGATTTTGGATCTGAATATGGAGGTTCGATCCCTCCCCCGGGAGCCAGCTGGCTTTTCGTGCCCAGGACCGGCAGGTCGGTCGGTACGCGCCGGCGGACCGGTATTCTGCGCACGTTCGCCCTCGTTACCCGTTTCTGATGCCAAGAGCATTCCCATACATCCCGACCTGTGTCGCCTGGAGCCCCTGCCTTGAGCGAGAGTCGCGCGGCCGCTGCGATCGTCCTCGCCGCTGGCGAGGGCAAGCGGATGAAATCCGGCACCCCCAAGGTGTTGCACAAGTTCCTCGGTCGGTCCTTGCTCGGCCATGTGCTGGCTGCCACCACGGCATTGGATCCGGAACAAACACTGGTTGTCGTTGGCCACGGTCGCGAGCAGGTTGTCGACCACCTGGCGCAGATAGCCCCCGATGCCGTCTCGATTGAGCAAGTCGAGCAACGCGGAACGGGCCATGCCGTACGGCTTGCGCTTGATTCTTGTCCCGAACTCGTGGGGGCGGTTTTGGTGGTGTGCGGCGACACCCCTCTGTTGTCGACCGGCGCCCTGGCGACCTTGATTGACCTGCATACCGAATCCGGGAACTCAGCAACCGTCCTGACCGCGCGGGTAGCAGATCCCACCGGCTACGGGCGAGTGATCCGACGAGAAGACGGACGCGTGGCGTCGATCGTCGAACAGTCCGACGCGAACACTGACCAACGAGCCATCGATGAGATCAACTCGGGAATCTACGTATTTGACGCTGCCGCGCTGCGAGCTGCGCTGACCTCAGTCACGCGCGACAACAGCCAAGGCGAGGAGTACCTCACCGACGTAATTGCCGGCCTGGCCGTAGTTGGTTCTGCAGTCGGTGCGCTCACTGTTGACGACCCTCGTGAGGTCTTGGGGGTTAATGACCGGGTTCAGCTGGCCGAAGCTCGCGCGTTGATGCGCGACCGGATCAACGAGCAGTGGATGCGCGCCGGCGTCAGCATCATTGATCCGGCAACCACGATGATCGGGGTAGGCGTTCGGCTCGAAGCGGATGCGGTGATTCATCCGTGGACGCTGCTCGAAGGCTCCACCACAGTCGCAGCGCGTGCTGAGGTCGGACCCGGATCGCAGATCATCGACACCGATATCGGTGCTGATGCTGTGGTGCGTTTTACGACCGCTGATCGCACCGTGATCGGTCCCGCGGCGAGCGTCGGGCCCTACACGTACCTACGTCCTGGGACGGTTCTTGCTGCGAAGACTCGAGCTGGAGCCTTTGTCGAGACGAAGAATGCTCAAGTGGGCGAGGGATCGAAGATTCCACATTTGTCCTACGTGGGTGACGCGGAGATTGGCGAGGGGTCGAATATCGGCGCGGGGACGATCGTCGTGAACTACGACGGGGTAGCCAAGCATCGGACGATCATCGGCGACCACGTCCGGATCGGAAGCGACACCATGCTCGTTGCCCCCGTCGAGATCGGTGACGGTGCCTACACGGCTGCCGGATCAGTTATCACCGAGGACGTTCCGCCCGGGGCGATGGGCGTTGGACGCGCGAAGCAGCGCACGATTGACGGTTGGGTGGCGCGTAAACGCCCAGGGTCAGCTGCGGCAGCGGCGGCAGCTGCCTCCAGCGGAGTCAAACCAGCAGGGGCCGCTGACAGCGCGGGCGATCCAGGGAAGAATGCACCTACACCGACCCAGCCACCCAGCCCGAGTGATCGACCAGCGGGCGAGACGGATCCGGAAGGCAACCGCGAATGATCGAGTCCACCAACTCCAAGAAGTTGATGCTCTTCTCGGGTCGTGGTCATGAGCAGCTGGCCGAGCAGGTGGCGCGTGAGCTCGATACGGAGCTATCGCCGACCTCGCTCTACGACTTCGCAAACGGTGAGATCTTCGTCCGCTACAAGGAGTCGGTGCGCGGATCCGATGCTTTCGTCATCCAGTCACACACCACGCCTATCAACACGTGGATCATGGAGCAGCTGATCATGGTCGACGCGCTCAAGCGCGCGTCTGCCAAGCGCATCACGGTCGTGGCGCCTTTCTACGGTTACGCCAGGCAGGACAAGAAGCACCGCGGCCGCGAACCCATTTCCGCCCGACTCATGGCCGACCTGTTCAAGACGGCTGGGGCCGACCGCCTGATGGCGGTCGACCTACACACCTCGCAGATCCAGGGCTTCTTTGACGGCCCGGTCGACCACCTATTCGCGCTCGAGCCGCTGGCGCACTATGTCGCAAGTCGGGTGTCGGACCGGAGCCGACTGACCGTCGTGTCACCGGACGCCGGACGGGTGAGAGTCGCTGAGCGTTGGACCGATCGACTCGGCAGCCCGCTGGCGATCATCCATAAGCGACGCGACCCCGACGTTCCCAACGAGGTGAAGGTGTTCGAGGTGGTCGGTCAGGTTAAGGACCGCATCTGCATCGTTGTCGACGACATGATCGCGACCGGGGGAACCATTGTTAAGGCTGCTGAGACGTTGTTCGAGCAGGGTGCGGCAGAAGTGATCGTGGCCGCAACTCACGGGCTCTTCAACGGACCGGCGATCGACCGGCTGAAGAACAGCCGCATCTCCGAAGTCATCGTCACCGACACGTTGCCGATCGGGCCTGAGCAGCAGTTCGACAAATTAACTGTGCTGCCCATTGCGCCACTTATCGCACGAGCAGTTCGCGAAGTCTTCGATGACGGTTCTGTGACGTCGCTGTTCGACGGCAACGCCTGAACGTCGGGTCACCCACGTCTGTCACCCACTTGGCGTAGTGCCCAGTCGGCTTAGTCCGAATTGCTCCACCCACATGGCGCAACTGCTTGTGTCTAGCGTCAAGCCCCTGCCACGCATCCCCGATGAGCCGTCTAGTCCACTGCTCAGGGAGTGTTCGCATGACGCACCGGTCGGCCCCTCGATCCTCCAACCGACTCATCGGAGTTGTTTCCGCTTTCTCACTGGTTGCGGGCATCGGGGTTGTTGCCACGGTTATCCCCTCACTGGCCGACGGACCCGAGCCGGTATCTCGGCTGTCGCTTGGTCCCAATCTGATTGACAACTCCGGCTTCGGCTCTGGACTTCGCAGCTGGAGCCGCTCAAAGGCAAACGCCGGAGCTATCGACATCACCGAACCGGGAGTATGGGGTAGTACCCACGCGGTTCGGCTCCAACCGCGCACACACTCAGCCGCGATCCTTCGTGACCAGCGGACGAGCGCACCACAGGCAGTGGCAGGTCACGTCTACCAGGCTTCGGCCTGGATGCGGGCAACGCAAAAGCCCGTGAGTGGCCAGTTGACACTCGATGAGTGGGGACATGACTCGATCGTCCATGCGACCCACCAGGACTTCACCGTTGGCAACGACGGCTGGGAGCGCGTCACCCTGATTGCTACGGCATCGGCAGACCGAGATCGGTTGCAGGTGTCGATGACAGCCCGCGGTCTGGGTTTGCATCGTGGGATCAAGATTGACCGCGTGCGGCTGCACCCCGTCAAAGGTGCGGGTTCTGGTGAGACCGTTACGCCGCTCCCTGAAGACTCGTCCCCAGATGGCGACACCACGATCACCCCGACTCCATCGAACTCGCCAACCCCAACACCGACCACCGCCAGCCCGACACCGACGCCCACTCCAACGAATACGCAGACCTCTCCGCCATCGTCCAGCGGCACGTTGTTCGGCGCGAGCGTGTACGAGGCAGGTCGGACGTGGACGCAAGCCGTGGCGGACAGCAATGCGGCGTACGGCGGTATGGATGTTGTCCGCGTGTTCTATCCAGGTCTGCCGAGTGCTTGGCCCGGACGCGCCGGGGAAGTAGGCGGACCAGTTGTCGTGTCGTTCAAGGCCCAACCCGACGCCGTCCTCGCCGGTGACTACGACGCCTTCTTCGCCAATTGGTTCAAGACCGCCCCCAAGAGCTACGACGTGTGGTGGTCGTACTGGCACGAGCCGGAAGACGATGTCGAGGCTGGAGCGTTTACCTCGCAGCAGTGGCGCGACGCCTACCGACGGATCGCTGGCTTTGCGGACGCCGCCAAGAACCCAATGCTTCACAACACCGTCATCTTGATGTGCTGGACGGTAAACCCGAAGTCAGGACGGACCTTTGACGACTACTTCCCTGGCGCAGACGTTGTCGAGGCGCTTGGCTGGGACTGCTACAGCCACCCGTCGGATCCGACTACCTACTCCAAGGCTGACGACATGTACGGACGTGCCGTGGCCAAGTCGAAGGAGCTCGGGATTCCGTTCGGCATCGCCGAGACCGGATCAAGGCTGGCGCAGGGTGATGAGTCCGGCGTCAAGCGTGCTGCCTGGCTGAAGTACATCGCCGCTTGGGCTGCTGACCGGGACGCAGTCTTCATGACCTACTTTGACTCGGTCGTCGGTGGCGAGTTCAGGCTCCTCGATGACCCATCGAAGACGGCCTGGCGCGAGGTCGTCACCACCTACTAGTGCTCGGCCGCTCCCGGCTGCGTCATTGCCGTCCCGCCGCTGGTTGGAACCACCGGTTTGGTGGCTCCGCTGGGCGTCGGTAGACTGCCCGAGTTGCCCGGCGAGGGTGTGCCAGCGGATCGGCGCCAGAAATGGCATTGGTCGCGTGGCCCCGTGATCGACGCGGTGCGTGCCTGGAGCTCGCTCGCCGGACGCACCTGCGATCAGAATTCATCAGACCCGCTGTTGACCAACGCTTGGAGTACATCGCCGTGGCCGAGATCAAGATTGCCGCCGAACGCCGAACCGAGTTCGGTAAAGGTGCGGCCCGTCGCCTGCGCCGTGACAAGAAGGTGCCTGCTGTTGTCTACGGACACGGTGCTGACACCCAGCACGTGGCGCTGCCGGCACACGAGCTGATGCTGGCGTTGAAGAATTCCAACGCGCTGTTGTCGCTTCAGCTAGACGACGGCACCGAACTGGTGCTGCCGAAGGCGGTTCAGCGTGATCCCGTGCGCTACACCATCGAGCACGTCGACCTCGTCGCGGTAAAGCAGGGCGAGAAGGTCACCGTTGAGGTTCCGGTACACACCGACGGCAAGATCGCGCCAGGAGGTTTGCTCGAGCACGTGAACGACACCATCTTGATCGAGGCCGAAGCCACCCACATTCCGCAGTCCCTGTCGATCTCCATCGAAGGCTTGGTTGTCGGCGACAGCATCCACGCGAAGGACGTGGCACTGCCGTCCGGAGCATCGCTGGCCGCTGATCCCGAGTTGGTCGTCGTTCACGTTCTCACAGCCCAGCAAGTTGCTGAGGAAGAGCCAGAAGAGGTCGTCGAGGCCGTTGAAGGTGCTGAAGTACCTGAGGCGCCTCCCGCCGCCGAAGACTGAGGGTCGTGAAGATCGATCAGGGTCAGGCGGACGAGGACTCGCGGCCCTGGGTGATCGTCGGGCTGGGTAACCCGGGCCAGGAGTACGAGGGGCACCGGCACAACATCGGGTTTCGCGTTGTCGACGAGCTTGGTCAACGACTTGGCGGCTCGTTCCGCCGTCACAAGCGTGCTCGTGGGTTGGCGCTCGAGGGTCGCAGCGGTGGGCATCGCATCGTGCTCTTCAAACCGACCACGTACATGAATGAGGCCGGGCAGGCTGTCTCGCCGCTCACCGACTTCTACAAGGCCGGGCCAGATCGAGTCATTGCCATCCACGACGAGCTGGACTTACCGTTTGGATCGCTAAGGCTGAAGTTTGGTGGGGGAGACAACGGACATAACGGGCTCAAGTCCCTCAGGCAGTCACTAGGGACGGGGGATTTTTTCCGAGCCCGGTGGGGGATCGGCCGACCTCCCGGACGGTTGGATCCAGCGGTGTTCGTTCTTCGTAACTTCAGTGCGTCAGAGCGTGGGGAGCTCGAGGCTCAGGTCGGCCGCACCGCCGATGCCGTCGAGGCGTTGATCAACGAGGGGTTAGAGCGTGCTCAATCTCAGTTCAATGACTAGTGCTGCCCGGATGCGTAAGAACCGGTCGCAGCTTTTCGGCCGTCGGGCGGCCGTAGCCGCGATCGTTGCACTGGCGGTGCTCGCTTCCTTGCTCGTCACCGCGGAAACGCAAGCCGTGGAGGCATCGACGCCGATCTCAGCAAAAGCGGCGCACAGTCGCCATGGTGCACATGCTGGGTTTGAAAAGGGTTTGGGTGGTTGGAAGAAAACTAATCACCGGACTCGGCTTGACCGTGTGCGTGGAGGCCATGGGCACGGTCATTACGCGGCTCGCATCCGCGCGCCTCGGTCTGGACGCGCATCGATTGGCATGACAGACGCACCCTCCATGATTCGGCACACCGATCGCGGGCAGATGTATCGCGCTCACGTCTACCTCAGGGCTTCACGAGCCGCTGTTCGGCACACCCGTGTGGTGGCTCACATTCGGTTGGCACAGCAGCACAACGGAAAATCCAAGGTCCACACGTGGCGCCGCGTCAGATTGTCGAATTCGCGCTGGAAGAGCGTGACGGTTTGGTTGACAGCACGAGCCCGCAACGACCAAGTCGGAGTCACGGTTACTGCGGCACATGTTCGTGCTGGGGCTGGCATCTTGGTCGACAGCGTCAACGTGCGACGGGTTGCATCACCACGGGTCAAGCACTCAGTGCTGCGCGGGACTCGCTACGGGGCGAGCGTCGACAATGGTTCGAGGGACTGGACGAAGGCTCTTCATCGGGCCGATCACCGTTATGGGCGGCTCGACGCCGTTCGCTTCTTTGACCCTTACTCCCCCTCATCGTGGTCCGGGCGACTCGGCGACACCAACCGGCCACTGGTCTATTCCTTCAGCGCCAAGCCATCGGCGATCCTCAACGGAAACTACGACCGACAGCTGACTCGCTGGTTTAAGGCAGCACCGAAGCGATGGCCGATCTGGTGGACCTACCGGCATGAACCCGAAGACAATATTGAGCACGGCGAGTTTGCAGCTAGCCGTTACCGACAAGCCTGGCGTCACGTCAATCATTTGGCTAACAAGGCACACAACCCGAAGCTTCATCCCACACTCATCTTGATGTGCTGGACGCTCTCCCCAAACTCCGGACGTCACTTCAAGGACTACTACCCAGGCAACTTCATCCAGGTGCTCGGTTTCGACTGTTACAACAGCTCCTCGAGCGTCACGCGATACAAACCACCTTCGCAGATCTTCTATCGGGCGGTAGCAAAGGCGCACGCGCTTCACAAGCGACTGGGGGTTGCAGAGTTCGGGAGCAGAATCGTGCCGGGCGACGACGGCAGTCGGCGGGCAATGTGGCTCGCTGACATGGCTCGCTACCTTGGTCGACACAACGCTGCCTTTGCGACCTATTGGGACGCGCGAATTCCAGCCGGAAATTTCAAGCTGCACGATCTACCTTCGCGGAAGGCCTGGCATGCAGTGGTATCGGCTCACTGAACGCGTCGTAGAAGACGGATAACCAAGGTTCCAGCGCCATGAAATCTGGCGGACCCGGCGTGGGCCGGCCGGCCAGTAGCCTGGCGACGTGCTGATCCTCCATCTTTCTGACACGCATCTAGAAAGCATCGACACGCCAAACATTCACGGAGTCAACGCCCAGCAGTCGCTTCGGCAAATGCTGTGTGACCTCGTCAACGTGCAAGGCATCCACGTCGTGGTGATCAGTGGTGATATCGCCGACGACGGGTCGCGAGGGGCTTATCGAGCAGCACGGGAGCTGATCGGCGAGTTCGCGCGCGAGCGCAACATCCCCGCGATCTACAGCACGGGCAACCACGACGAACGACTCGCATTCACCGAGGTGCTGGGCAGTGGACATTTAGATGCGAACGGCCTGGATCGCGCTCTACAGGTTGTTTCTTCGCCCGAGACCGAACGAGCTGTCGTTAGCTTCCTGGACGGTCGTCGCTTCGTCACTCTCGATTCGCTGGTGCCTGGCAAGGGGTATGGGAAAATCAGTCAGACACAACTGTTGTGGTTGCGCGACGTCTTGGCGGTACCCGCCCCAAGAGGCACAGTGCTGGTCTTCCACCACCCGCCGATCACACTCGACGTGGAGGTGCAGCGTGCGCTCGGTCTGCAGAACTCCGGAGAACTTGCGGACGCAATCCGCGACACGGACGTACAACTCATCTTGTGTGGGCACTTCCATATGCAGATTTTCGGCCACCTGGACACAACGGCCGTCTGGGTGACTCCCGGAGTGGTCAGTCGGATCGACCTAACGGCCCCTCCGCGAACGGAGCGAGCAGTCCGCGGGGCTTCGGCGACATTAGTACGCCTTGGAGATGAGCAGCCGCCGGTCTTTCATTTACTCCATGCGCGTGATCCTCGGGTCGGTGAAACGGTTTACGAGCTCGATGAGACGCAACTGCGGGAAGTTATCGAGCGACTCGGTCCATAGTCACGTTCGTCACTTGGTGCGTGGATTCTGGAGTATTCGACGGCCGCTCGAACGACACTTCCG
>DATKIY010000267.1:0-3590 GCA_035543875.1 Actinomycetes bacterium | reverse complement strand
ACGAAGATGATCAACGGCGCAAAGGCAAGTACCGGTGAGATGTCAGTGACCAGCGACCAGGCGGCACAGCCGCAGGTGTCGTCGACGACGGCTCGTCCGGCCCCGGCTGTGGTGGACCCGCGGTGGCGTCAACAACTAGCCCGCCTGCTGTTCTGTGTCGACACACTTTCAATCGTCGCGGCACTCGTAGTCGCCTACCTCGTGCGTTTCGGGCCGGTCGCCGTCGAGATTCGCGGCATCAACTACGTATTGCTCTCGGCAGTCCTGCTCGTGTCGTGGCTGTGCATGCTCGTGACCTTCCGTGCCTACGAACCTCGCCTCCTCGGGATAGGGACCGAGGAGTACCGCCGAGTGCTAGGCGCGACGTTTGCGTTGATTGGTTTCATCGCTGTCATCTCGTATCTGGGAAAGCTAGAGATTTCTCGAGGCTTTGTTGGACTGTTCTTTCCGATTGGGCTCGTGCTGTTGTTGCTAGCCCGCTTCGCGCTGCGCGCATGGATTCGGTCAGCCCGGCGTCGCGGGGAGCTGTGTCACCGAGTTCTCGTTGTCGGTGACCCCGATTCAGCGTTGGCGTTGTCGACCCAGCTGGAACGTGAGAGCTCCGCTGGATTTGCGGTAGTCGGGCTCTGTCTTGCCGGATTAGGTACTGGCAGTGCCTCTTCGTCGCTCGTGCCGGTACACGAAGGCGTCGACCAGGTAATGACTGCCGCCGCCGCGACGGGCGCTGACACGGTTGCCGTGTCTTCGTCCCCTCACATCTCCTCCGAGGACCTTCGGCGCATTGCCTGGTCGTTGGAAGGGTCAGGAATCGATCTCGTCGTCGCCCCTGCGGTAACCGAGGTGGCTGGACCGCGTATCTCGATCCGTCCGGTAGCCGGGTTGCCTTTGCTGTACGTCGACGAGCCTCGGTTCACTGGTACGACGCGGGTGATGAAGCGCGGATTGGACTTGTTCGGCTCGGGTATTGGGCTGCTACTTCTGTCGCCGCTTCTTGTGGGAGCCGCGATCGCTATTCGCCTCACCAGCGGGGGACCTGCCGTCTTCCGTCAGACCCGGATTGGACAGGATGGCCGCGAGTTCCGTGTCGTGAAACTTCGCACGATGTATCAAGATGCTGAGCAACGCCGAGCGGAGTTCGAAAGCGCCAACGAGACCGACGGCCTGCTGTTCAAGATGGCTGACGACCCGCGTATCACTCCGGTCGGTCGCCTTCTTAGACGCACTTCCGTTGACGAGCTGCCGCAGCTGGTCAACGTGCTGATCGGTGACATGTCGCTCGTGGGTCCTCGGCCATTGCCGGTGAAGGACTCAGACTTTGCCGGGCACGTGCGACGCCGGTTGCTCGTTCGGCCTGGGATCACTGGGCTGTGGCAGGTGTCTGGGCGTTCGAACCTTTCGTGGGACGACTCGGTGCGGCTCGACCTCTACTACGTGGAGAACTGGTCGCTGTCGATGGACCTGACGATCCTGGCTAAGACTGTGCAAGCGGTGTGGCGCGCCGACGGCGCCTACTAAAAGCCCGAGTGCACACCAAACGCGCGTTGCCAGGCAAGTTAAAGAGCAATGATGCTTACTCTTTTCTTGGCGGTTTTTGCCAGCTTTGCGATGTCCAGCGGATCGGATGTGACGATGACATCGCCTTGACTCGCAGAGTCGACTACGTGTGCGTCCACGACGTCGGTGGTGCGGGTTGCCGCCAGCAGCTGACCGACGCGAAGCGCTGCATCGTGGTCGAGCACTACGGTTTCGCAAAGACTCAACCATTTTCCGAGTCGAGCTTGTCGCCCGCGTCCTCCGCGCCAAACCTGAGCGATCACCGTCGATGGAACGGCCGGCACTTCGTGGCCATTAACGGCCAATTCATCGAGGATGGCGAGCAATCCACCTGGGCGTCGCTCGGCCGCCACTAGCGCACCAGCGTCCAGGATGACGGTCACTTGGAGCCGCTGGAAGGCTGCTTGCTGGCACTGAGGATCTGCTGTGGGGTGCGAGCGGACTCCAGCAAACGCTGTCCCTGCACGCGATCGGTCTCCGAAAGCGGGCCATACGCATTACGCAGCGCTGCACGAAATGCGGCTGCCCGGGTCTCTCGCTTCACCGTTTCCGCGACCAACTGGCTGAGGGGAATGCCCTGAGCGGCGGCCTGCCGCTTGAGAGTGTTCGCGACAGTAGTGGGAAGCGAGATGCTCAATTTCGTCACGCCAGACATGATGTGATCCTACCGCGGTAAGAATCTGCCGCGGGTTCGAGGTTGTGGACGGTGCTATGTGAGCTTGGATGGCCGAATTGCAGACCAGGCCAACGAGTCAGCGATTCCGTCTTTGATCGACTTCTCCGCACTCCAACCGAGCAACGTGCTGGCGCGGTCGCTTCGTGTGTAGCAACCGACGACGTCACCCGGGCGGGGGCCGGACTCCTGGACGTCGAGTGGTTCCCCGGTGACCTCCTGGAAGGCTGCAACCAATTCCCGGACGGTGGTTCCGAGGCCCGTACCGAGATTGATGACTTGGTGGGGCTGGTCGGCGGAGGTGACGTCGTCGAACCGTTGCAAGCCGCGCACATGTGCTCGTGCCAAATCCCACACGTGAACGAAGTCACGGATGCCGGAACCATCTCGGGTCGGCCAGTCAACGCCTGTAATCGTGAAAGGGCTCTTTCGGTCGGCGGCTTCAATGATTTTTCCGAGCGTACGTGACGGCACTGGATCCTGCAGGCCGGTCCGGTATTTCGGGTCAGCACCCACCGGGTTGAAATACCGAAGGGACAGGACTCTGATGAGCTGCGCCGATGCGGCATCTTCGAGGACTCGCTCAACCATCATCTTGGTTGCTGCGTAGGGGCTCTGCGGATCGAGCGGAGAACTCTCGTCGACCGTGAAGTCTGCTCCAGGCTTGTACAGCGATCCGGACGAGCTAAACACCAGCCGTGAGCAGTTGTTTCGGACGAGCGACTGCACCAGTTCGATCGTCTTGGCGACGTTGTTTCCTAGTACTCAAGTGGTTGAGCGACGGATTCAGGTACCACAATCTTGGCGGCGCAGTGGACCACCGACGAGATGTCTGGATGATCGGTAAAGATGCGGTCGATGATGCTTGCGTCGGCGATGTCTCCCTTGTAGAACTCACGACCTTCGCAAAACTCGGACCGACCGGTACTCAGATCGTCAAGGATGACCGGGGTAATTCCCTCATCAAGGCACATCGAAGCAACCGTGCTACCGATGAACCCCGCACCACCAGTTATGAGCGTTTTCACAAACGTCCTGCTCTCGTGGTCGGTTCCTTCGGCTGGACGGACGGTATCGGACGTGCGTTAAGGCGACGCACCACGCGGCAATCCAACCTCGGCTGGGTCGCAGGCTCTACGCTGATCTTGTGATTCGGATGTTGATCAGAGGCGCGATCCTGTTGGCAGCGTCCGCCATCGGCCTGTTAGTGGCCAAGTTGACATTGGATGGCATGGCGATCGACCTCACTTCTTTCATCAGCGTCGTGGTGATATTCACTGTGCTTCAGTCGGTTCTCGCACCGTTCATTGCAAAAATGTCGGCGCGCAACGCGCCCGCACTGCTCGGCGGCGTCGGACTTCTC
>DATKIY010000266.1:0-3342 GCA_035543875.1 Actinomycetes bacterium | reverse complement strand
GTGCACCCACCGCTTGCCGACGAACGGCACGTCGCACACCACGCGCGGCGTAGCGAATCCAGGCAGATAACCCATGACGCCATGCTGCAGCTCCTGCGCCTTCCCTAGGGAAACGCGCCAGTGCTCGGCGAACGGAATCATGTCGCACATGTAGAAGTAGTAGGGCAAGATGCTCGCCCCATCGAGCAGCGCGAAGCACAGGTCCAGCAGTCGGTCGACGCTGTCGTTGACCCCAGCCATCAGAACACCCTGGTTACGCACGTCCCGCACACCGACTTCGAGCATGGCTCGCGACGCTCTGGCCACCAGTGGAGTTACCGAGTTCGCGTGGTTTACGTGCGTGTGAATGGCTAGCCCGACGCCCTGCTTTTGGGCTCTCGACGCCAGGCGCTCCATCCCTGCTCTGACCTCGTCGGAGTACCAGTGTTGGGGCAGACCCATGAGAGCCTTGGTCGCCAGCCGGATGTCGCGGATGTTCTCGACTTCGAGCAGCTGGTTGACGTACGCCTCAAGATTCTTGAACGGCATGTTTCCAACGTCGCCGCCAGACACGACGACATCGCGCACAGAGGGAGTTGCGCGCAGATAGTCAAGATGCTGCTGGATGCGGTCGACTGGCTTCAGCTCAAACCGGAGCTTCTCGACGGTAGGGGTCGAGTTCCCGACGAGGTCCATCCGCGTGCAGTGCCCGCAGTACTGAGGACAGGTTGACAACACCTCCGCGAGCACTTTGGTCGGGTACCGGTGCGTGAGGCCCTCGGCCTTCCACATGTCGTGCTCGTGCAACGAGTCTCTGGTCGCGTACGGATGCGATGGCCAGTCCGTACGACGGTCCGAGAGCACCGGCAGCATGTAGCGACGAATCGGGTCGGCGTAGAAGGCATCCGTGAAAGCCGTGGCAGTCGGAGCGCCACCGTCGTGCGAGTCCGGCACCATGGTGTTCACCATCTGCGGGGGAATCAGCATCGACATCGTGGCGCGCTCTTGCTGGTCGCGCTCTAGATCGGCGTAGAAGCGCTCCTCCAGCAGGTCGCCCATCGTGGCGCGCAGCTGCTTGATGTTCTTGACGCAGTGCACCCGCTGCCACTGGGCGTTCTCCCAGTCGGCCACGCTGACGTCGGCCCAGGCCGGGAACCTGGTCCAGTCGGGCTCGCGGAGCTCCTGCTGGCGATAGGCATACGGCTGGGGGAGCTGATGAGTCACGGGGTTCTCCTTGCCACGTCGCCAACTGCGCCCATGGCGCCGAGGGTACGAAGATCTTCCGGTCAAAGCAACGTCTAGCGGGAGATTCTTCGGTCTAACCAGGTGATTGTGCTAGCGGACTTGCCGCTCGCCTGACAAGATCAGTCAGTGAGCCGCTCGACAGTATCGTCCCCGGTGGGACTTCATCGTGTCCTTGAACCAACTGGTGTCCTGCCGCAGGCCGCGCAGCGACTCGACCCCTCACCCGAGATTTGGCCCGACGAGGTCCGAATCCGGGTCGAGCGCCTCAATCTTGACGCCGCCTCCTTCCGGCAGCTCGCCACCAAGCACGACGGCAACGGCGACGCGGTCCGGGCGGAGGTCCTGGAGATCGTCAGCACCCGCGGCAAGATGCAGAACCCGGTGACCGGATCGGGCGGCATGCTCGTGGGCGTCGTCGATGAGGTGGGGGAGGACGCCTCCCTGCAGGTAAAGCCCGGTGATCGAATCACCACGTTGGTGTCACTCAGCCTCACCCCGCTTGAGATCTCTGACGGGCTCGTGCGCTGGGACGGACTGAGCGAACAAGTGCCATGCGACGGCACCGCCATCCTGTTCGGCCGCACGATAGCGGCCGTAGTTCCCGACGACCTGCCGTCAGAACTGGCCATGGCCGTCATGGATGTTGCTGGGGCTCCTGCGCTCACTGGACGAGTGGTCCGCCAATACGTGGAAACGGGGACCGCCCCTTCCGTTGCAGTTATCGGCGGGGCAGGCAAGAGCGGGTCGCTATCTCTGGCCGCTGCCCGCCGCGAAGGTGCACGGCGCACTGTCGGAATCGTTCCCATCGAGCGCGAAGCGCAGCTGCTCCGAGACGTGGGACTGGCCGACGTGGTAGCACTCGCGGACGCTCGCGACCCGGTCGCTGTCGCTGACGCGGTTGAGTCGGCATTGGGCGGGCCTGCCGACCTCACCGTCGTGTGCGTCGACGTACCCGGGTGTGAGCACGGAGCCATCTTGGCGACCTCAGCGCGTGGTGGCACAGTTATCTTCTTCTCGATGGCCACATCGTTCTCCGCGGCCGCCTTGGGTGCCGAAGGCTTGGCGGCCGACACCACCATGTTGGTGGGTAACGGCTACACCCCCGGGCACGCAGATCTCGCGTTTGAACTGCTGCGCAGTGAGGCTGGAGTCCGCGAACTCTTTGAACGTCGTTTGGCCGACGAGGCAGCAGGCCTGTGACGACGACGCTTTACGTCGGAGGTCACGTCTACAGCACCGCCGACCCGTTTGCGACAGCGATCGTGACCGAAGACGACCACGTTGCCTGGCTGGGAAGCGATGGCGCTGCACTAGCGCACCGCGCAGACGTCGACGAAATCGTCGAGCTCGACGGCGCACTTGTCACGCCCGCATTCGTCGATGCTCACGTTCACACAACGTCGACGGGGCTGACGCTGACCGGACTCGACCTGTCGGCAGCGCCTGGCGTCGACGAACTACTTGACCAGGTCGAGGCCTACTGTCGCCAGGCTCGTGGGGGAGTGATCCTTGGGCACGGTTGGGATGAGTCCGCGTGGCCCGAGCAACGCGTGCCAACTCGGCAAGAGATCGACCGTGCATCGTACGGTTCGGCGGTCTACCTGTCGCGAATTGATGTGCACTCGTGCTTGGCTTCGTCTGCCTTGATCGCTGTGGCTCCGGATGCCAAACAGCAGACAGGATTCGACGACAACGGCTGGCTGAAGCAACAAGCTCATCACACGGTTCGCGCGGCCGCGTTTGAGTCGGTCACGGCTGGGCAACAACGTGCTGCACAACGAACCGCCCGTCAAGAGGCGGCGTCGTTAGGCATTGGCATGCTGCACGAGCTAGGCGGGCCGGACATCAGCGGACCCGACGACTTCATCGCTTTGTTGAAGCTCGCTGCTGAGGAACCTGGGCCAGAGATCGTTGGCTACTGGGGTGAAGGCGTTGGACCCAGCGCTGCTCTGAAGCTCGGCGCACGAGGAGCCGCGGGCGACCTATTCATCGACGGCGCGATCGGCAGTCGAACCGCGCTTCTTCGTGAGCCATATCGCGACGAAGCAACCGTCGGGGCGCAGTACCTCACGGTTGCCGAGATTCGCGACCACATCATCGCCTGTTCCGTCGAAGGCA
>DATKIY010000265.1:0-3498 GCA_035543875.1 Actinomycetes bacterium | reverse complement strand
AGGTGTACGAAGCTCCAGGGGCCGCCGTGTTGATCCAGGCGCATATGGAGCTTGAGAGCGTCACCATGGAGCGCGATTTGGCGCGGTTCAAGCGGATTGCCGACCAACGTTGGGGCGAGCTCGTCTATGACGGTTTGTGGTTCTCTCCACTCAAGCGCGCTTTAGACGGTTTTCTGGCTGAATCGCAAAAGCACGTCAGCGGGGACATCCGCTTGACGTTGCAAGGTGGACGGGCCACCGTGACGGGGCGCAGGAGTGCCGAGAGCTTGTACGACTTCCACTTGGCCACCTATGACTCGGGCGATACGTTCGACCAAACTTTGGCAAAGGGTTTCGTCCAGCTTTGGGGAATGCCTAGCCGAATTGCCGCCAAGCGGGATCAGAGGTCAGAAGAGATCATCGATGAGTAGAGCGGATTCACCAGCAGGCGCGGAACCGCTGCGACTGTGGGGCGGTGCCTTTACTTCCGGGCCAGCGGAGGCTCTGCAGGCGCTCAGTGTCAGCGTCCATTTTGACTGGCGACTGGTTCCCTACGACATCGCCTCGTCACGCGCGCATGCTCGCGTCCTGCACCGGGCTGGCCTGCTCGACGATGATGAGATTGACCGAATGATCAAGGCACTGGACGAGCTCGAGGTCGATGCAGTATCTGGAGACTTCGTGCCGACTGTGGCCGATGAAGATGTGCATACGGCCCTAGAACGGGGGCTCGTCGAGAGACTCGGGTCGTTGGGCGGGAAGCTTCGGGCGGGTCGTAGTCGCAACGATCAGATCGCCACTGACCTGCGGTTGTACCTGCGTGACCAGGCGAGGAACCTGGCTGCCGGTGTTGCCGGTCTGCATGAGGCAATTGCCGATCAGGCCAGTGGTCATCTCGAAACGGCCGCACCCGGGTTCACCCATCTGCAACGTGCGCAGCCCGTCTCGTTCGCCCATGAGTTGCTGAAGCATTGTCACGCGCTGGCTCGTGACGTCGACCGGCTTCGCGACTGGGACGTCCGGGCTTCACGGTCCCCGTTGGGCGCCGGTGCCCTTGCCGGTTCGTCGCTTCCACTTGACCCTCGCGCGACCGCAGTCGAACTGGGCTTTGACGATGCCTGCGCAAATTCAATCGACGCAGTGAGTGACCGAGACTTCGTTGCAGAGTTCTTGTTCGTCACCGCGTTGATCGGCGTGCATCTGTCGCGTCTAGGGGAGGAGGTCGTGCTTTGGACATCGAAAGAGTTTGGCTGGGCCAAGCTAGATGACGCTTTCGCGACCGGGTCGTCGATCATGCCGCAGAAGAAGAACCCTGATGTCGCAGAGCTCGCACGCGGAAAGTCAGGCAGGCTCATCGGGCATTTGACAGGGATTCTTGTCACATTGAAAGGACTCCCGTTTGCGTACAATCGAGATCTCCAAGAAGACAAAGAGCCAGTGTTTGACGCCGTCGACACTCTGCTCCTGGTTCTGCCGGCCATGACAGGGATGATGGCGACGCTGCGCTTCGATGTTGAGCGCATGACCGCGGCTGCACCGGCGGGTCACGCTCTTGCGACCGACATAGCCGAATGGTTGGTCCGAAACGGTATGCCCTTCCGCGATGCTCACGAGGTCGCAGGTGCCTGTGTGCGTGCTTGTGACACCCGCGGCATCGAACTGTGGGAGCTATCCGATGCTGAGCTAGCTTCGGTTTCCAGTGCACTCACGCCGGAGGTGCGGTCTGTCCTGACGGTACGAGGCGCGCTGGATGCCCGTTCTTCTTTTGGCGGGACGGCTCCAGCGCGAGTGGCCGAACAGCTGGCTGCGGTGAATAACGACCGCATGAGCATGCGCTCGTGGCTCACCGCAGCTGAGTAAGACGTCCAACCCGTCGGCGCGTTCATTGCATTGAGCTACGCGCGGGGACTCTTTCGGTATGCGGAAACGGTTGGCTCGTCAGCAAGCCAAAATCGCCATTCCAACTCCGACGCCTTACTCACTCCGACTCGTGGGCCGCGTCGGACGTCCTTCGCCGCCACCGGGTGCTCTGGGACGAGCAGCGTTACGCCCCCCGATGTAAGCAAGTCGGTTCCGTCATCGGTTTCCGTGAGCCCTAGTGCCTGACCAAGACAACCCGGACCCCTTGCCAAGTGTCGATCGCTGACGCGTGCTCCCCGTCGCGTGCGCGCCACGTCGAGCCCGTCGACAACTTGTCCTGCTCGCAACAAAACAGCGGAGGGATCGTCGCTTGATCCTGTGACCACATTGCAGCACCAGTGAATGCCGTGGGAACGGTACACATACAAGGTTCCGGCAGGAGCAAACATGGACTCGTTGCGCGGTGTCCGACCGCGGTAAGCATGTGATGCGGGATCGGACTTGCCTCCGTAAGACTCAACCTCGGTCAAACGGACGCTGACAGCGCCGTCCGCAGATTGATGAGTGAGTAGTCCGCCAAGCAGACACAACGCGACTTCGCTCGGCGGTTTCGAGAGCAAGGATCGGCTGGCTTCAGCGTCCATCGACTCTCACTTGTGCTCTTCTCACTGGGTCTGGAGGTTTGCGCGCCTTGTCTTATGGGTAAGTAACAACGGTCGACGTTAACAAGCGTCTGACACGTGTTGTGCGCCGCTGTCGTGGTGCGCAAAACTCGGTGCTTACAAGCCGCCGCGCTCAACTGAGGAGGCAGTGATGGTTCCGTTCGGAGGATTGCTACTCGGCGTCGGTCTGATTATGGCTCTGGCCGTAGCAGATCACGTGAACGGCCTAGATCTTCAGGTCGCTGGGTGGATCGTTGCTGGAGTTGGGTTGCTTCTTTTGATCGCCGGCTTGGTCACGGCGAACGCGAGTCGTCGCAGTGAGCATCGAGTGGTTGAGGACCGGCACATCCACACTGATTAGCCAGTGAGTCGCGCCTGTCTCGGCGGGCCGTTGGGCAAATCGCTTGATCGGTGGGCCAAGATGAACTCGTGGCCATCGACATCATCGAGGAACTGAGTTGGCGCGGACTGATCGCGCAGAGCACGGATTTGGGAGCGCTCGCTGAGCATCTGAATGAGCAGTCGCGCACGATCTACTGCGGATTCGATCCAACGGCGCCCAGCCTGCACTTGGGACATCTACTACAAACGCTGACGCTTCGGCGTTTCCAGTTGGCTGGCCATCGACCGCTTGGTCTGGTGGGTGGGGCGACGGGTCTTATTGGTGATCCAAAGATGACTGGCGAGCGAACCCTCAACGACGCGGACGTCGTTGGTGGCTGGGTTGATCGCATCAGACATCAGGTAGAGCGGTTTCTTGACTTTGACGATCCAACCACCGGCGCCACGATCGTGAACAACCTGGACTGGACGAAAGAACTGTCGGCGATCGACCTGCTTCGCGGAATTGGCAAACACTTCAGTGTGAACCGGATGTTAGACCGAGAAGCCGTTGCCGCTCGGCTTGCCGGCCCGGGTATCAGCTACACCGAGTTCAGCTACCAGCTGCTTCAGTCCAACGACTTCCTAGAGCTGTTCAACCGTCACGGCTGCACGC
>DATKIY010000264.1:0-2887 GCA_035543875.1 Actinomycetes bacterium | reverse complement strand
TGTCCGTCTACGCAGAACCGATGCCTGAAAACGGCGATGAGAATTCTCCGCTGGCAAGGTTAGACGACCCCACGACTGAAGAGGTCACTAACGAGACCTACGGAGGCTTGAAGGTTCTGTGCGAGCAGGTCGTCAGCAAGCGCTACGGCGACAGTGCGCTTGTGATTCGTCCCACCTACGTGGTGGGCCCATACGACTACACGTACCGGTTCACGTACTGGGTCGATCGAATCGCGGCCGGTGGCCCGGTGCTCGCACCAGAGCCTCGCGACTATGGGATCCAGGTCATCGATGCGCGCGACCAAGCCGTTTGGGCCATCGACATGCTGGAAAAGAGACAGTCCGGCACCTTTCACACAGTGAGCCCGGAGCCACGATTCACCTTTGAACAGATGCTTGAAGCGATCGTCAGCGCTGTTGGACCGGTTGGAACCTCGTTGGTCTGGGTGGATCGCGAGTTCCTGATCGACCAGGCGATTGACGGTGAGCATCTTCCGTTGTGGCCTGGGCCTGACTTTGGCGACTACGGAATGGCTCTTGACCCAGGCCGTGCGACATCGGTGGGGCTTGCCCCGAGGCCGTTGAGCCAGACCATCGTCGAGCTGCTGGAACAAGAGCAGAAGCAGCCAACGCCAGATGGCAATACCACCGGTCTCAGCCGAGAACGTGAAGCCGAACTATTGCGCACGTGGGGTGATCGACGAACCTGAGGTGTCAGGTCCGCCCCGAGATCTTGTCGGCAACCCTCGCAATCGGTGAGGTCTTGCTGCGGCCGTCACGTTCTTGTCGGTCGGCGGTTCGATAGGCCGCGTACATGGTCTGGACTCCCAACCACCGGAGTGGCTCAGGTTCCCACTTCCTGACTCGACGACCCACCCACGGCAATCGAGTTAGCTCAGATTCACGGCTGAGCAGTAGGTCGGTCAACGTGCGGCCAGCCAAGTTTGTCGTGGCGACACCGTGGCCAACGTACCCACCTGCCCACGCCAAGCCAGTCTGTCTGTCTAACCCCACTGTCGAGCACCAGTCACGTGGAACACCCAGCACTCCCGACCACGCATGGTCGATGGCAACGTCCCGGGTAGCGGGAAACAGTCGTACCAAGATCTCGCGAAGTGCAGAGACGGTTTCTGGTTGGGTCGTCCCATCGTTGTCCGTCTTCGACCCATATCTGTACGGAACGCCCCGCCCACCAATTGCAATCCGTCCATCTGCCGTTCGTTGGGCGTAGCAGTAGGCATGAGCCATATCGCCTAGCGTTTCGCAGCCGTTCCAACCGATCGAGCTCCACACCTCGTCGCTTAACGGCTCGGTGACAATCATCGACGAGTTCATCGGCAGCCACTGGCGTCGCAAACCTTTGATTCCAGCGGTGAACCCCTCGGTAGCTCGAACTATGTAGTCCGCGTTCACCACCCCGTGCGGGGTAACTGCGCGTTTCGGACTGATCTCGATGACCCGCGTGTCTTCGTAGATGTCAACGCCAAGACGTTCGACCGCTTCGGCTAAGCCGCGCACGAGTTTCGCGGGGTGAACGCGTGCACCGTGGGGGCTGAACGCACCACCCAAAGTATTTGCGACCGCAATGCGCGCATTCGACTCGTCGGCCGACAAAAGCTCGTGGTCAGTCTCTCCCCAGCCGTGCTCACCAGCCACAAACTCCTTAAGCCTTTCTAGTTGCGGCGGCGAGTAGGCGACCTCAAGAACACCGCCCTTGACGACATCGGCATCAATGCCTTCGCTTTCGGTGACTCTCACGACTTCACCAACACTGGCGTTCATCGCCTCTTGTAAGTCAATGACCGATTGACGGCCATGACTCTTGGCGTATCTCGTGCGTGACCCTGCGATGCCGCCGAACAGCCAGCCACCATTCCTCCCGGACGCCCCATAACCAGCAAAGCGTTGCTCTACCACTGCGATGCGAAGCGATGGTTCGGCAAGTTTGAGGTAGTACGCCGTCCACAAACCGGTGAACCCCGCCCCAACAATGCAGACGTCGACCTCGGTCGATCCGGGAAGGGCGGCGCGAGGCTGCGGGACGCCAGTAGCGGCATACCAGAACGAGACATTGCCGTTGGTGGTCACCGCCAAATCCTCCACGATCCGGCATGATCAGGCCAAGCGGGTCCATCTTCGGGCGTTGGAGGGAACCACATGGCCGTCCAGGAAGCACAGTCGACGAATGAGTGGGCGCTCCCTCGCGGCGTCATCGTGTTGCTTGGCGGCGCGGGTGCCGTGGTCTCGATTGCCGGACTCAAGGCCATGGGCGGAATCGTTGCTCCAACATTCTTGGCGCTAATGCTGACCCTAGCGGTGTCGCCGATCGGTACGTGGATGCGTCGCAAGGGCATCCCTGGGTGGATAGCGATGCTCACCACCATGGCGTCTGCTTTCGCGATCCTGGTTGGTTTCGCCTTGGGTTTGGCCTACGCGGGCGTACGCTTGGCCACCCTGCTACCGACCTACTCCAGCGATGCCGACCAGCTCACCAAGAACGTCAACGACTGGCTGAAGAGTGTTGGCGTCGACCAGCACCAGATCGACTCGGCGTTGTCTAACTTTCAGCTGTCAGACATATCCAGCGCGTTAGTCGACCTCGCCAGTGCCATCACAGGGGCATTCTCCAACTTCTTCTTCATCTGCATTTTGCTCTTCTTCATGGGGCTGGACCTCGCAGCGTTCAACTCACGACTCAACATCAGCAAGCGCCTTCGGCCTGACATCGGCGCAGCATTCGAGAGTTTCGTTCACGGCACCCGGAGCTACCTGGTCGTCGCAACCATCTTCGGGCTTATCGTCGCGATCTTTGAATCTACGGCACTTTGGATCATGGGCATTCCATTAGTTGTCGTCTGGGGAATCCTGTCATTCATCACCAACTACA